>CAZEHS010000013.1:0-39264 GCA_964511875.1 uncultured Peptostreptococcaceae bacterium
GACCGGGAAACCCAGGCACGGGAACACCGGGCAGTGAAACACAGGGCACTGCAACACCGGGAACTGGAACACCGGGAACTGGAACACCGGATTCGCTAATCAGTGTGATTTTGAATCCGGAGCATTCAATACTGCTGAGTCAAACATCCGGATATTCAATAAGGAGTTTCCGATGACAGCGACCGATTTTTATAACTCAGAGTATTATGACGCTCTTCGAGATGGTGGGTTTGATTTGACGGATTGGGTCCCTGCATGGCGAATGACGGACGAAGAAAAAGCAAAGAATCCTTCGTGGGAAACAGCTGAAGGCTATCTGAAGGTGATTGAGTATAAAGAAGCCTGGGCTAAAAACTGGACTAATAAAGAAGAATCTAACAAGAACATCGTCCTGACGATGCCAGGATTCGATGCTGCTATTTTCTTCGAGATTACAGGGATTGACACTACAAAATAACACAAAACTCAGGAGGATTTATGACTATTACAATCACGATTGACAGCCCAGAACTGACCGGCGCTATCCGGGATCTCACCGGTGTTATGCTTTCCGCAGCCATGAGCGCAGCAGTAAAGGTAAACGTCCAGGAAAGCATGCCGCAGTCTCCGGAAGCGGCGCCCGTCCAAGCACCTATTCCGCAAGCACCACCTGCCCCGTTTCCGCCATTTGCTCCTATACAGACGGTTCCCGAACCTGTGGCGACAGCAGCTCCCGCTATCCCGTTCCCAACGCCTCCTCCGACTGTTGCGCCAACAGCAGCAGTTAACTACACCATCAGTCAGCTCTCCGTAGCGGCCATGCAGCTAAAGGACCAGGGGCGCATTGCAGATCTGCAGGGTCTTCTGGGCCGGTACGGTGTGCAGGCCATGACTCAGCTCCAGCCCGATCAGCTCCCCGCGTTCGCAATGTCCCTGATCGGCATGGGGGTGAAGATCTGATGCATGCCTTACTCTCTGCATCAAGCTCTCATCGGTGGCTGCACTGCCCGCCATCGGCACGGCTGGAGGAGCAGTTCCCGGACACGACATCCGATTCGGCGAAGGAGGGCACGCTGGCCCATGAAATCGCTGAACTGAAGGTGCGGCGGTATGTGGTGGAGCCAATCAGTACCCGGACGTACAATGCTTCCCTGAAGAAGCTGAAGGAGCATCCTCTTTACCTGAAGGAGATGGATGGAGGAACGGACGCCTATCTGGAGTATGTGAAGGAGCTTATGCTTTCGTACCAGGGAACTAAGCCTTACGTTCAGGTCGAGAAGCGGGTATCCTACGATGCCTACGCGAAAGACGGGTTCGGTACTGCCGACTGCATCATCCTGGCAGAGAGCGATCTGCACATTGTGGACTTCAAGTACGGAAGGCGCAATTGGGTGTCGGCAAAGGACAACCCGCAGCTGAAACTCTACGCTCTTGGAGTAGTTGATGAATACTCCCTGTTCTACGATATCCGGAACGTCCACATGCACATCTTTCAGCCTCGAATGGGCAACACAGACAGCGATCAGATTGCTGTGATCGATCTCAAAGCATGGGGTGAGTCCATCAAGCCGATTGCTGAGATGGCGCATCTGGGCCTGGGCGAACAGGACTATGACGAGGAGATCTGCAAATTCTGCCGGGCGAAGGCCATCTGTACCAGTCGGGCGGAGAAGAATCTGGAACTGGCGAAGGAGGATTTCAAGAAGCCGCCGCTGCTGTCTCACTTCGAGGTCGGCGCTCTTATAAAGAAAGCGGAGGATCTGGCCAAGTGGGCCAGTGATCTGAAGGACTGGGCACTGGGGGAAGTTCTGAAGGGGGCAGACGTTCCCGGCTGGAAAGCTGTTGCCGGCAGAACCAGCAGATCCTTCACTGATCAGGACCAGGCATTCGCGGCGCTAGTCGGCAGCGGGATAGATGAGAACATGCTGTACGAACGAAAGCCGCTCACTCTGGCGGCGGTGGAAACTCTGGTGGGTAAGAAGCCCTTCCAGGAGACGGTATCAGATTATGTGAGGGTCAGTCCGGGCAAACCGACACTGGTAGACGGGAATGACAAGAGAGACGCGATAACCAAGGCAACGGCACAAGAGGATTTCAACATCCAAGGAGGACACTAAAATGGCTAAAATGGTGACCAACGAAGTACGATTCAGCTTTCTCAACGTGATGAGCCCACGGGTAGACAAGAATTCCGGCAAAGAGAAATACAGTGCAACAATCCTGCTCCCCAAGAGTGATGTGATGACCAAGCAGGCGATTGATAAGTGTATCGCTGAAGCAATCGAAGACGGAAGAAAAGGCGTGTGGAACGGTCTGGTTCCTCCGATGGTGGCCACTCCGATTCATGATGGTGACGGTGTTAGGCCTTCCGGCGAAGCGTTCGGTCCGGAGTGCAAAGGGTGCTGGGTGTTCACAGCCTCAACTTCTGCTGATCCTAAGTTCACAAAGCCCGGCGTTCTGGATGCCGCAGGGCACCCTATTATGAACGCAACTGAGGTATATTCCGGGATGTACGGTCGTGTATCCATCAACTTTGGGCCTTACATGAACAGCGGAAAAAAAGGAATCAGCTGCTATTTGAACCACCTCCAGAAGCTCCGGGACGGTGAGCCCCTGGCAGGAACAAGAGCAACAGCAGAAGAGGATTTCGGTATCATCCCGCAGCAGGCGCCGCCGCAGTACCAGGCGCCAGTACCTCCCCAGTACCAACAGCCTCAGTACCAAGCACCGCAGATTGACCCGATCACTGGCCTGCCCGTTGTAGCTGGCGTGATGGGTATCTAAATGAAAACATTATCTATCGATCTGGAAACTTTTTCGGACATAGATATCAGATCCTCGGGGATGTACAAATATGTGCAGTCCCCGAGCTTTGAGATTATGCTCTGCGGCTTCTCCCTCGATGGGGGTCCGGTGATGGTCATGGATCTGATGCAAGGGGAGAACCTGGACTTCATGCTTCCCCTGCTCGTGGATCCTGCTATCGAGAAGCGGGCATATAACGCCCCATTCGAATGGTACTGCCTCTCGAAGCACTTTCAGCAGTATCTGCCGCTCACTCAGTGGGTCTGCACAATGCACCACGGTCTCTACTGCGGATACCCTGCGGGGCTTGGCGCTATCGGTTCGGCAATCGGGCTGGCGGGAGACAAACAGAAGATGGGAATCGGTATGGCTTTGATCCGGAGGTTCTGCATACCCAGGGCTCCGACGGCGAGAGATGTTCGGCGCAGGATCCTCCCGCATCACGAACCTGAGAAGTGGAACCTGTTCAAGCAATATTGCGGGCAGGACGTTTATACGGAAATGGCCGTGAAGGCCAAGCTGGAGCCGTTCCCGATTCCAGAGTCAGAGCACAAGCTCTGGGTACTGGACCAGGAAATTAACCTCCGAGGGGTAGCGGTTGATTTAGATCTGGTGGATGGGGCGCTTTACTGCTCCGATGTCATCACCGCGGAGCTGATGGGGGAAGCCCGGGAACTGTCTGGCCTGGACAATCCGAAATCGGTCAAGCAGCTGACCACCTGGCTTGAAACTGAGATGGGCGAGGATATCGAGAACCTCCAGAAGGCTACTGTCTCCGGAATGATCGAGAATATGGATGAATCGAAAGCGAAGCGAATGCTGGAGATCCGCCAGGAACTATCCAAGACCTCAGTCAAGAAATATGTGGCCATGAGGAATGCGGTTTGCGGGGATGGCCGGATCAGGGGGCTGCTCCAGTTCTACGGAGCGAACCGGACAGGCAGATGGGCCGGCCGACTGGTGCAGGTGCAGAACCTGCCACGAAACTACATGCCAACTCTGGACCTGGCTCGGGACTACACCAAGAAGAAGGATGTGGAGGCGCTCAAGCTGATTTACGGCAATGTGCCGGATACCCTTTCCCAGCTGATCCGCACGGCATTTGTGCCGGCAGCGGACACGAAATTCTATATCTCGGACTTCAGCGCCATCGAAGCCAGGGTGATTGCCTACCTTGCGCGGGAGCAGTGGCGGCTGGATGTCTTCGCTACTCACGGTAAAATCTATGAAGCTTCAGCCAGCGCTATGTTCGGCGTACCGCTGGAGAATATCTCAAAAGGTAATCCGGAGTACGCTCTCAGGCAGAAGGGCAAGATCGCGGAACTGGCTCTGGGCTATGGCGGCTCCAAGGGTGCGCTGATCACGATGGGCGCACTGAATATGGGACTGACTGAGGATGAGCTGCCGGATATCGTAAGCCGGTGGCGTGCAGCGAATAAAAGAATCGTCGACCTTTGGTACCAGTGCGAGAACGCGGCAACTGGTCTGATGGACACCGGCGCCCGGCAGTCGGTCGCAGGATGTGTGTTTGATTTAGAGCATGGCGGCGGACTTTCCTTCCTGACTATCCTGCTCCCAAGCGGACGGAAGCTCTATTATCCGCAGCCGTTCCTCAAAGAAAACCGGTTCGGCAAAATGGCGCTCCATTATCACGGGGTTAACCAAGAGACCAAGAAGTGGGGGGAGATCGGCACCTACGGAGGGAAGCTGGTGGAGAACATCGTCCAGGCCGTGGCTCGGGACTGTCTGGCCGAAGCGCTCATCCGTGTTAACGCTGCAGGATACGCCATCACCATGCACGTCCACGATGAGATCATCTCCGAGGCGACACCTGCAGAAGAAGCATTGAAACGGATGAACGATGTACTCAGCCAACCGATTGACTGGGCGCCCGGGCTCATTTTGAAGGGGGACGGGTTCGAAACGGATTTCTATAAGAAAGACTAGGGAGGCTCGTGAAGTGATTAATGATAAACAGCTAAGCATCAGCGCCGGCGGATCGAGGAAGGCAACGAACTGGCCCTCTCAGACCTTGTGGTGGTCGGAGCTGATCCACAAACTTGCCCAGCCGGTTAAATCCTTGGAGACCCTGGCAGAATACAACCGACTGACCAAAGCCAAGCAGGACGAACTGAAGGACGTCGGGGGGTTTGTCGGGGGGGTTCTGAAGGATGGCCGGCGCTTTGAAAAGAACATCATCTCCCGGGACGTCATCACGCTGGACCTGGACAACATTCCTTCCGGTGATACGGAGAAGGTGCTGCTGGCTATCAAGAATCTGGGATGCGCCTATGCGGTCTACAGCACCCGGAAGCATGAGGCGATCAAGCCCAGGCTGAGAGTTCTGTTTCCGCTGAACCGCTCGACCACCGGCGAAGAATATGAACCCTCTGCCCGGAAGATGGCGGAGCTGATCGGCATAGAATGGTGTGACCCCACGACCTTCCAAGCGTCTAGGCTGATGTACTGGCCGTCTGTCTCGAGGGACTCGCAGTATATATACACCTACGAGGATAAGCCCTTCCTGGACGTGGACGCTGTCCTCCGGATGTACCAGGACTGGCGAAACCACACGGAATGGGCACAGGTTCCCGGGGTCGCTCAGACCCAGAAGAAGCTGGCAGAGAAACAGGAAGACCCAACTGCGAAGAAAGGCATCGTGGGGGCCTTCTGTAAGACTTACGATGTGCTGCAGGCCATCGAAGCATTCATTCCGGAAGCCTACCTGACCACGGAGGACGAAACCAGATATACATACTCAAAAGGCAGCACCTTTGGCGGGGCCGTCATTTACGGAGAAGGGCAGTTCATATTCTCCCACCATGCTACGGATCCCGCCGGCGGAAAGCTCTGTAACGCCTTCGACCTGGTACGGCTCCACCAGTTCGGCGATCTCGACTATGGCGCCAAAGACGGCACGCCTACTAACAAGCTGCCATCCTACCAGGCCATGGCTGAGCTGGCGGTGCAGGACA
Source organism: uncultured Peptostreptococcaceae bacterium (assembly GCA_964511875.1). Lineage (GTDB taxonomy): Bacteria > Bacillota > Clostridia > Peptostreptococcales > Acidaminobacteraceae > CAZEHS01. The sequence continues at coordinate 5,760 of CAZEHS010000013.1, forward strand.
CGTTAGTGGTGACCCTGCTTAACAAAGAACGCTATGAGAACGCCAATACGGATTTTTCGCAGCCGCTGGAGGATCCTTCGGACTGGTTCAGGAAACTGATAACTTCCCCCATCACGGGAGCCCCTGCCAAAACGGTGGACAACATCCTAATCATCCTGGAGAACGATCCGCTGCTGGCGGGTAAGGTCTACTATGACCTCTTCAGCAACCGGGCTGTCATTGATGGGGCTCTTCCCTGGAACCCATCGGACAAGATCCGACAGTGGGAGGACACGGATGATTCCGGACTCCGGCACTACATGGAAAAGACCTATGGTATCACCGGCAAGGACAAGATAAAAGACGCCATGGCCCTTTGCATATCCCGCCATGAGCGTCATGCCATTAAGGACTATTTAAAAGGCTTGAGTTGGGATGGGGTCCCCCGTGTGGATACTCTGCTGACCGATTACCTGGGCGCCTATGACAAACCGTACACCCGGGCAGTGATCCGGAAGTCGCTGACGGCTGCCGTGGCCAGAGCAATGAACCCTGGCGTCAAGTTTGATACCATGGCCATCTTCGCCGGCCCCCAAGGCATCGGCAAAAGTACATTCCTGCGGTTCTTGGGGAGAGAATGGTATTCAGACAGCCTAATCACCTGCGAGGGTAAGGAAGCTTCGGAACTCATCCAGGGTGTCTGGATCAATGAGATGGGAGAGCTTAACGGCCTCTCCAAGTCTGAGACCAACTCAGTAAAACAGTTTCTGTCCAGGACGGAGGACATATTCCGGGTACCATTCTCGACACACACGAAGCGTTTCCCGAGGAACGGCGTATTCTTCGGAACAACCAACGATACCGAGTTCTTGAAAGACAGGACCGGGAACCGGAGGTTCTGGCCAGTGGACGTTGGGGTGCGGCCGGCGGCTAAATGCGTTTTCGACCAGCTGCCTGCAGAAGTGGACCAGGTATGGGCAGAAGCCGTGATCTACTGGAGCATGGGAGAACCTCTATACTTGATGGGTGTTGAGGCTGAAGAAGCTCTGGCAGAGCAAGAGATTCACCGGGAGACATCAGCAAAAGAGGGCGCTATCCGGGAATTCATCAGTAAGCCGGTACCTTCAGATTGGGGGCGGAGATCTGTTGAGCAGCGGCAGGCATATTGGAGCTTTGAGCACCAGGCATACACCGGCGAGACAGAGAAGCGCGATAGGATTTGCGCTGTGGAGGTCTGGGTGGAGTGTCTGAAGGGCGACATCAAGCACATGAAACGTTATGAGGCGATGGAGATCAACGGGATTCTTGGGTCGCTTCGGGGCTTGACGAGGATTGACCAGGCGGCAAGATTTGGGCCGCACGGTGTGCAAAAGGGCTTTAAAATCCTGTAACGAAGCGAGCTGTAACTTCTGAAAAGTGAAACTTTCTCCGAGTAACTTAGTAATTTTCAAAACGTTAAAAGTTTCGCGTATGTTACACCTCTCAAAATATTGAAATTAGAGGGTTTTATATCTTATATGTAACTAAGTAACTTTAAATATATATATAAATAATAAATAAAGAATATAAAGGATATTCGCACATGTAAATCACCTGATGCACCTGTATACGCACACGTATAGGAATTTCGGATACAAGATTACACGCAATTGGAGGAATAATGGACGAGAAAACGATAGAGCAGTATCTGAGGAGAGAAGTGAAAAAGCTGGGAGGGGTCGCCTTCAAGTTTGTATCTCCCGGGAACGCAGGAGTCCCGGACCGAATTGTTCTTCTGCCAGGCGGCACCGTGAAATTTGTAGAGTTGAAAAAGCCGGGCGGTAAGACTTCACCGATTCAAGATCTGCAGATAGGGGTGCTGAGGAAACTTGGGAATGATGTGCGGATCATCGACAGCCTTGAGAAAGTTGATGACCTGATAAGTGAGGTGATGCCCACATGATGTTTAAACCACACGCCTACCAAAGATATACAATCGAGCGAGCAATTGCCCAGAAAGAAATAGGTCTGTTTTTAGACATGGGTTAGGTTTAGGAAAAACTGTCATCACTCTGACGGCAATCAATGATCTGCTTTACAACCGGTTCGAGGTGAATAAGGTTCTGGTGATCGCCCCAAAGAAAGTGGCCGAGATCACCTGGAACCTGGAATCCGAAAAGTGGGACCACCTGAAGCATCTGCGGATCGCTTCGGTTCTCGGGCCGGAGAAGAAACGGCTGCGGGCTCTGAATACCAATGCGGATATCTACATCACGAACCGGGAGAACGTCAGCTGGCTGGTGGGTCACTATAAGAATTGCTGGCCCTTCGACATGGTCGTGGTGGATGAGCTGTCCAGTTTCAAGAGCCATCAGGCAAAACGGTTTAAGGACCTGAAGTGCATCCGTCCCCACGTGAAGCGGATCATCGGCCTGACGGGTACCCCGGCGCCAAACGGTCTGATGGATTTATGGGCCCAGGTATATTTGCTGGACCAGGGCGAAAGGCTGCATAAGAAAATAGGCCAGTACCGGGAGCACTACTTCGACAACTTCCAGGTGGACTCATCAGGCCGGCAGGGGTACGTGCAGAAAGAGCAGGCCCATGCTGCAGTCTCTGAACAAATCAGGGATATCTGCATCTCCATGAGCGCAGAGGATTACCTGGAGCTGCCGGGCGAGGTCGTAGATCCCGTCTGGGTGGTGCTGGATCCGAAAGCAGAAAAAGCCTATAAGGAGCTGGAACGTCAGATGATTCTTCAGCTGCCGGGCGGTGAGGTCTCCGTGACCTCCGGAGCCGCCCTTTCAAACAAGCTTCTGCAGCTTTGCAACGGGGCCATCTATGATGAGGACAGAACGGTGCATACGGTGCATAACTGCAAGATTGAAGCGCTGCTGGAGACCATCGAGAATCTGAACGGGCAGCCGGTACTGATCTTCTACAGCTTTCAGCATGACCGGGACCGCATCATGGCAGCACTGCCGAAGAACCTGAAGGTCAGAACCTTGAAGACGGTTCAGGATCAGCATGACTGGAACAACCGGCAGATTGATGTCCTGCTTGCCCATCCGGCTTCCACCGGCTACGGGCTGAACCTTCAGGACGGGGGCAACCATATGATCTGGTTCGGCCTCAACTGGAGCCTGGAGCTTTATCAACAGGCAGTAAAACGGCTTAACCGGCAAGGCCAGACCCAGAAGGTCATCATCCACCAGTTGCTGGTTAAAGGCGGCCGTGATGAGGACGTGGCCAGAGCCCTGACAGATAAAGGCGATGTGCAGCAGACCTTACTGGACAGCCTGAAGGCAAGGATCGAGAAGTGGAGGTAACACATGTCTATACTATCAGCTGCAAGAGAAGCGGAATGGGACGCCCAATACAGAGCACCTGAAGCCATAACCCGACAAATGACCGATGAGGAGAAAGAGAGGTATGCGAATATGAATAAAACCAGCGAGAGAATCACAGACGTGACGAATATGAAGCGCAGAGGCAGACCACCTAAAGCCCAAGAAGTGACAGGGGGGGGTGTACCAGGTATGCAGCCTGAATCCAGAAAACCCGATGCCCTTGAAGGCCGTAAACCCGCAACAATTAATCCCGAATTTGAGAAAGCCTTAGAAGGTGTCAAACTCGCTGAACCCGTTGCACCAAGCGTTCCGGAAAACACTGAGCCATACATAGACCTTCATCCGGAGGAGCCCATCGGCTGTAATTTCTCTGACGAGGAACCAATCCCCTATGAGGTAGTCAAGCACGATGATTCACGATCACCGGAAGGCATCTCCGAATCATTGGCAGATATCATTTACAAATTCAACCGGGAGTATCAACGGGGCTATGAAGCAGGGAGAGCCGAAGCGGCGAAGGTCCTGATGGACACGCTGCTGAAGATGGGGGCCTGAATATGGCGCACGATCCGGTAAATCACCCGAGCCACTACACCCAAGGCGGTGGCATAGAGTGCATTGACTACATAAGGCAAGTGAGCACCCAGGAAGAGTTTGTGGGGTTCTGCCTTAACAATACCCGCAAGTATCTGCACCGCTACAAGGACAAGAACGGCGTCGAAGATTTGAAAAAAGCCGCCTGGTATCTGGACAGGGCCATCAAAGAGGTGACGAATGAGAATAATCAGGGAGTATCGGAGGGTATGTGATGATATCGCCGCAGTGGAATCACAGCTTGCAACCGCCAGTCGTGAGCGGGATAAGATACTGAGCGGCGGAATGAGACATATTGGCGGCATCGATTACAGCACCGAGCGGGTCCAGTCGGGGATGATGGTGATCCCTCCCGAGGAGTCGATGCACCGCCTGATGGATATATTGATTCAGATTCAAGGGCTTGAACAGGAATTGAGAGACATGAGGATCCAGTGCGAGAAGCTTGAAACCGCAATGTGCTGCTTCGGCGACATCAAGAAAAAGGCGATTGTGATGAGGATGCAAGGGTACACGAACAGGCACATAGCCTGGGAGATGCACTTCTCAAAACGACACGTCGAGCGGATATTTTCAGAGATTCGAAAAGATGTCGGCGACATGTCGGTCTGACCTGTGCTAGGATGATAGTATCAAGAAATGCGCGAGAACCCGATCCTTAACTGGACCGGGTTTTATTATGCCATCCATTTTGCCCAAGAGGTGCCACATGAAGAATAAGGAACACGGCAATCTTGATGATTATTGCAGGTATTATGGCGTCCCCTGCGTTGATATAACCCATTGCACGATTGATGATGAGCGGTGCTGTGCACAGCAATCATGGAACCCCGACTGTCATCCTCCTTCAGCCGGGGTTCCTCCTTCGGGAGATAAAAAGCTATGAGACAATTTGAGAGGGCCATCTGCATGATCATGATACTGATTGCGATTGCTGGAATCTGCTATCTTGGGTGTAAGTTGGCCGCGATTGCGGAGAAAATATCAGCGCAGCAGGAAGCGTATTACACCGAGATCCTGAACGAGGCTGTTCCAGCTGGGACGTCAGAGATACCCCCCTGATGACTAGGGACGGCCCATATGCTAAACAAAACGATTGGTAGGTGAGGTGATATGCCTAAAGCCAGGAATCCCGATGCTGAGAAAGCACAGCGCCTTTTTATGCAGGGCATGAAACTTATCGAAATTTCAAAGCAGCTTAATCTTCCGGAAGGGACCGTCCGAAGATGGAAGAGTGTATACGGCTGGGGAAACGAACGCTCGGATAGTAAACCGAACGTTCGCAAACGAGGCGGCCAAAAGGGAAACAAGAACACCGTGGGCCATGCGTCCAGTGTCCCGCGGGGGAATTCGAATGCAGAGAAGCACGGGTTCATGAAACGCTTCCTCCCCCAAGAGACTCAGGATCTGATGACAGGCATTATCGCCCTTGAACCGCTGGACATCCTTTGGCAGAACATCAGCATCCAGTACGCAGCTATCATCCGCGCCCAGCAGATCATGCACGTGAAGAGCCAGGATGATCTGACTAAGGTCCTAAAGAGTACGTCCAGCGGACCGGCCACCGATTCGGAGACGTATGAGCTGCAATTCGCATGGGATAAACAGGCAAGTTTCCTTCAGGCCCAATCGAAGGCCATGACGGCCTTAAACGGCATGATCAGGCAATATGATGAAATGGTCCACAAGAACTGGGATCTAGCGACGCAGGAACAGAAAGAGCGCATCAATAAGCTGCGCGCCGAGGTGTCGAAGATCAAGGGCGAGGGTGCTGAAACCGAAGACCTGACCGAAACGGATGCTGATATCTATGGCTAAAAAAAGACGAAAGACGATCCCATACAATTTTTCCGACAAGCACAAAGCGTATATCCGCAGCTGCGTGGACAGCACATTCAACTTCGCAGAGGGTGCTGTTCGTGCCGGCAAGACCATCGATAACGTCTATGCCTTCGCCCACGAGATAAAGACCACTCCCGATAAGATTCATCTGGCGACCGGATCCACGATTGCCAATGCGAAGCTGAATATCGGCGACGCGAATGGCTTCGGACTGGAATATATCTTCCGCGGTCAGTGCCGCTGGGGCAAGTACAAAGACAACGACTGCCTTTATATCAAGGGCCCTGATACCGATAACCGCCAGCGTATCGTCATATTCGCAGGTGGCGCCAAGGCCAACAGCTACCAGAGGATCCGAGGGAATTCCTACGGGATGTGGATCGCCACCGAGATTAATTTGCACCATGACAGCACGATCAAAGAGGCGTTCAACCGGCAGCTGGCAGCTCAGAGACGTAAGATATTCTGGGACCTTAACCCAGACAATCCCAAGGCTCCGATATACTCCGAATACATCGACAAGTATAAGCGTTTATCCGATGAGGGCATTCTGCTCGGCGGGTACAATTACGAGCAGTTCACCATATTCGACAATATCAATATCCCTGAACAGCGACGCCTGGAGATCATCAGCCAGTACGACAAGGAGAGCGTCTGGTATAAGCGCGACATCGAAGGTAAACGCTGCATTGCCGAGGGCCTTATCTACCGTCAGTTCGCTGATATGCCTGGCAAATACACTGTAAGCTTCCAAAATGAAGCCGCCAAAATGAGACATTGCGCGGATATCGAATTCATATCGATCGGCATCGACTTCGGCGGGAACAGATCCCTTACGACATTTGTCGCCACCGGGATCCACAGGAACTTCTCCAAGGTCACGGTCCTGATGGACTACAACATCGAAGGGCGAAAAGGCGATATCGACTCTGACCGCGTGAACAGTGAATTCATCGCCTTTCACAAACGGATCCAGGAGACATACCCAGGGGTCTATATCCGCTACGGCTTCGCTGACAGTGAGGCTCAGTACCTGATCAATGGACTCATAAAGGCCTGCCGGCAGGCCGGGCTTACGATCCAGTTGGGCGACAGCGCCAAGAACGAGATCGCGCAGCGGATATACTGCGCCAATACGCTGCTGAATGCTGGCAGGTTGTTTATACACGAAGACTGCAAACGCGTGAAGGGCGGCCTTGAGAATGCTGTCTGGGATGAGAAAGCGAGCAACGACGGGAAGGATGTCCGACTTGATAACTTCAGCACGGACATCGATATCCTGGACGCATTCGAATATTCGTTTGAACGATTTATGAAGCAGCTGCTTCCGAGGAGGTGAGAGCTTGAACATCGCAACGGTTATTGAGCACTTGAACAAAACACACGGTTATCACCTGACCGGTGACTACTACAAGCATATCGAGGAATGGCGGGCCTGGTGGAAGGGTTATTTTAAGCCGTTTCATCACTTCCAGGAACGTGGCTACAACGGCAAGCTGATCGACCGAAAGCTCTACACCTTGAAGATGGCCAAGAAGGTCTGTGAGGACTGGGCGTCCATCCTTCTGAACGAGAAAACGGAAATCGTCATCGAGGACAAGCCGGGATCCTTGTTCATCCTGGGCAAGGAAGCGGATTCAGACGGCGTATTCAAAGCCAATGACTTCTGGCTGAAGGCGAACGAGCTGGTCGAAAAGGCTTTCTATTCCGGTACCGGTGCTTTCGTGCTGCGACTGGATAGCATGAAGCTTCAGGGTGACGTCGTGATCAAAGACCCAGGCACACGGATCCGCATTGAATACCTAGCGGCGATGAACATCATCCCGTTGACAGTCAAGCGCGGGAAGATCATTGACGCAGCCTTCGTGTCCGAGGTACTGATCAAGGGCAATAAGCTCGTTTACATTGAGACGCATGCCTTGGCAAACGGAAGCTATACGATCCGGAATCAATTCTTCACGGAAGAAGAAGGCAGTCTGAAAGAGGCACCTTTACCGGACGGAATCCTCCCTGAGTTCAATACCGGGTCAGATATACCGCTGTTTGTTATCCTGAAGCCGAATATCATCAACAACATCGATGAGGGAACAGGCCTGGGCATCTCAGTATACGCCTGTGCGATTGATACCCTGGAAGGCGTCGACCTTGCCTATAACAATTTCTGCCGGGACTTCAAGCTTGGCGGGAAGAAGGTGTTCATCAATGAGCAGCTGACCCAGACCGATGCAAACGGGGTCACACTCACGCCTGACGATATGGCTCAGCAGCTCTTCGTCGGCATGGGTGATGGATTCATCGACAAAGACGGTAACAACACGATGATCCATGAATTCAACCCCACTCTCAGGGTCCAGGAGAACAAAGACGGCGTTCAAGCGCAGCTGGATTACCTGTCCTTCAAATGCGGGCTTGGCACGAAGCACTATCAGTTCAACGCAGGCAGCATTGTAACAGCTACCCAGTACACCGGCGATAAACAGGAACTGGTACAGAACGCCAGCAAGCACTACATCGCCATCGAGGACGCACTCAAGAGCCTGGTAAAGTCGATCTTATGGGTTGGTAAAGAGGTCCTTGGCCAGAATGTGAATGTCGATTCCCTGGTGTCCGTGAAGTTCGATGACGGGTATATTATCGATAAAGAATCCGAGCGCCTGAGAGACCAGGCGGAGATCCGCGATGGTCTCATGCAGAAGTGGGAATATCGAATGAAATGGAAAGGCGAAGATGAGGCCACCGCCAAGAAGATGGTCGGAGTTGAGATGACGGACGACGAGCTGATGGGCTTCGGAGGTGCAGCTAAATGATTATTCCTGAGAAAGTAAAAGTGGGCGCTAAGGTCTACAACGTGCTGATAACCGACAATATCAGCCTGGGCACCAACTACACAGGTGAAATAGACTACTGCAAGCTTGAAATCCGAATCAGGCCTATGGCCAAGGGGAGGATGGAGCACGATTTTCTTCACGAGCTGATCCATGCGATATTTGACCTCAACGGCCACAGCATTCACGACGAGAGAGAAGTAGACAGCATTGCCGCTGCTATTCACATGGTTGTGAGCGATAATCCAGGGATATTCGAGAGCGGAGGCAGCTAATGCTCCGGCCCGAATACTTGGACAACATGCCCCAAGAGCTCCTTGATCTTTATAGTCAGGCAGAAGCGGATATACTGGCTGATATGGCCCGGCGGATCAGCACGTATGACTACTACATCCCTGCCGCGGCCTATCAATACGAAAAGCTGATCGAGATGGGCGCTTACCGCGATTACGTCGTGCAGGCGCTTGCATCGCAGACCGGGCGTACTCGGGACGAGATCGAGCAGCTGATGAAAGAAGCCGCAGAGAAAGCGCTGGGCTTCGATGATGCGGTTTATACGAAGGCTGGACTGAATCCTCCCCCGCTCTCCGTATCTCCTAACCTCCAGATGGTTCTGGCGGCAGGCCTTGAGAAGACGAACGGGCTGTTTGAGAACCTCGCCCGAACAACCGCCAACACGTCTACCAAGCAGTTTGAGCATGCCCTGGATAGGGCGTACATGCAGATCACTACCGGGGCTTTTGATCACGGCAGCGCGATCAGGGGCGCAGTGAAGAGTCTCGCAGCTAAAGGACTCGCTGCCCAGGAATATGCTTCAGGGCGCACGGACACCATCGAGGTTGCCGTTAGACGTGCGGTGCTTACCGGCGTCAATCAGACGGCCCTGAAGCTGCAGGATGCCCGGGCCGATCAGATGGGTGCGGATCTCGTTGAGGTGACGGCCCATGCCGGCGCTAGGCCAAGCCATGCGTTGTGGCAGGGGAAGATATTCAGCCGCAGCGGAACACATCCGGACTACCCGAATTTCGCTGAAGCAACCGGGTACGGAACTGGACCAGGGCTCGGAGGATGGAACTGCCGGCACAGCTGGTTCCCATTCTTCGAAGGAATCAGTGAACCAGGGTACACCCAGGCAGAGCTCGAGGATATGGACGCAAAGAAGCACACATATAACGGCCAGCAGCTGACCGACTACGAGGCGTCCCAAAAGCAGCGGCACATGGAAAGCCAGATCCGGAGGTGTAAACGGGAATACACGGTTATGGAGGCTGCGCAGCTCCCAACCGAGGAATCCGCGGCAAAGATCGCCCACTGGCGCGGTGAGCTGAAGGATTTCATTAAGCAGACCGGCATGAGACCGCAAATGGACCGGGCGCAGCTTGGAGGATTTGGTAGAGAAGCCGCTAGAAGGGCGACCCAGGCCCACAGAAGGACCCTTAAAATTGCTGAAGAATCTGAAAAAGCGTATAACGAGAAGAGGGATACGGTCCGCGAAGAGATCCGCTCACTGCTCACGCCGAAAACATTGAATCTCGGCAACCAGAACAAGCATATTCTCGGGGATCCTGGGTATACATCTGGACGAAGCTATATATTCGGGAACGCACAAACCGCCCAGGAGTTGATAGACCGGTATCACGGCACCGGGGAGATTCGTTTCTCAGACAAGGGCGACTGGATCAAGAAAGAATTCGTCCGGATGGATCACGATATCGGGATGCGGGTCAATCCGAAAACTGGAGAAGGAACGCCAACAAATACGTTTGCAATTCATTACAGCAAGAACGGGACCCATGTGGTGCCCGCGAAAAGGAGGGATTGACCGGTGAAGCTCTGGGAGTATGAAGGCAGGAAAGTTAAGGTCACACTGAAAAACGGGCACGTATACACCGGTGAGGTTGTGGAATACACTTCGGAACTGGACAACACGCCTGAAATTGCGAGCATCTGCATCGGAACCACCGAACTGTACGAAAATGAGATAGAAACAATAGAGTTAATTTGAACCACTTTCAAGCAAATTGAGAGTGGTTTTATTATGCCTAAAATCAGGAGGTGATCCTTCCTATCTCGTCAGGGAGCACTGACGTTAAACAGGCTCATTAACCCTTCCAATTCGCCCACCTGCGGGCGTAACAATGCAGGATGGCACGAGGACGCGACCTCGTTAAACAGCGTAGCCATGAGAGGATAAATATGAAAAGAGAACAGCTGAAGGAAATGGGACTTGCCGAGGACGTTATCGATAAAATCATGGCTGAAAACGGTAGGGATGTGGAAGCTGAAAAGGCCAAGGCGACCGCCAAGGAAACAGAGCTCAAGAATTTGAATACGCAGCTGACGGACGCCAATAAGCAGATTGAGTCCTTCAAAGGCATGGACGTTGAAGGGATCAAGAAAGCTGCTGACGATTGGAAAACAAAGTATGAAAGCGCGAAGACGGAAGCCGAGAAGGAACTAGGCAACCTTCGCCTGGACAATGCGGTCGAACGGGCTCTGACCGCCGCCAAGACCAAGAACCCCAAGCTGGCCAAAGCCGCCTTAGACATGTCCGTGATCAAGCTGGACGGCGAGAATATTCTCGGGCTCAACGAGCAGCTGACCAAGCTGAAGGAGACGGACGCTTACCTCTTTGATGAAACACCCGCAGGCGGACAACAGACCACCATGACAACCAGCAGCGGCGGAACACACCAGCCTGGAGGCACTCCAGACTACGACAAGATGACCGACGATGAGTATTACAAGACGGTCGCGGCAGCTAAAAAATAACCCACGAAAAAGGAGAATAACTCATGCCTAACACTTTTATTTCCGTAAAAGAAATCGCAAGACAAACCCTTCCCCGCTTGATTGCAAACCTTGTGTTCCCGAACCTGGTTCACAAGGACTATTCCGAGACCTTCGTCAACGGGAAAGGCGCCACGATCCAGGTCAAGAAACCTGTCATCCTGACTGCATCTGAGTTCGATGAAAGCACAGGGACATCCGCTCAGAACGTAACTGAGCAGTCCGTAGAGGTCACTCTCGACAAGCTCGCAACAGTAGACATCGAGTTCGGCGCTGTTCAGCGCGCGACCAATGTTGATGACCTGAACCGACTGTTCCTCGAGCCCGCAGCTGTAGCCCTGGCTGAGAAGATCAACTCGGATGGCCTGTACCTCTACAAGGACATCCCGTATTCCTGCGGCGTAGCGGGTGCCACTCCTGATGCACTGACAGACCTCTCGGATGTCCGTCTGGCCCTGAACAGCCGCAAGGTTCCGATGCTTGGCCGCGTTGCCGTATGGGACGCTGCAGCTGATGCCAAATTCACCACGATCGATGCGATTGTCAACGCTGAGAAAGCCGGTTCCACCCAGGCGCTCAGAGAAGGTTCCATCGGTCGCATCTTCGGCCTGGACAACTACATGTGCCAGGATGTGAAGGCGCACGCCACGGGGATCACAGCCGCCACAACCGTAAAGGTTAATGGCGCAGTTACTGCCGGCGCTACCAAACTGGCCATCGATGGTGTGTCCCTCACTGGTAAGCTCGTGAAGGGCGATATCCTGACGATCGGCGGCAACAATTACGTTGTGACAGCTGACACCGAGGACGCAGCCGCGAACGCCATCGCGGAAGTCAACGTATATCCGGTTCTGCCCGCAATCGCGAACGATGTCGCAGTTACGCTCGTGGCTTCTCACACCGCGAACTTGTCGTTCAATCCCAATGCCTTCGCCTTCGTCACCCGCCCTCTGGCAGCTCCCGCCGGCGTAGAGTCCTATGTGACTTCCTACAATGGCGTGACCCTGCGCGTGGTCCGCGGTTACGACATGAAGTACAAGAAAGAAATGCTGAGCATGGACGTCCTCTACGGCTACAAAACGATGTATCCGGAACTGGCTGTCCGCGCTCTGGGCTAAGGAGGTAAGCGGGTATGGTTGATTACACTTATTACACAGGAACCTATAAAGGGACTGCCATACCCAGCTCTGACTTTGATCGGCTGATAACACGTGCAGGCAGCTATCTGACCAGCGCAGTAACGGATTTAGATCCGACTACTGATAATGCAAAGATGGCTGCCTGCGCTGTTGCCGAAGCCTGGCAGACGAATGAGCGGGGGGGTGATCTGGCCAGCCAATCAGTGGGAGCCTGGTCGAAGTCCTTCCAGCAGAAAGCGGCAAAATCGGACCAGGAACGTCTTTATGAAGCGGCTCAACTTTACCTCGGTGGGCTGGTCAGAAAGGTCAGGTGGTGCTGATGCTGCCCCATACCGCAACCATCTATAACAAGTACGTTGAGGCGGGCGTTGAGAAGTGGAAACGGACAGTGCTGGAGGGCGTGTTCTGGGATGGCATCAAAGGATCCGTGATTCGTAAGACCGGCGTTGCCAGTGCAGATGGGCTCGTGCTGCTGATACCCCACAGCGTTACTGTGACGGGTTCGTACCTGAAGCCTAAAGCCTGGGCAGCCCTCGCCAATAAAGCCGGTTACTGGACCATCCAGAACGGCGATACAGTCGCTCTCGGAGCCCTGACATTCGAACCTGTGAACTCAGCCGCCGAACTCAAACAGTTCGATGATGTGTTCACCATCACGAACGTGGACTCCCGGGAGTATGGCGATGATCTGGCGCACTGGGAGGTGACCGGGCGATGAGGATTGAGACTCCCAGGGGTGCTGTTTTCACCACGAAAGGATCCAAGGCAAAGCTGGAGTGGAATCCGAATTTCGTCGACCGATGGTCCGGACGCTATGATGCGGCACAGATGTTCGTTGATAGCGAGGTCCTTCGGTTGTCGGATCCATACACTCCGTTTCAGACAGGGCTGCTGAAGAAAAGCGGGATTCTGGGCACCATTCCTGGACAGGGCGAGGTTGTGTGGAACGCTCCATATGCTCGCTATCAATACTACGGCAAGCTGATGGTGGGCCGAGCTCCGAAGGAGCTGACAGAAGTCAATCTGCAACACGCTGGGGCCCCTATGCGCGGAGCCTTTTGGTTTGAACGTATGAAGCGGGATAAGCTCAGTCAGATCCTGAACGGGGCAAGAAAAATCACGAGAGGCGGCTCCCTATGATCCTTAAAGCATTGCAGGATTACCTGCAGACATACGAGGGGATGGACCTTCAACCACTGGCTACGGACTTGGCAGGTACCGTGATCTCGAAATACGCCTTAGCCCCATCCGGAAACGGTAAGACAGTCACCGATATCCTCGGGAACAAGACCTTCGAGAACAACTACGTGTTCTACGCCAAGGAGCCGGCGGGGGATGAAATCGATCGCCAAGACAATTACGACTTCCTGGAGGACTTCTCCGATTGGTTGGACGAACAGAACGACGCGAGCAACTTCCCGGTTCTGACCGGCGGGTATGGTGTTGAAAGTATGGCTGTATCGAATGCCATGTTGATGGACATCGATCCGGACGGGACAGGACTTTACCAGATTCAGATCAAACTGATTCTTACCAAACAGAAAGGATGATACCATGGCCAAAATTAAACGAAGTCAGATTGCCGCTTTCCTGAATACAGGAACGTCCGAGATACCCGTCTGGAGCCTTATCGGGGACGGTGTGGTCGAACAGACGATCGCTTACAATCCGCAGACATCGGAAACGGTTTACATCAGCCAGGACAGCGGGAACGTGGACGTTGAAAGCTACAAGGTCACCATCCCGACGCCGATGACGGCAATCAAGGGAGACCCCGTATTCGATTTCGTGGACGTAATCCGCAAAGGCCGCAAGGTGCTGAGCGCTGCAGAGTCCGATGTGTGCATCGTCTACCTGTACGAGACTGCGACAGCTGGCGCCTACCCGGCAGAGAAGAACGACTGCTCCATCCAGATTGACGACTTCGGCGGCCCTGGCGGCGAGAGTGCGAAGATCAACTTCACGCTCAACCTTAACGGCGATCCGGTAATCGGGGCATTCAACCCGACCACAAAAGCATTTACAGCTGCATAACCTATGAAGGCCCTGCCAATGTGCGGGGCCTTTTTATCCAGGAGGATCCGCTATGCAAAGTATTAGAATAGACGTCGGCAGTATCCGGATTGCGATCAATGATGACGAAAACCGGGTCATCGAATTTAACCCGAACGATGTGGCCTTCGTGGAAAACTTCTACGGGCTCATGCGCGAATTCGAAGCAAAGGAACAGGAATACTCCAAACGCCTTGCTGAAATCAGCGCGAACGAAGATCTGGATTCGAACGGCATACCGAAGAACATCGAGGAGAACCTGGTTCTTGTGAACGAGGTATGCGTCTTCTTGCGTGAGCAGATTGACAAGGTCTTCGGTGAAGGAACCTGCCAGACTGCTTTTGGGAATGCGAATACGATCGACATGTTCGAACAGTTCTTGGTCGGCGTGACTCCATTCATCCAGAAAAGCCGGGAAGATAAAATAGCCAAATACACTACCAATCGGACCCAGCGCAGGGGTTCTGCCAAGGTGATGAAATAGTATGAGCATTCTAACCGAGCAGCTGCCGACCGCGGTGGAAATTGACGGTATCGTTTATGACTTGAATAGCGATTTCAGAACTTGCCTGGAGATTATCCTTGCCTTCGAGGATCCGGACCTGACGAACCATGAAAAGCAGATGGTCATGCTGCAGCTGCTTTACCGCGAGATTCCCGGCAATATCCCGGAAGCTTGTCGGCTGGCGGTTAAGTTTCTGGACTGTGGGGACGACCAGAAAGACGCCGGTGACTCTGATAACGGCATAGGGAGGTTGTACAGCTTCGAACAGGATGCCAAGTACATTTACTCGGCTATCAAGCAAAGTCACGGCGTGGACCTTGAAACCGTCGAATACCTGCACTGGTGGAAGTTCAGCTATATGTTTCTGGATCTCCGGGAAGAGTGCTTCTTCCACCGGATCATCAACCTGCGAAGGAACCTGAAGCTCGGGAAGCTCAGCAAGGAAGAAAAGGAGCTTTACGTCCGGATCCAGAACATCGTGGATCTCCCCGAGATCAGAACGCAAGAGGAGCGCAGAGTTGCCGATGAATTCATACTGCTCCTGAAAGGCAAGAACAACAAAAAATAACCCCGCAAGGAGGTGAAGTCATTGGCAGCAGGTTACGACGGCAGTATCCGGATAGACACTAAGATCAATACAGACGGATTCAACGCGGGTACGAAGAAGATATCCGGCGGATTGGCAGGCATATCCTCTTCGCTAAAAGGGCTCGCGATTGCCGCGGGGCTCGCCTACGTCACCGCGCAGATGATCGGCTTAGGTAAAGCGTCCATCAAAGCGGCCACCGAATTTGAAAACGCCATGATCGGCGTCAGAAGTATCGTCGATGGGCAGGGCCGTAGTTTTTCCCAGGCAAAGAAGTTCATCCAGGACTACATCAGCGATGGCCTCGTGCCGGCAACGTACGCCGCCAATGCCTATAAAAACCTCGCTATGCGGGGGTATGACGATAAGCAGATCGAACAGACGATGATTGCCCTCAAGAACAGCGCTGCATTCGGTAGGCAAGCTAGCCTGTCGATGGGCGAGGCTATTCAAAGAGCTACTGAGGGTCTGAAGAACGAGAACAGCATCCTGGTCGACAACGCTGGCGTTACGAAGAACGTTTCGATGATGTGGAAGGATTACGCCAAGAGCATCGGCGTAGGGGTTGATAGTCTTACTAAACAGCAACGGATCCAGGCGGAAGTGTTGGGCATCATGGAAGAAACCCGTTTCCAGATGGGAGACGCAGCCAAAGTGGCCGGCCTTTACTCTGGTCAGGTAATGCAGTTGTCGTTCAACTTCAACAACCTGAAAATCGCAGTCGGTAACGCACTGATCCCAATCGCTCAGGCTGTGCTCCCATCCATCAACGCCATCCTGGTTGCACTGACCAGACTCGCCAATTTGTTCGCCCAGGTAACCGCTGCCATCTTCGGCAAGCAGGTAGACGCACAGAAAAAGGTCACGACCAGCGGGGTCGCCGCTCAGAAGTCGCAGAACGGTCTCGCTAAAGCCACCAAAGGTGTAGGTGACGCCAGCAAGAAGACCAACAAAGAGCTGAAGAATTCGCTGGCCAGTTTTGACGAGCTGAATATCTTGGCCAAGAGCACGGCTGAGAGTATGGAGGATGCCGCTGGTGCGGGAGGCGTAGAAGTACCGGAAGTGACAGCAGGTGTATCGACGGAGGACATTGCTGTACCGGGCAGTCCGATGCTGGGCCAAATGCAGCAGGACATCGAGCGGCTCAGGGCTTCGCTTGTGGGGATAGGCGCTTATTTTGCTGACAAATTCGCAGGCCCGATCACTGACGCTTTGATGGAGTTGATACCGCAGTTCCTAGCATGGAAAGAGACACTGAAAGGCGTTTTCTCTGACATCGGGTCGCTGTGGGAACCTTTCAAAGCCTATATCACAGGCTCGCTGATTCCCGCTTTCCAGGAAGCGATTCCGAAAATAGCTCACGTGTTCGCTGGCATGCTCGAATCGGCGAATCTGGCGTTTCAAGGGATATGGGAAGCGGCGTTCCCTATCCTGGAATGGTTTGTTACCGATGGATTGAAACTAGTGACCGATTTCTCACTGGGTGTTCTGGACATTTTCGTCGCAATGTTCGACTATGTCAAAACCGTATTCGATAAGATCTGGTCGGAAGCAATTGAACCAGGTTTAAAATTGGCGTCAAAGATGATTGTTGATGCCTTGAACATCGTAAAAGACTTCTGGTATAAGTGGGGCGTTCAGATCGTCGATGGGGTTGTGGAAGCGTTCAAAAACGTTACCCAATTGTTTAAAGACTTCTGGGACAAATTTCTCGGACCAATTGTCAAAAACGGTCTGGAGATGCTCTCTTGGCTTTGGGATAAACATCTCAAGAACCTGGTGTTTCAGGTGGGCGAATTTGTAGGCAAGCTGATCACCGCGGCACTGGATATCTACAACAAGTTCATCCTGCCGTTGATTAGCGCGATCGTGGATAAGTTCGGGCCGGCATTCAGTACCGGCATAAGCTTCGTGATTGATGTTATAGGCACCTTCCTAGCGGTTGTGATAGACATAGCCGCCGGAATTCTGGTGTCTCTTGGAGGAGTCATAGACTTCATAACAGGAGTATTCACCGGGGACTGGAAGCGGGCATGGGAAGGCGTCAAATCCATCTTCAAGGGCATATTCGACGGGGTTACGGCAATATTCAAAGGTGCTATTAACTTGATAATCGATGCCATGAACTTCATGATCAGGAAACTCAACAATGTATCTGTCAATGTGCCGGATTGGGTGTCGAAGATATCAGGCATGCCGAAAGGTTCTAAGTTTGGATTCAGCATCCCTAC
Source organism: uncultured Peptostreptococcaceae bacterium (assembly GCA_964511875.1). Lineage (GTDB taxonomy): Bacteria > Bacillota > Clostridia > Peptostreptococcales > Acidaminobacteraceae > CAZEHS01. Next base: position 23,632 of record CAZEHS010000013.1, read on the forward strand.
CATCCCAAAACTGGCCACAGGCGCAGTCATCCCGCCAAACGGCGAATTTCTGGCCGTCCTTGGCGACCAGCGAAATGGCCGCAACCTGGAGGCTCCGGAGGATCTGATCCGTCAGATCGTGCGCGAAGAAGGCGGAAACAACGGCATGCTCTCCGTGCTGCAGGACATCCGTGCAGCAATCCGGGAAGGCAAGGTCCTGGTCGTTGATAAGCAGGTACTCGGTAAAGTGGTGAATAAAGCACAAAGCGAGGCATTTAGAACAGCAGGAACGACTCTTGTTCCGGTGTAGGAAGGAGGCCGCATGGTCACACCCACATTCAAAATAGACAATGTTGAATTCATACAGCACATCATCAAGGGCGGGATCAAATGGTCCCGAAACGACATTGACGAGGACGGCTCAGGGCGGACCCTTGACGGGGTCATGCACCGGGCCAGAATCACCTCGAAACGAAAGCTGACGGTCACAATGGAGCGTTTGACCCAGAGCGAGATTCAGGCCGTTACAGCGGCACTTGGGCCTGAATTCATAAACGTAACGTTTATAGATCCGGCCTTGGGCTCCACTACTAAAACCTTCTACGGATCACAGATAGATTCAACGACGCAGCGCTTCGTTGACGGTGAAGCCTACTGGGAAGGTACATCGTTTAGCCTGATAGAACAGTAGGTGGCAAATGCAGACAAGACCAGCGTACTGGGACGCATACTATGCGAGCCCATCCAAGACAATTGAATATAAGGTCACGATCGGGACAGATGATTATCTGAATGAAAACCTGTTCCCGATGACCGTCACGGCAGCGCTCTGCTCCGATGAAACTCTCAGCATCGGTAACGTGATCAGTCGGAAGCTGGATATCAGCATCATACCGAAGGCAACCGCCATCGCGAAGATGTCCAATGTCGATGTGTATATGCGCTTCAACGGAGTGAACGGCCCAACGGACTGGGTACCGAAAGGCAAATTCTTCATCGACACCCGCAAGAAAGGCAGCAACAGGCTGGACCTGACCTGCTACGACAGTGTTCTGAAGATGGAGAAACCCTTCCTCGATGACGGCCCAGTTCCGGACTTCCCGATGCCAATGCCGGACGCCATTGCTGTGATCTGCACCCGCCTCGGACTGACGCTGGACAATCCCAGCGCGATCAGCAGCTCGCTCTCCATCGAATATCCGAACGAGATGACAATGCGGGAGGTTGCCGGGCATATCGCTTCAGCGAACGGCGGCAATTTCATCATCACAGAGTCAGGGAAGCTTCGGCTGGCGGTTCCGGCAGCAGGGGCATCTGTTGAGACGGTATCCCATAAGGCCTTCGATGAAATCAACGACAGCCGGACGTTTACGCGGATCACGATGTACTATGACAATCAGAATTTCTTCACCGCCGGAAACGACACAGGGGACGAACTGATCATCAGCAACCCCTGGGCCACGCAGGCGATGTGCAACCACGTGCTAACGCTGCTCGGCGGTTATGTACATCTGCCGTTCAGCTGCTCAGGGGCTTACATTAATCCGGTGGTGGAGCTTGGCGATCGCGTAACGCTTGGATCCTTCGTCGGTACCATCATGACCTCAACGGTGCAGATGGGCGCCAACGTGGTGTGGGATGTCGGAGCCCCCGGCGATACCGCCCTGGAACATGAATATCCTTACGAGGGTTCATACTCCAGAGCCATCGCTCAGAAAGTGAGTCTCAACAGCGCTTACTACGGCGTGAATATCAGCCGTCAAAACGGTCTGGTGATTGCAAAGACGGACGGCAGCGCAGAGGCGATATTCAACAGCGATAAGCTGGCCATGAGGGCGCTGAAGGACGGCGTGATGACCGACATGGTCTATTTCGACCCAGCCACCGGAAAATACATCTTCGACGGGGAGCTATCAGCCACGCTGATCAGCGCTCTGGAAGCGGAGATCAATGTGGTCATCTCCAACACCACCATAACCAATATCCTATCGGCTGGCACAGCTAACATAGCTGAGTTGACGGTAGACAGGCTTGAGACTCAAACCAAAGTCTACAACTATCTGCATTCTATAGTGACTGATGTAAACTACATCAGGATACAAGGAGAGGTTATACAGTACATTACAGCAACAAAGAGTGCGGGTACAGCTCAGGTATCGGATAGGCACAACGCACCGCTGTACTGGACAACGGTTGATAAGACCCAAGCCGACACGGTTGTAACTGCGTGGCCTGTAACAGTGTACAACTACACAGAAGCAGTAAAGATGGTGCTGGACTTCTTTAATGATGGCGTCAACTATATCCCTAGAATCGTGATGGGTACGGGTTCAGGTGTAGGCAGTAATGGTAAAGCGTTCATCTACAAGATTGATGGTGGAATGCAACTCACGTATATGGCCTATGATGGAACTGAACGGACGGTCATTCTGCATGAGGATGGCATTCGTACAAGAGGTGGCGCTGTGAATGGCGGTGTTGTGAATGTGTATCCTCCAGGGGCAACCATCACGAATCCCCAGCATGGAGATTTAAGAATTGTCACAGCGTAAAGGGGGTTGTTATATTGGCTTTAAAAATGCAGACGTATGATGACCCAACCGATACTTGGACGGATGTGGTGAGCGTGATGCAGGAAGTTGTGGGCGCAGGGGTGGTAGGCGTGGCCGTTCGAGAAGTCTTACCGATAGGGTGTCAAGACGTACCATGGGACAGCCCCGTTACAGGTCTTGCTGCTTTTGAACGGGTGTCAGGTATTTTCAGAGAGTTCAACCCAATCGCAAAGCACACACTGTAGAGGAGGTAGTTCACATGTTAACAAAGTACGAGGGCGTGGTGGGGTCCACAAAGCTGCCTATGTCTGATAGAGGGAATGAGATTCTCGGGGAGTTGATGGCTTTTATGGTGTCCTGCGGAGTGGCCACCGTAACCGCTGATAACAATCCGGCAGATGGGAGTGGTGTGTACCGTACAATCGACTTCACTATGCCCCACTCAACGCGGGCGCGGAGGCTGACGGTGTCGCTCAACGGCACTACTGGATTGAAGATAACGTACGGGCATTATACCTCTTCCTGGCAGACCATTGACAACATCTGGCTTGGTAATACCACCACTGACAACTATGTGCGGGTCTACGCTGATGATTACAGCAACGTCGTACAGATGAATGATGGGTTTTTTGCTAGTTGGAAGACCGTCACATCTGGGTGCGTGCTCTGTTCTGGTGGGTATTGGATGATTGATGCGTACCCAGCTGTAAATCACTATGCGCCATCAACACTTACATCAGCACTTAAAACTGATGGCATCTCATCTTTATTCATACAGCCACCTGGGGTTATGATATCCTCCAAGTGGGTTACTGGCGATGAGTACAAGTCTCAGCAATGCGTGTGGACAGGGGCAGACCGTTTCGGAACTGGCGCCGGTCAAGCTTTGGAGGTTGCTACGGGGCAATACTTATTCTCCATTGCGCAGGGGTTGTATCTTGGGAGGTTGGACTAATATGCTGACACGCACGAATAGTTCAATCCAATCAGCTAAGGCGAATATCTTGGATAGGGCAAATGACTTACTGGGACAATTGATTGCCGCTATGGTAGGGGCGGGTATCATAACTGTACTCTCTGACAACAACCCAGCAGACGGCTCCGCTGTGGCACGAGCAGTTACATATACCATGATGGCGTCTACCCGAGTTTGTAAGCTGCTTGCTTCCGGCTCAGCAAGTACGATAACAATAACGCATTTTGTATACCGTCCCACTTTCGATCTATGGTATACCGGTAATGTCTTTTTCAGTACCACACTTACAACGACCATACCGGTGTATCTATTTCAAGACGCTTACGTAGCTGTTTGCAAAGTCCTCACGAACTTTCTCTACTGTGTAAAAACAGTAACGTCATGGCTGGTATCCCCATGTGGTTCCAACATACTGTGGGAAGACTCATCCGACACTTACTACAACTTTCCACCAAACCTGCTCACCGTCATAAAGTCGGATGCCGTCACATCTGTTGTAATAGCTATTCCTGGGTTACTTCAGAATAGCTTGTGGAATACCAGTGATGCTGTAGTACCCGACCAATGTTATTGGTCTGGTTACGACAAGTTATTATGCACTGCTGGTAATGCCTTAGAGGTAACATCTGGATCATATCTATTCTGTACTGGCGCATATGCAAGGTTAGGTAGGATGGAATAGCTTACAAAGGCATTTAAAACTAAATATAGGAGGTGCCCCGTCACTGGCGCCATCATTAACACCGCAGATATTGCTGCAGAAAGCATCCTTGTCGCTAAAGCTCAGATGGGGGCTTATGGGGCACATTATATTTCGGACACAGAAGCACATACCCCCGAGAGTGGTTATATTTTCACAGCCGTTCAAGCGCTTGAAGACTCTGTAGTCGCTGCATATGCCCCGGCATTCGCTGGTAATTCCTTCGTGGGGGGTACTATCCCTGCAGGGTCAGTAGTTCCTGGACGATTCACATCACTTACTCTGACAAGTGGCAAGGTAATCGCCTATAGAGGCCTCTAAGCATTAAACAAAACTAAATATAGGAGGTGACTGATGGAATACCTCGAACGTGTGATTAAAGTTGAGGAGTCCACAAAGAGTGCGCACCATCGAATTGATGGACTGGAGGCACAGAACAGAGCAATCATTGAGTTAACCGTTAGCGTAGGACGTATCGCGGACAAGACCGACACAATCGACTGTAAAGTTGATAAAATGGTAGCTGCTCGCGATACGGATGTAGCACGAATATCCTTATTAGAACGTGCTCCGGGGGACGAATTGGTCGCATTCAAAAAGACGGCCAATGAGGTATTGCTCCGAAACGCGGTATCTATGTTATTCGGCGCAGGGATGGCGGCAATCGCATTGATGGCAGGGAAGTGATGGGATGAAATTCAGCAAAGTAATAGTCTGGGCGGTAGTGGGACTCGCCATTCTTTTCACGGTGGCGGTCCTGTTCGTTTTTGCGAAGACTGGTAACGAGCCCGCGGCGTTAGTGGTTGCTGTGTTCGGTTTTCTGGGGCATGAGCTCTGGCAGCTGGCAGGGATTAAAAAGAGCAGGATTAAAAAAGAGGGTGAATGATTTGGAACCATCTAAATTGCAAGTATCAACAACGGATCTGTTGTGCCAAAACAAAGCCAACCGCCCAGGCAGACACATCAAACCGGAATGGGTGGTGTTCCACTGGACAGCTAACGAGGGCAAGGGTGCTGATGCACTGGCTAACGCACGGTATTTCCAGCGGGCTACTGTCGCCGCATCTGCTCATTACTGCGTGGACGATATACGAGTTGTCCGGTGCATCCCGGATGATGAGATGGCCTATCACGTCGGAGCCAAGAAGTACACGCCCTGGTGCATCGAGCACATCGGCAAGTCACCTAACGCCAAGACAATCGGGATTGAGATGTGCGTCAATCAGGGCGCGTCGTTTTGGCAGATGTACTCAAACGCCGTCAGGCTGACCGCAGACCTGCTTAATAAATACAACCTGCCAACAGACCGGGTCATCCGTCATTATGATGTGACCGGCAAGCTGTGCCCTGCTTTTATGGTGTCCGACGCAAAAGCCAAGCAGTACATGGCAAGGACGGCAAAAGAGGCATGGGCAACATTTTTAAAGGATGTTAACCGCATCCGGAAGGGGTAACGAATGGATATGATCTTATTAATCCTCATCGGGCTCACAATCCTGCTGTTCGGGCTCCGGATATACGCACCGGCGCAGTACATTGCGTTCGGCTGGCTGGTAGAGGCAGCAGTACGGGCGGCAGAACAGCGGTATAAAGAAACGGAGGGGCAGGTAGACCGGCGAAAACTGGCGAAAGAGCAGATCCGTGGTGTGCTGAAGTATTGCGGGATTAACCCGGACAAGTGGAATGATAAAATTGATTGGCTCATCGATGCGGCTATAACCAGGCTGCCGAAAACACCTAAATTTGATGAGGATCCCGCTGGAATTGAAACCTCTGAATGACGAAAGCCCCTGACCGGTTAATGGTTGGGGGGTTTTTATACTGTGAGTTAACGGTTCAATTCTTTCCGGAGCTCAATTTCACTGAACGGCTTGCCAATAAATGAGTCAAGTGCATTAACGTATTTGAGGTGGGTTTCAAACCTTTCGAGCGCCTCGCGTTTTCCTTGAGGGAACAAACCAGTTTTTAAGAGCTTGAGTTGCGGGGGGCTATAATTATAGCAAAGGAAAATCATAGACAAGCCTAATACTATCAATACCCATGAATACTGAAACGGACCATTCACAATAATAGAACCCGGTAAAAGTTTGGTAATGTCTTCATGTGATAAATGATATAAAACGAAAAGACATGCGGCCCAATTAGCCAGGATGTACATTCTTTGAAATGGATCAGACCATCTGCAAATGAAATCCTTGTATTCTTCAATAAATTCATTGTGCCCTGTACAATGTTCGGGGTATATTTTTTTGAATATTGGTTTATCCATAACCATTCGTGCCTGAAGCGAAAGTTTGGGTTCGATATAACACTCTAAGCGATATTGCAAGAATTTGTAACTATAGAAATATTTCGCCGTGAATCTTTCGCATGTAAATGCAACCAATAACGATACAAGCATGAGAAGAAAAATAAACGGTGAAAAAGAATTTATATCTAATGCTTCATAATAGGCAACGAGTGCCGCTTGCAGCGCCAAAGAATAGTATATATACTGTAACATATTGTTCTTAATGAATCTAATTGTCTCAGTGGTTTCAGAATGCATATGCATGATTTCTTCGCTTGCTCGAATGTTTTCGTGTAATACTCTAAGGCGCAGGAAATCGGGAGTAAGGTCCATGAGATGTCCTCCTTTGTATTATTCATGAAGCGTTGGTTGAGTTGTACCCAGTCCGCATGATAATAAACAAAGCCCCTGACCTGACGGTTGGGGGCTTTGTTTGCAATCTCAAAATGTGGGTAAAAGCTAAAAAATTGATGCGGAGGTGTTTATGGACAAAGTTAGGGTTTTCCAAGCGCTGATTTACTTTAAAATTGGAGAACGGATTGCTCATGATTTTTTGAAAGGAAAGGGATTTTCAGATATAGAGATTCAAGAGTTGCTGAAAGAAAAGTTCATTATTCCTGCAGGCAAAAACAATGCCGGAGATGTTGTTTACGTAATTACGGATATCGGGAAACGAGCAAGAGACTAAGAACCTTTCCCCATACCTATGTTTTTGTTTTGGCCGTGTGGACGGGAATCTTTTCATCATTACTGCCGGGCTAATTCTCCCCATGCAGCCCGGTACCTCTTATTGATTTTAAGCCGCGGGTCTGTCAGCAAAACACGGTAATCCCAGAACGGACAGTGGTTTTGTTGTGCTCCCCTCGTCTCCACCACTGAACCCGCTGATATCAGCGGGTTCAAACCTTTTTTGAGGAAAATGTAGCCAAAATGTAGCAAAGCGAAAAAGGCATCATTTTAGAGGGACCCTGTAGCCGTTCTGGCTACAGGATCAAGTTGGATCTGGTCAGCGAACAAACCATGCAAGGTATTTCAATAGAGGGATAAGCCAAAAATTCTAATTTGTCCTAAAAAGAAACTATTGAAGGCGGCGCTATAAACGTAAAAGACATAATTGTAAATCATGTACCAAAGACAGCCCATCCAAACGATGAAGGCGCTTTTATAAATATAAAATTCACTGAGCGGCCAAGCTCCTATATCCCATGGAACTTCGGCCGCTCAGTCTTTTTTGAAGTATGAAATTGCAGAATTCGTTGTACTCATCAATCACTTGCGGAGTTCCTCTAAGGTGTCAAAGTGATGGAGGTAGTACTTTTCAAACTGAAGGATTCCACTGTAACCCTTTTGAGAAGGAGCAAAGAGTAAAAGGGATATTCTTGATGAGTTAGTGGATTGATCAATTTTTCATAAGGCGTAGATCTGGCAAACCCTGTTCTTTAGCCATTTGAGCGTTCTATCGAAGTCCCAGAAACCGAAATGAATAATCAAGCAATAATAAAAGGATGGTTCCAATGAGGATAGTATAGGAGACAGCACTTGATGCAAATCGGGTGTCTTTATTATAAAGCGAGGCCAAAACCAGACTTAGGGCTCCCAGTGGTGCACTGGCAGCCAAAATCAGGATCATGCGGTCAAGCGAGTCAGAGAATAGGAAGGACAGCGATATCCCCAATGCAAGACCAAGTCCCATTTTGTTAAAAGCTAGCAGTAAGATGTGACGAAGGTCATCTGTATCCGGTGAAAAAAAGAAACCAAGGGTAAACATGGGAAGAAAGGCGTTAGCGTCGCGAAGAATCTCAAGGGGTTTCAATAACAGGTTTGGAATACTGGTATGCATGACTCCAACCATTACTCCAACGACAATGGCCCACATCGGAATCGACCTTGAAATGGCACGCAGACCATCCTTATATGAGAATCGTCCACCGGCATCCATGGCCATTAGAGGCTGGGCCAGCATGTATACGGTAAAGGCGTTCCCTGCATCGTAAAGACTGAGCCTGACTAGGCCTTCTCCTCCATAGGCAAGATATACATATGGGCTTAGGAAAAGCATGACGTTTGTAATCAGGGGAGCTGTGCTGAAAACGACTCGGGCATTCTCATGAATTTTCAGACGGGCAGCAAATGGGCGGTTAATGAAAAAAAGCGTGAGATTGATGATCACTGCCAAAAAAGGCATCAGGACCGCATTTCCCAAATTTTCTACATTCCCGTGAAACGAGAGAAATACCGTTGCCGGGAGCGTCAGATAGAAAATAATTTGCGTTAGAATCTGTCCAGATTCTACAGGAAGAGACAGCCGTACTCTGAAATAGTATCCGAGAAAAAAGAATGCTGCCAAAGGCAGCACCAATGCGAGTGATTGTAACATGAGAAATTCCTTTCATAATGTATCGTCGTTCAAGATGTTGTATTGATTACCTGCACATCATTAGCTTCGAAAAATTCCTGATACTTTTGAGGGACGTCATCAGAAATGATTGCATGGATGCCACTGAGTTCAGCAACTGGATAGATTGCAATTTTATCAAACTTCGATGAATCGACAATAAGATACCAGTGATGGGCCATAGCCGGAATATTGCGGAATAGGTATGTGCTGATAATTGAATCCACAGTAATACCAGCTTTCAGGTCCAATCCGGAGACACTGGTGAATGCTTTGTTTACGTAAATGTTTCCTAGGAGCGATTGCGGGGATTCCCAACAAGAGAGCAGCGTCTGATTATCAGTGGTGGTGACTTCACCGCCAATCAGGTATACCTTTGTGGCATTTCGAATCAGATCTGGCAGTGCAGTAATATTATTTGTAACGACTGTAAGGTTATTGAATCCAGTGAGCTCCCTAGCCAGAACACAACAGCTTCTGCCTGAACCTACGAATATGCTGTCACCATCTTGAATTTGTTTGCAAGCGCTGCGTGCCAGTGCAATCCAGTGGGAATCCTCATAGATGCTGTCGATATTCTTGCCAGGCGTTGGTGATTCTACGAGCTCTGCGCCGCCATAAAACCTGATGGCATAACCTTGACTTTCTATCAGTGTAAGATATTTTCGGATTGTAACTTCACTCACTTTATACAGATTACTTAAGTCACTGACATAAACCTTCTTATTTTGTTTTAGAAAATACTTAATCTCTTCAATTCGATTGTTGGACATTATTCTAATCTCTCTTTCATATAGACATATTTGTAGATGATAAAAGCATAAACCAAAGGGGTATATTTGTCAAATGAAACTTAAGCGAAACTTTACACTTGCTAAACGCAAGCATATAATAACGTTAAACAAACACAACGAAACATACTCGCCAATGGAAGGGGGACTATATGCCGAAAAGAAACATCTCTCGATTAAGCACGATACTTAGTGGTTCACTGAAGGCTAAACTTATTGTCAGTTTTACGGTGATTACTTTGGTTCTAGGTACATTGAATATCGGCATATACTATTTCATGACATCCTGTATCGCTCAGCTAGATGAAATGGTTCAGACAACAATTATTGCCAACCAAATATCTACGATCTCCAGTGAAATTGTACGTAAGGACTTTTCGCAGTTTATCATCCATCGGAAGCCTGAAGATAAGCAGCATATACTGGAGGGATACGCCATCCTCAATAGCGGTATGGACCAGCTGAATAAGCAAGGAATGAATCCTGATGAGAAAACAGCTTTTGAATCATTATCCAGGCTTGTGAAGGCCAACATAGACGCGGGGATGCAGATAATAGAAATTGTTGAATCAGGGAAAAATCGGAGTCAGGCTGTGGAACTGCAAAAAAAACAGGCCAAAGCGGATATCTTTCTTAAAGAGGCTGTGGATGAATTTATCAATCTGGAGTTAATCAATCAGCGGGAGATCAAGGAGAAGCTCAACAAACAAATCTCGTTGACTGGTGTAGTTTTGATTGCAATGATTTTTGCCGTCGTGGTACTGAGTATAGTGGGAGCGGTTATATTTTCAAATTATATTGCAGGCATAATATCGAAACTGGCTGATTATGCCCGGCGGATATCAGAAGGGGACTTGGGCATTAGTGCGCTTGAAGTAAAGACAAAGGATGATCTGGCTGTGTTGGCGCAGGCTTTCAATCGCATGGGAGAAAACCTGCGGGAAATTATGGGCAATATCAGTGCGAACAGTTATGAAGTCGCTCACTCATCCGAACTATTAAGAATAAACTCCGAGCATAATACGCAGGCAATTGAACTGATTGCTGAGTCTATTCAAGCTGTGGGACGAGGAGCCGCCGAACAGACAGAGCAATCGCAAAGGACTTTTGCCATTCTCAAACATCTGTATGAGGGAAACAAGAAAATGTTCGAAGATGCTCATCGTATCCTTGCTTCGTCGGAAAAAGCCATCAATGCAGCCACTGAAGGCAACGAGAAAATGGATAACATGCTGATTCAAATCAAAGTGATTGAGGATAAGATCGTTTCAACGCAGAAAATCACAGAAGGCTTAAAAATCAGATCAGGTGAAATTGAGACGATTCTGGATACCATCGGTAGCATCGCGTCTCAGACGAATCTCTTGGCGTTGAATGCGGCTATTGAGGCTGCACGGGCTGGAGAGCACGGAAGAGGTTTCGCTGTGGTCGCTGATGAAGTGCGCAAGCTTGCTGAAGGTTCAGCCAGAGCAACTAGGGAAATCACCGGAATGCTCAAAGAAATCCAAGAGGACTCTCAATCTGTAGCCGATGGGATGCTGATCGGCGTCAAGGAAGTTCATGGTGGGTTACAAATGGCAGAAGATGCAAAACTGGCATTCATCCAGGTTGTTAAAACCAGCGGCAGTGTGGATGAACAGGTAAAAGACATCACCGGTGAAATTGAAAGGATGGTTGAGAAAATCCATCAAGTGGAGAATATGGGCCGCAGAAACTTAGAAATTGCTGAACAGACATCTTCGGGCAGCCATGAAGTTGCTGCAGCGGTGGAAGAACAGACGGCCAGTCTGGAGGAAATCACGGCATCCTCTACAGTCCTTTCCAATATGGCGGATCAGTTGCAGAGAATCGTACAGCAGTTCAAACTGATGTAATGTAAGATCACAATGGTAGATATAAACAGCCTATTGTCGGATGAACCGATGAAATATAAGATTAGCTTTTGCAGATTGACGACTATTCAGTTTAGGAGGAAAGAAAATGAGTCAGAACCAAATGGATTCAGCAACATCTATCTCAAATCTAATTGAACGGGCACGAAAAGCACAACAAATTGCAGAAGGTTTTTCGCAACAGAAAGTGGATGAGTTAGCTACGGCTATCCTGTGGGAAATCGTAAAAAACGAAGAGCTGGTAGAGGAATTGGCGGAGTTTTCTTATCATGAATGTGGCTTGGGGGATATCGCCTCTAAAATCAGTAAGGTGAGTGTTAAATGCCGTGGTGTTTATCATGATGTTAAGAATGAAAAGACAGTGGGTACTGTTGAGGAGTTAGCTGACCGGGGTCTTGTTCGGATTGCCAAACCAGTGGGTGTGATCGGCTCCCTTGTACCGAGTACACAGGCGGAAATGCATCCGATCATACAAGCCATCTTTGCAGTTAAGGCCCGGGATGCAATCGTATTTTCGCCTCATCCCAGGGGGAAACGAACCACGATGAAAACGGTCGACCTCATACGTGCAGTCATGCTTAAATATGATGCTCCGGAGGATTTGTTCCTTTCAATTGAAGATCCCTCCGTTGAAAAAACCAACGAACTGATGAAACAATGCGATCTTGTGATTGCAACTGGTGGTCAACCGATGGTCCATGCCGCTTATAGCTCCGGTACCCCGGCTTATGGCGTCGGCGCAGGAAATGCCATCATAGTCGTGGATAAAACGGCTGACCTGGCGGATGCGGCAATCAAGATAAAAGCCAGTAAAACCTTCGATCTTGCTGCCGGCTGCTCCTGTGATAACAGTGTCGTCATTGACGAATCGGTTTATGATGAGATGATTTCCGAATTCAAAAAAGTCGGTGCGCATTTACTGGATAAAGATGAAAAAGAAATGTTGAAGAAGACAATTTGGCCCAATTGGCCCAATGATCATGTGATCAACAGGGATATTGTGGCATCCCCGGTCAGCAATATCGCTCAATTGGCGGGTCTTACCGTTCCAGAGGAAACCTGCGTGTTGTTAGTGGAAGAAGATGAAACGGGTGAAAACTCTCCTTTCAGCGGGGAGAAAATGAGTCTTGTCATTGCTGTTTATAAAAGCACAAGTATTGATGATGCCATCCGAATAATTAACGAGAATCATGCATACTCAGGGGCCGGGCATTCCTGCGGCATTTTTTCGAAAACGCCCGAAAATATCGAAAAGTTAGCATTAGAAACTTTTACAACCCGTATTGTTGTCAACCAGCCTCAAGCGGCAACCAATACCGGCAGCTGGACCAGCGGGATGCCGTTTACCAGCTCTCTGGGGTGTGGGACCTGGGGCGGGAATATTGCCTCCGAAAACATTATGCTGAAACATTATATGAACAACACCTGGGTCATCCGTGAAATTCCGAATTTCAAGCCTACAGACGAAGAACTGTTTGCCGGATTTACACCCCGTTGAGTGTGATGCGTCATCTGTCTGGACTTTGATTTCTATGAATAATTTGGAGATAAACGCGATGAGGGACAGAATCAAGAAGAAAAGCTTATTGGAATTCGTTACAACAGTTGATCAAGCATCCGCGTCGATACAGGACGGCATGACAGTTGCTATGAGCGGATATGCTATGGCTGGATATCCTAAAGCAATTGTCGAAGAGCTGGTAGAACGAAAAAAAAACGGCGAAAGTCTTTCAATCAACTTGATAACTGGGGCAAATGTTCCGTGGCTGGATGAAAAGCTAAGCGGAGAGAACATCATTGCCCGGCGGGCTCCCATGTGTGCCAGCAGGACGCTGGCTTCACAGATTAACAATGGATCGGTGCGGTATGTTGAGCAGCAGATGAATAAAATGCCTCGCCTGCTTAGAAGTGATAGTTTTGGAAAAATCGATATAGCAGTTATAGAGGCACTGGGGATCAACGAGAATGGTGACTTGATTCCAACCACTTCTGTAGGGTTGACACACAATCTCATCAATGCAGCGGATGAAGTCATTATTGAGATCAACATGGCACAATCTGAAAAACTGTTCGGGCTGCATGATGTGTTTATCCCCCAAGCCCCGCCCCATACGCAGCCAATCCCAATGGTATATGCCAATCAGAGAATCGGCACCCCCTGCATTCCGATCAACACGGATAAGATCAAGTATATTGTGGAAACAAATATCCCGGAACGGTCAGGGGTCCAGCCTCAACGCACATCGGAAACAGTAGAAATTGTAGATAACCTGTTCAACTTTCTTGAGCTGGAAAGCAAAAGAAATTTCAAAGGGGTTCTCCCCCCTATTCAAACGGGTTTTGGGGGGATTGCGAACACCATAGCAAGTGCCTTTCATCATGCCAATTTCCGGGATTTGCAGTTCTTTTGTGGTGGCATCGGTGAGTCGGTCATGGAGCTACTGGTTTCCGGAAAGGCTGCGGGCATCTCAACAGCAGGCTTGGAAATGAGTGAACGGATGGAACAGATCATCAATAATACACCGAATCTCCGCGATTATTTGGTGATTCGGAACGGCGATATTGTAAACAACGCAGAAATCATTGGAAGATTAGGTGTTTTGGCACTCAATACCGGTATTGAGATGGATATCTACGGGAATGTGAATGGAAGTCATATAGGCGGGAGCAGGGTCGTGAACGGTATTGGAGGCGGGGCAAACTTTGCTCAGAATGCAGGACTCTCAATCATTTTGATTCCCTCCACAGGCAAATCCGGAGCTATTTCTAATGTGGTACCCATGGTATCTCACCAGGATATCTGTGAACATGATGTAGATGTCGTAGTGACAGAGAACGGCGTGGCAGATCTTCGGGGGCTGGATGAGGGCGAACGAGCAGATATGATCATCGCGCAATGTACAGAAGGAGAGTATCAAGAGCAATTGACCGGATACCTGCATGAAGCAAGGGGAAAATGCGGCGGACATCATCCACAACACCCTGAAGCAGCGTTTGCATGGTATCGAAGGCTAAGAGAAAGCGGTTCTATGCTGGGGAGATAAAAATGGACAAGGTAGAGATTTATGAAGTCGGACCTCGGGATGGATTTCAAAGTGTAACTGAATATATCCCGTTAGAAACTAAAATACAGATTGTCGAAATGCTCCTGGTTGCAGGAATCAAGCATATTCAACTTACTTCTTTTGTCAGCCCCAAAGCGATACCGCAGATGAAGGACGCCCGTGAATTGGCTTCGACTTGCGTGAAAAATCATCCCGACATCGATTTCTTTGCCTTGGTTCCAAATTTGCGCGGCGCTGAAGCAGCCTGGGAAACGGGCATTAAGCGGATTTCATATGTTGTTTCTTTGAGTGAAAGCCATAACCAAGCAAATATTAAACGATCCCGTGAGGATTCTCTTCTTGAACTGAAGAAAATCCTGACTGAATATCCACAGATCGATGTCTGCCTCGATTTGGCGACGACATTCGGATGCCCTTTTGAGGGCAAGAAGAAACCAGAAGATGTGCTGACTTTTCTAAAGCCTTATATTGACTTGGGTATTCGAACAGTAGATCTCTGCGACACCATTGGGATTGCTAATCCGGCACAGGTTCGTAGGACCATCTCTGAAGTCCGGAAAGAATATTCCCATCTGGATCTGCAGATTCATATTCATGACACCCGTAACATGGGCATGGTAAACACCCTGGCTGCCATCGAGTGCGGTGTACACAAAGTTCAGTCAACTCTGGGTGGTCTGGGAGGATGTCCCTATGCCCCTGGCGCATCGGGAAACCTTGCAACAGAAGATTTGGTGTTCATGCTGTCAGAAATGGGATATGAATTGACTACTGATTTTCCAAAGCTGATTGAAGCTGCGAAATTTCAAGCAAAATCCTTGCCCGGGGCTCAGTTCAGCGGTCATCTGCATGTCTTACAGGATAAACATTCGGTATGCCTGTAACGCTTGACCTGGGATGTACATTCAATCGGTTTCGGCGTGTTTTGGGAAATGGAAATCATCGTATAAAATGATATGGAGGGTGAGTAATATGGAGAATAAAGAAGCAGTT
>CAZEHS010000013.1:39274-52126 GCA_964511875.1 uncultured Peptostreptococcaceae bacterium
TTCAGGAGAAAGCGTCTGCGATGCGTCGGGATTGTATTGAAATGGGCTATGCAGCGGGATCTCATGGCGCCCATTTCGGGCCGGCTCTGTCAAGCATCGAAATAGTTGCCAGTTTGTTTTTCGGAATCATGAATCATAATCCTCAAAATCCCTGTATGGCTGAACGAGACAGATTTGTTCTGAGTAAAGGGCATGCATGTCTTTCTTACTACGCTGCACTCGTAGAATCCGGATACATTTCAAAGGAACAGATGCTCACCTTTAAATCTGACAACAGCATCTTATCAGGGCATCCAAGCTGTTATATGGAGTACGGCCTGGAAGTTGCCACCGGAAGCCTTGGTAATGGTTTTGCCATTGCCTGCGGTATGGCAAAAGCCGCCAAAATCAAGAGTGAGAAACATAGCGTATATTGCGTCGTTGGTGACGGTGAATGTGACGAGGGTGTCATTTGGGAAGCGGCTATGAACGCTGCGAAAAACAAGCTGGACAATATCGTTGCAATTATTGACCGCAATGGTGTTCAGCTGGCTGGGAAAACCCATGAAATAATGGATCTGAACCTTGAAGCGATCTGGAAAGCGTTTGGATGGGAGGTGCGGATTGTGGAAGACGGCAACGACGTCTCCGGTATTTTTGCCGCATTGGAATCAATGAAAATTTCTGAAAGCGGTAAACCCCATCTTATCATTGCTCATACGGTGAAAGGCAAGGGCATTTCCTTTATGGAGAATGATCTTGGCTGGCATGCTGCACCATTGAATAAAGCGCAGTATGAGCAAGCCGTACTGGATTTGGAAGCTGCACAAGGAGGAGCAAAATAGTATGGGAAAACTGGAAATTGAAATACTACAGGATTGGTCAAAACAAGGGCCGCGAACGGCATTCGGCGAATCGATGGTGCTCCTTGGAATGGAAAACAGCAATGTATATGTTTCTACAGCGGATTTAACCCCCACGGCACGCCTGACAAATTTCAAAAAAACATTTCCGGATCGCTTTTTCGATGTCGGCATTGCGGAGCAGAACCTGATTGATTTTACTGCCGGTCTTGCAAAAGAGGGGCTGTTGCCGTTTGCTGTAACGCTGGCTGCTTTTGCACCGATGCGCTGTGCAGAACAGATGCGCATTGCCCTGGGGTATATGAATTTGAATGCGAAAGTGATAGGCATTGAGGCCGGTGTTCGCTTTGGCCCCCTGGGGAATACACATTACGCCATGGACGATATCGCAGTTGCTAGGGCGATCCCCAATTTTACCGTCATTGCTCCCTCGGATCCACACCAGATTAATAAAGCACTTTTTGCAGCTGCAGAACACATTGGGCCGGTATATATCCGTCTGACAGGTGCTCCGGGCTTTCCGGTACTGTACCCGGATGATTTTAATTTCCAAATCGGTAAGGCTATTGAGTATCGATCAGGCAGTGACGTGGCCATCATATCTACGGGGTCCGTTTTAGCTGAAGCGATCGGTGCTGCAGATATTCTTCAAAGCAAAGGGATTTCAGCACGGGTCATTGATATGCACACGATAAAACCGTTGGATACTGAAATGCTTGATAAAGTGATTCGAGAAAACAAACTGATTATTACAGTGGAAGAACACAGTGTCATAGGGGGCTTAGGAGGGGCGATTGCGGAATATAAAACAAGGTTTTCCAATGCCCCTAAGCAAATTATATGCGGATTGAGTGATGATTTTAGAAAATTAGGCTCCTATGAATTCCAGCTTCAGGAGAATGGCTTGACGTCTACGGCACTTGCGAATTTGATTGAGATTAATCTGCGATGAGATTTAGTCAAATACAAACAGGTCTGTTTTCCTGATCCGATGGAAAAAGGCCTATAATATCACAAACGAAACTATAACGAAACTTGAATTTCTGAAACGAAACCTATATTATGATGATAAGTTAGGTTGATGATTAAAACGCAATTAAAAATAGCGCAAATCAAAAGGGAGCGTTGCTTTTGAATATCGACAAGAATCGGTGTATGGATATTCTGGTGGTGGGAAGAGCAGGGATTGATTTTAATACTGAACAATTGAATTGTCATTTTGCAGATACCAGATCATTCACCAAATCAGTTGGCGGATCCCCTGCAAACATTGCTCAAGGGACTGTGAAACTGGGGCTTAAAACGGGGTTTGTCGGAAAGGTATCAGGCGACGGGATGGGCGAGTATGTGATTCGCCGATTCAATGAACTTGGAATAGATACTTCCGGGATCGCAACTGATCGGAGTGGCGCGCGAAACTGTCTTGCTATCACAGAAATCATTAGTCCTACAGAGTGTGGATCATATATGTACAGAGAGAACACGGCCGACCTGCTGCTTGCTCCGGAAGAAATCTCGGAGAATTATATCAAGAACGCCAGCGCGGTACTCATCTCAGGTACTGCACTTTCAAAGAGTCCTTCGCGGGAAGCTGTTTTTACAGTGATTGAATATGCAAGGCGAAACGGAACCCTGGTGATTCTGGATATCGATTACAGGCCTTACGGGTGGTACAGCAGTATTGAAACAGCACTCTATTACACAATGATTGCAGAGAAATGTGATGTAATCATCGGGAACCGGGAAGAGTTCAATGTGATTGAGACCATTTCAATGCCTAATAACCGGGATAACACAAGAACAGCTCGGACCCTGATTGAAAAGGGAGTGTCACTGGTCATCATTAAAGATGGCGGACGCGGATCCTGTGCATTCACTTCCGATGGCGAAGTCCATCAGTGCGGCGTAATAAAAACAAACATCAAAAAGACTTTTGGTTCCGGTGATGCATTTGCTGCAGGTTTGTTATACGGATTCTTTAGGGATATGACGATTTCTGAAAGCCTTTGCTATGGAAGCGCGTGCGCATCCATCGTGTTGCAGGGTGTCAGCTGTGCTGATGCGATGCCTGCACCGGACGAAGTAAAGGCATACATTGAAACCCACGCATTTACGGCGTTTAAGGATTGTTCAGGTGAAAATCATGAAATCCGTTAACGACTGTGTGTTCAAATCCAGTCGAGACAACACCGTCGTTCCTGGTTTCAACGTATTTGGGCACGAAGACGCGTTGGCAATTACCCGGGCGGCCGAAAGGGCAGATTCACCAGTCATCCTGATGGTTAACCGTGACGCCAGCAGAATTATGGACATCGCTCACTGGGGGGCCCTGTTGGCATCCATCGCTAATCAGGCAGCTGTTCCAGTAGGGGTTCACCTGGATCACTGTTCCGATAAGAACCTGATCATCAGAGCAATGGACAATGGCTTCACATCTGTCATGTACGACGGCTCCAAGTTGCCGTTGAACCTGAATATCCTCAACACAAGGGAAATCGTTATCCGTGCCCATGAACGGGGGATTTGTGTAGAGGGGGAAGTTGGGATGGTTCCCTACTACGATAAAGGCGAGCAGCTGGGAGCATTTACTACACCAGATGAAGCACAGGCTCTGTATGAAGAGAGCGGCGTCGATTGGCTGGCAGTATCTGTGGGGAATATCCATCGACTCACGGCGACTAAGGTCCCGATAGATTTTGAAGCTTTAAAGGCTATTGAATTGGTATGCAGTGCACCCCTGGTCATTCACGGGGCATCCGGGATCCGAGAAGCGGATATTCAACATATCAAGAATACCCAGGTCGGCAAGATTAACATCGGCACAGCACTGCGCCGTGTTTTCGGTGAAGCCCTCAGAAAGGAAATCAGTAATCACCCCAAAATCTTTGATCGCCTGGCCTTATTTAAAAATCCGGTTATCGGAGTTGAGGCCAAGGCATATGAATTGATATCAGCATTATTATGAAAACGAGGTGGAACAATGCGAATCAGACAAAAGGTTCCTTTCAGCCCTGGCTATAACGGCATCACGATGCTGGATGGGGAACACAGCGATATGATGATGGATTTCGGGATTCTAAAGCTCACCGAGGGCATGAAGTTCAGTGACACCATGGATCTTGAGCGGATTTTCATCCTGCTGAGCGGCAGTATGGAAATTCGGTGGAATGGTGAATCTGATCAGGTCAGCCGTGGCTCGGTTCTGGATGATCAGCTGTGGTGTCTCAATGTCCCCCAGGGGATTTCTGTGGAAATCAAGGGGATCGGGGTAGACACTGAAGTGGCAATCGTCAGGACACAGAACAGTCGAAATTTCCAACCTGCCGTACGGTGTGGTGACCAGATTATTACGGAGATACGGGGCGAGGGTTCCATGAATGGTGCCGGGACCCGAATTGTCAGGACTGCACAGGATGTCAGATTGTCCCCGGAATCCAACATCATGTTTGGGGAAGATGTCCACTATCCGGGTAAATGGGCCGGTTTCCCCTCGCACCACCATGAACAGCCGGAAATCTATTTCTACAAGCTCTATCCCGAAAACGGGTTCGGCCTTATGAAGCTGGGAGACGAGGCGGTTCTTCTGGAAAATAACGACACGGTCAAAATTGCCCCCAATCTGGTACATCCCCAGGTGGCAGCACCAGGGTATGCCATGTATTTCCTGTGGATCATCCGTCATCTGGATGGGAACCCTTATGTGAAGCCCACTTTTGAACCGGAACATCTTTGGGTGGAGGCTCCGGGAGCAAAATACTGGCCGGATAAATAGACCATTCTTTCCAGTATAACAACGGAAAGCTGAATCGAAGCGCATCAAGAAACTCTGGAGGAAGACATGATTACAACAAAACGGTTAACAATGGCCCAGGCATTGGTGCAGTTCCTGAACCAGCAATATATAAGTGTCGACGGACAGGAAAGCAAATTTGTACACGGTGTCATGGGGATTTTCGGTCATGGGAATGTTGTCGGTCTCGGGCAGGCTTTGGAGCAGTATCAGGATGAAATCACCTTTATTCAAGGGAAGAACGAACAGGATATCGCCCATGCATGCATGGCCTATGCCAAGCAAATGCGGCGTCAGGCAATCTATGCCTGTACGGCCTCCATCGGACCAGGTTCGCTTAATATGGTCACTGCTGCAGGAACTGCCACGGTTAACCGTATTCCGCTTTTACTGCTCCCATCGGATACCTATTCTGATCGCCAGCCGGATCCTGTGCTTCAGCAAATTGAGGATGAAACGGATTATTCGGTAACAGCCAATGATGCTTTTAAACCCGTCAGTAAATACTGGGATCGCGTAGTACGACCTGAACAGTTGATGACAGCCTGTCTGAACGCCATGCGGGTACTGACTGACCCTGAAAAAACGGGAGCGGTCACATTATCACTACCTCAGGATGTTCAGGGTGAAGCATACGACTATCCTCAGGAATTCCTGGAGAAGCGTATCTGGTATGTGGATCGTGTTCCCGCATCGGCCTGTGCCGTTGAGAGAGCAGCCGAGCTGATTTCAAAATCACGAAAACCCTATATCATTTCCGGTGGAGGCGTGCGTTATAGCGATGCAGGCCAGGCAATGGCAGCTTTTGCCGCCAAATTTAACATCCCCGTTGGCGAGACGCAGGCTGGGAAGGGCGAAATTGATCCTGAACTGGAAATGTATGTAGGCGGGTCAGGAATCTGTGGAACCCTCACATCCAATCTGCTTATGAAAGAGGCAGATCTGATTATCGCTGTCGGAACGAAACTCAATGATTTTGTAACCAACTCAAAGGGCGGATTCATGAATCCCGCTGTGCCGATGGTGTCGATCAACATAAGCCGAATGGATTCCCTCAAGATGGACTCTCTCTCAATCGTTGCAGACGCCAGAGAAGGAGTCCAGGCTTTGACGGATAACCTCTCGTCGAAAAAATACCGAAGCGCATATACCAACGAAATCCGGGATGCCAAGGGGAAATGGCAGAAAGAATTGGATCGAATGGACTCTATTATACTTCCAAACGGTCTTTCCCAGACACGGGTTCTGATGGAACTTAACAAGCTGCTGAAAGCAGATGATATCATCGTTTCAGCATCAGGAAGCCTGCCTTCAGATCTGGAACGGATTTGGACAGTTAAAAAACCAGGCACATACCACTTGGAGTACGGATTCTCATGCATGGGTTACGAATCTTCTGGCGCCTTCGGGGCCAAATTGGCCCATCCTGAAGCAGAGGTGTACACCATGATGGGGGATGGGGTTTTCCTCTTGTCCCACTCGGATTTTGTTACAAGTATTCAGGAACAAAAGAAGATAAATATACTTCTGTTCAACAACAATGGTCATCAGTGTATTCATAATCTCCAGAAATCCCAAGGGAGCAAGACTTTTGGTACTGAGTTCAGATATCGTGAACAGGATACCGGGAAACTCAGTGGCGGGTATGTGCCCATCGACTTTGTAAAAATTGCAGAAGGATACGGTGCTAAAGGATTCAAAGTTGAAACGTTGGAAGAACTGAAGGCTGCCCTAGTGCTGAGCCGTAAGGAAACGGTCTCCACTCTGATTGAGATTGCAGTGCTGCCTGGAACCATGACAGAAGGCTTCGAATGCTTCTGGCGCGTGGGGACCGCAGGGGTATCAGAAAGCCCGGCAGTGAACTCCGCTTACGAAAAGCTGAATACTGTCATAAAAACTCTAAGAAAATACTAAGGAGATCAACTATGAAGATTCAATTCGGATGCGCACCCATCAATTGGACAAACGACGATCTGCCAAGCCTGGGGGGGGACCTCACCTACCAGCAATGTCTCAGCGAAATGGCTTTGGCAGGATACACCGGCAGCGAAGGAGGGTGTAAGTATCCCAAGGATTTCGAAACCTTAAAGAAAGCATTGGATATCCGAGGTATGCAAATCTGCAATATGTGGTTCAGCAGTCTCCTCACAATTTTCGAAAATGAAGCAACTTACGAAGCGCTGGAAAAGCACCTGGATTATACCTACTCATTGGGAGCCCGTGTTGTAGGGGTTGGCGAATGCGGCGTCACCATCCACGGCCAGGAAGAGACTCCGCTGTTTTCAAAGAAGCCAGAGCTAACGGACGCGCAATTTGAGAACATGGCACTGGGACTGAATGAAATGGGCAGAAGATCAAAAGAAAAAGGGATGAGCCTGTGCTTCCATTACCATGTTGGAACAGGGATACAGACCTTGTCAGAAATTGACAGATTGATGGAAATGACTGATCCTGAGCTGGTATACATGCTGTTTGATACAGGTCACGCCACCGTTGCTGGAGAAGATCCAGTAGCAATCCTCAAAAAATACATTGGCCGCGTTCGCCATATCCACGTCAAAGATGTACGCAAGTCAGTTTTGGATCAGTTTAAAGCTGAGGACTGGAGCTTCTTGAAGGGCGTCAAAGAGGGCATGTTCACAGTTCCTGGAGATGGGGACATGGTTGACTGGCAGGGAATCTTCACCATCCTGAAGGAGAACAATTACGAAGGATGGATTGTCGTGGAGGCAGAGCAGGATCCTGCCAAGGCGGATCCCTTGGAGTACGCGATCATTGCACGGAAATTCATGAAGGAAAATCTGGGCATGTAACCCATCGGAGGTATGCACTTTGAACAAGAAGGCACTTCACACCAAATCAATCTGGAAAAGCAACATGCTGTCAGATATACGCATCGCTAAACAGGCCGGGTTCGGGGCTCTGGAAATGGCAGGCACGAAAGTCCACGACTATTTAGAGGCTGGACTGAAACCGGAAGTGGTTGTTAAAACCCTTGAACAGTATGGCATGCAGATAATCAGCATCAATGATGTCGCCCATGTGGAACGGACAGATGATGCGTCAATCCATCAGATGCTAAAAGAGACAGAAGTCTTGTCTCGGTTCGCGCAGGACGTCGGGTGTGACTGCATCCAGCTTGTGCCCCTGTTGGCGCTGGAAAAACGGCCTTGGAAAGAAATCCGCCATCTAACAGCGAATAATATCCGCCGGATTGCAGATCTGGGTGCAGAGTATGGGGTCAGATTCCAACTGGAGCCAGTGGCTTGGTCTCCTATCCACTCCCTGTCACAAAGCCTGGAGCTCATCGATGAAGTGGGCAGGGATAATTTCGGGATGGTCATCGATTTCTGGCATCTTTGGTACGGCGGTAAAACCATACCGGATGACGTTGCCAAGATGGATCCCAAGCTGATCTACAATATTCATTTCGGTGATGGAAAGAAAAATACGCCGGGAACCCTCTGCGATGAGACAGATCTTCGGGGACATTATGCCGGTAACGGGGATATCCCCATGAACGATTGGATAGATGCAGTAAAAGCGTCCGGTTATGACGGATGGTGGTCATATGAGCTGGTCAGTGCAAAGCACTGGCAAATGGATACCCAGGAAGTGGCAAACACGACCAGCAAGCTTCTGGATCAATATGTATTCAACTGATAATACCGGAGGAATAGGACATGTTTAATGAAGAGTTTCGATTCGATTCGCCGCTCCGCTGGGGAATCGTAGGCGGTGGAAGAGGCAGCCAAATCGGCTATATTCATCGCAGTGCTGCAGCCAGGGATCGGTTGTTCCAACTAACAGCTGGGGCACTTGATATCGACCCAGCCCGATGCAAGGAATTCGGCGTGAATATCGGGATTGCTGAAGATCGGTGCTACCCAGATTATAAAACAATGTTCGAACAGGAGTCCCTGCGGTCCGACGGCATTCAAGTGGTTTCGATCATGACTCCCAATTCAACCCACTTTGAAATATGCCATGCTGCATTGAGCTACGGATTGCATGTAGTCTGTGAAAAGCCTCTCTGCTTCACCACGGAGCAGGCAGAAGAGCTGGTGGCTTTGGCTGAAGAGAAAAAATTGGTCGTCGGCGTAACATACGGTTATTCCGGTGCACAGATGATCCACCAAGGCCGCAAGATGATTGAAAATGGTGATCTTGGGGACATACGGATTGTGAATATGCAGTTTGCTCACGGCTGGCATTCTGAAGAGGTGGAGAAAGACAATCCGGGAGCAAAATGGCGCGTTACACCGGAAGTTGCAGGACCAACCTACGTGCTGGGAGATATCGGAACCCATGTGCTGTACCTTTCTGAGTTGATGGTGCCTGAGCTGAAGATTTCGGAACTGATGTGCAGTCGCCAGAGCTTCGTGAAGAGTCGGGCACCACTGGAGGACAATGCCTTCATCGTAATCCACTATGAAGGCGGGGCAGTTGGATCTCTCTGGGCCAGTGCTGTCAATGCCGGATCCATGCATCAGCAGAAAATTCGAGTCGTTGGGTCTAAGGCCAGCATCGAGTGGTGGGATGAGTATCCGAACCAACTGAGGTATGAAGTGCAGGGAAAACCTGTCCAAATCCTTGAAAGAGGAACGGGCTATCTTTACAGAGAGGACGAAGCCGTTGCAAGTGATAGGATTGGCGGTGGACACGTTGAGGGACTGTTTGAATCCTGGTCGAATCTATACCATCGTTTTGCCTTGGCAATCAGCCGGGCAGAAACAGGTGAAGCGCTTAAGGATATTATGAAAAACCTTTGGTATCCCAATATCTATGATGGCATGGAGGGTGTTCGTTTCATCGAAAATTGCGTTCGGTCAGCAGACAATGGCAGTTCCTGGGTGGAATACCGCTGAAGAAATATTGGATTGGAATAAAAATAAAAATGTGTGCCATTCCCGCAAGGCTTTATCCGCTGGGGATTTCGTACCAGACGGCAAAATAAGAAAGATTGGGAGGATTTTGAATGAAAAAATTTCTCGCAGTACTGTTGATGGTGGCGCTTGTGGCCACACTGGGTCTCGGATGCGCCCCTGCAGCTCCAGCTGCTCCCGCAGCACCTGCTGAACCGGCTGCTCCTGCAGCGGCAGACGCAATCAATGTCGGCGTATCCATCGCCAGTTTTGATGACACGTTCCTGACGTACATGATGGATGGCATGAAGGCCAAGGCTAAAACCTTGGAAGGCGTCAATGTAACCTATGTAGATGCTCGAAGCGATGCGGCCACGCAATTGGCACAGGTGGAAAACTTCATCACTCAGGGAATGAGCAGCATTGTGGTCAATCCCGTCAACACTGAAGCAACCGGGCCTATCACAGAGGCTTGTGCGAAGGCAAAGATCCCCCTTGTTTACCTGAACCGTTTGCCGGCAAATCTTCCTGATGATGTCACGTTCGTTGGATCCAACTCCATCGATGCGGGTATTTTCCAAATGGAATATATCGGTGAGAAACTCGGCGGTAAAGGGAATGTCGTCATCATGATGGGTGTCCTGGACCATGAAGCAGCCATTAAGCGGACAGAAGGCGTTAAGAAAGTCATTGCTGAAAAATATCCGGATATCAAAGTCATTGCAGAGCAAACAGGAAACTGGAGCCGGTCCGAAGGGATGACTCTGATGGAAAACTGGTTGTCCAAAGGTGACAAGATCGATGCCGTTTGTGCGAACAACGATGACATGGCTCTGGGCGCAATCGGTGCGTTGGAAGCTGCGGGCAAACTTGACACGATGATTGTGGGCGGTGTTGACTGCACGCCGGATGCTGTGCAAGCTCTGAAAGACGGCAAGATGTCGGTCACTGTATTCCAGGATGCTGCTGGACAAGGCGGCGGAAGCTTGGAAGCAGCTGTAATGAAAGCAAAAGGCGAGAAAGTTGAAAAAGAAATCATGATCCCATTTGTGAAGGTTACTAAGGATAATGTAGACCAATATCCTAATTTCAAGTAAACACCAGCGCTAAACTCTTTTCCCCCCCTTTTTCCTGAATTCTGAGGCCGTTCTGAGGAATATCTCAGACGGCCTTAGAATTCTAGAACACTATGAATCGGTTTCTCCAAATGACATTGAGGTGAAAAAGATGACTGATGAATTCATTTTGAAAATGGATAACATCCATAAGAGCTTCCCAGGCGTGAAGGCTTTGGATGGTGTCATGCTACATGTACGGAAAGGTACTGTCCATGCTTTCATGGGCGAGAATGGAGCCGGCAAGTCGACGCTGATGAAGGTTTTGATCGGTATCTACCAACCGGATATGGGCACCATCGAATTCAAAGGCCAGCAGGTTCAAATCCATAAAACCTCCGATGCTCTGAAGCTGGGAATTTCCATGATCCATCAAGAGCTTAATGACATTCCCCATATGACTGTTACAGAAAATGTATTTTTGGGGCGGGAACCTCAGAAGAAAAATGGCCTGATTGACCACAAGAAAATGAAAGACGACTGCCAGTCGCTGCTGAATGAACTGGGCATTGACATCAAGCCCGATACAAAAATGGTAGAACTCAGCGTTGCCAACAAGCAGATGATAGAAATCGCCAAAGCAACCTCCTACAATTCCGATCTGATCGTGATGGACGAGCCCACATCCGCTATTACTGAAAAAGAAGTCGATCATCTTTTTACCATCATTCGTAAATTGAAAGCCCGAGACGTCGCAGTCATCTATATAACTCATAAGATGGACGAAGTCTTCAAGATAGCTGATGAAATCACCGTTCTTCGGGATGGCACTTTCATTTGTACCGAGCCCGCTTCAGCCATGACCCACAACAAGCTGGTGGAAAAGATGGTGGGCCGAGAACTTAACCAGGTATTCCAAAAGGAACATGCTGAAATAGGAGAAGTGAAACTGGAGGTCAAAAACCTCAGCCGTGATGGTGTCTTTACCGATGTTAACTTTCAGGTTCGCAAGGGTGAGATTTTCGGCATTGCCGGGCTCATGGGGGCTGGTCGGACCGAAGTGGTTGAAGCCCTATTCGGAGTTACGAAGAAAAGCAGTGGCGAAGTTTTCATTGATGGTAAGCCGGTGACTATCGACACCCCCCGAGATGCAATTAACCATGGACTGGCTCTATTAACAGAGGATCGAAAGTTGACTGGTTGTTACCTGACGCTCTCTGTGAAGGACAACATGATTATGGCCAGCATCGATAAATTCATGAATGGCATATTTGTCAAACACAAAGCGATTGAGGAGGCCTGTCAGGTACAAGTTGTGAAACTTGGGGTCAAGACACCCAGTTTGGAGCAGCAGATTAAGAATCTTTCCGGTGGGAACCAGCAAAAGGCTCTGATTTCCAGATGGCTTCTAACGGACCCGGATATTCTGATTTTGGATGAGCCTACTAGGGGAATCGATGTGGGAGCCAAATCTGAGATCCATAAGCTGATGAGCAAACTGGCCCAACAGGGCAAGGCTATTATCATGATTTCTTCTGAACTTCCTGAAATCCTTGGGATGAGCGATCGAATCATGGTCATGAGCGAAGGGAAAGTAACCGGGATTCTTCCCAGAGAAGAAGCCAATCAGGAAAAGCTCCTCTTTCTCGCTACGGGAGCCACATTGGATCAGTATCACCCCCAGTCCTAAAAAATTGTATCGTAAAACATTTCCAATTCTCAGGAGGACACCCCGATGGAAAAGACCATTGACACCAAAGAGGAAAACAAGAAAAACAATCAGGCCAAGTTACAGAGCTTTATAAAGACATATGGTATTTTTCTGATCCTGATACTAATGTGCCTGATTCTTTCAATGCTCTCCCCAGCGTTCATGTCCATGGGGAACATCATGAACATCATCCGTCAGATCTCCGTTATCGGTTTGATTGCTTTCGGAGTGACAATGTGCATCATTACGACAGGAATTGATCTTTCCTCTGGCTCTGTTCTTGCCCTGGCTGCAGTTGTTGCCGCTTCTCTGGCACAGCAGCCTGACTGGGCAGCCCGGATGTATCCGAACCTTCCCGCCCTTCCAGTTATTGTTCCCCTTCTTGCCGGTCTTGGTGTTGGTGCCCTTTGCGGTTTCATCAATGGAGCTCTGATTGCCAAGACCGGCATTCCCCCCTTCATCGCAACCCTGGGGATGATGACCGCCGCACGGGGGATGGCCCTCTTATATGCGCAAGGGCGTCCAATCAGTACACTGACTTCGGATTACAACTTCATTGGGCAGGGCGTTGTCCTTGGGGTTCCCTTTC
>CAZEHS010000014.1:0-48066 GCA_964511875.1 uncultured Peptostreptococcaceae bacterium
TTGTTCATCCCTGCCTTATTCAAAGTATCATGGAGCATTTCGCCGATTCGATCCGTCCAGTCTTCCAGCAGCGCCTTCAGTGTTGCATCATACCGTATCGTCCGGGACCCGTTGAAGAGAATGAATCCGCCGATATATTCCGGTGCCAGGGACTCTAAAACAACCCTTCCGACCAGGTGAGGGAATTCTTCATCAATCCACTTCTTGATGATTGCACCGTGAACAGCCATATCTTCATCCTTCACTTGAAGGATGATGCTGTCCAGTTCTTTGAACCCCTTGCGAAAGAGGACGAACCGTTCGCTCATGAACGTCACATAATCCTTCGTTTCCGTATAACGCTCCAGTTCAAGCCGCACCTTTTCAACCAAGGTCCCCATCAGCTCGTCCTTCAAGGTCATCACCCGACGCTTCCGGTCGAGCTGGGCTTTGGAGATGAGCAGTTTTTTGTCATGCTGGGCCTGCTGCTGTGCTTTACTTTTCAGCTCTTTTGATTTGTTCTCAAGATCATTTTTAAACTGTTCCAGCTGCTCCTGATTTTTCTGATCCATCAGGCGGACCTGTTCTTCAAATGCATGTGTCGCCTTATCCATTACCAATTTGCTGAATGACGAAAATTTATCGTCCAGTGTGACCATAGATACCCACCTCTCTGTTCAGTGTCCTGCTTATGCTTCCAGAGTGATGGCCTTGAAATCGATGCCATCTCCATTGAAGAACTTACTGAAAATCTCATAATATACAAGCCTCATGCCCTGAATCATGACGATCATACCTTCAAGGCCGAGGATAACGATGTTGCCCAGCAGATACATGCTGATCTTACCGCCCATACCGCCGATCATGTCCGCCAGGATGATAAAGACCGAGAACATGCCCACATGATTCAGTGCAAAGGCGCCAACCCTGACAAAAGAGAGGGTATTACTGAAATACGCCAGATATACCTCAAACGTTTCGAAGAAAGCCTCTACCGTGAAAGAACCCACTGAATCGTGAAAAATAGGTGTATGGCTTCTGATCATATTGCTGATAGGGTGCCTGAGTGCAGTGATTAGTGTCAAAATGATCACCAGGACAACCGCTAGAGCGGTCGGTATGATAGGCCCTCCTGCTACCATCCCATACACCATCTGGAGCAGGATAAGGTAGAGTACAAAACCCGCGATTCCCTTATCACCCAGAACACCATTCTCGAAATCGCCGGCCTTCAGTTTGTTGAAGATGCTGATTCCAAAACTGATGAACAGCAGAATGATTCCGCCTAGTACCGAAAGAAGCATCACCGTGTTGATGTTTTCCATGGTGTAGAAATGGAATGCCTCCGACGCGGATTTGCCGAATATAGCCGCTGTCACTGAGGAAATCACATGTTCCATACCGAAAAAGCTATCAAAGAAGGTTCCTGTGACCATTGAACAAATACCGATCCTGCTGAGGATGCCTCCTCCCATCGGATTGATTTTCTTAGCCACGAACAGCCCAGCCAAAAAGAGTACGAACCCTTGCCCGAGATCCCCGAACATCACGCCGAAGAGCAGCATGTAAGTAATCCCCACAAAGAAGGTGGGATCCATCTCCTGATAGGATGGGGTTCCATAGGTCTTTACAAGTAGCTCGAAGGGTCTGACCAGCCAGTTGTTGCGTAATTTCGTGGGCCTTACATGCCCTTCATCCACTTCTTTTTCCTTTTTCACACTGATAATCAATCGGTCTGAATAAATTGCCAACGCCTTTTGAGCTCGGTTCACTTCCCTCTGTGCTACCCAGGCGCTTACAAAAAAGAAGTTTCTGGTAACAGTGACCTGGCTCCGAATGTCCACGAGGATTTCTTCCATGCGAAGTTTGTTGTAGCAATCCTTGATTACCGGTTCAAAGTTGCTTCGAAAACGGTCGATTTCCTGGTTCAAGGACTCCAGTTCCATATCGATCTCTGCAATTCTTGTTTCAACTCTGTTCATCATCTTCACAGGGACATCCAGGTATTCCTTGAGGATTTCATATTCCTCGAAGTCAATGGACCGAAGAATCCTCAGGTTCTCAGTTTCCAGATCCTTCGGAAAAATCACCATATAGATTTCCTGATTGTTCATATCTCCCAGGTGCATCACTGCGGCAGAGATGTTCTCGTAGTTGATGGCCAGCTTCTGACGATGCTCCTTTGAAATGGTACCGATCCGATAACTGTAGTGACTTAAGGTTTCCAATTCGTTTAAATCCAGATTCACATCTTTCAGAATGGATATGACCCTGAACCGGTCCAGCTTTTTTCGTTCCTTTTCAAATCCTTCGATTTGTTTCAGCAGGCCGGCAAATCGGTCGAACATCACGTTGATGTTGGCTTCGATGTCCTTGAAGTCGTAGTCCTCACCGAATTCGCCGGCATCCACTTCCCCCTTGATGCCCATTCGCGTCATCAGCAATTCCAGATGCATCTGCGCCTCACGGAATTCCCATTTGCTTGATGGAAACTGAACCCACTTCGCACCTTCCGATACGTCGAATGACATTATATCAAGGGTCGAAGCGATGTGGCTTTGCTGAACTTCCCTTATTGGCTGCAAACACCCCAGGACAACGAGATCCCTTAAGACCTTGTTCATATCCTCACAGTGCCCAACCACATTCATCATCTCCATGCGTTCTATTGCCATAGAAGTCACTCCCGTTTTTTGCGTTTTGCTTAGTTTGAAAACCTATGGAACCATCGATGACAGCGAAATCACCGAAAAATTTGTACCACTCTTAGTGCGCTAGTCGTTATACCCTTCGGTGGTTTCGGTGTGTTCGGCGTGTTCGGTGGCTTCAAAATCATGATTTTAACTCTTCTCTTATTACCCCGGCAAAGTCCTTACCAGGAACTGCTGGATATCATCCCCCGAAAGGCCGAATTTCTTGGCTTCCAACAACGAGAACATATCCCGCATTTCAAATTCCAAACGGTGTATATAAATGATTGTGGGGAGGATTGTCATGAAGCTCTTGAGCTCCATGGATTTGAGAAGTTTGAACAGATATCTTTCCATCCCGATTTCCATGAACCGCTCATAATCAGTTTCTATTTCGAACAAGAACGCATACCGGGTTTTCTTGAGTTTTTCCACCAGGTCCTTCTCATCTGCCGAATAGCAGAGATCACGCAGGCTTTTAAGATCCAGCAGATAACCTGAAGGAAGACTGTAGTTGAAAAGTTCTTCGGAAGAAATATGATAATACTTCAACCCCCGATAAATCCACTGGATATTTAGGATGTCCGAGTTCTTCCCTAACAGCTCCGATACCAGCATCTTATCATCCCGTTGCAGCTTCCGGGTGACAGCTGCCAATTTCTTGAAATACATTCGGTCCAGGCTCATCTCAACATAAAACAACAGACGGTTGGGAGCCTCTCCCACAAAGGGTGCCAGCACCTTGTAATAAGGAGTGTTCTGTAAGTAGTGGATGACTTCCTCGAATGTCTTGGCCACAGTAAGCTGCTGATAATCCAGCTGCGGAATGACCGAAGACCGATAAAAGCTGTCCACCAAGGGCGTCAGATCCTCCTTGCGGGTCACCGCCCGGATGATCAGCTTCAGATTTTCAACTTCATACCGCATGAAGATGACTCGGAACAAAAAACGGTATTGATCCACAAGATAGTGAATCAGTGTTTCATATCGTTTCAACACATGGGTTCTGAAAATCAATTCCAACTGGTCGATCCGAGGGTTTACTATATCCCCGTCTGTCAGCAGTTCTCCATATCGGGTATTCTCTTTCAGGTAGCGGACAACTTCCTCCACATCCCGAGCTTCCAGCATCCTTTTATAGTCGGTGTCCTTCAGCAAATCCCGCTGAAGGATCTTGATCTTTGTATTTACTGCAGCGAACTGTGCAAAAGTTCCCATCCGGCCACCCCTCTAAGCCCTTCCCGGAATAGAACCCGGAGTTTTGAGCATTTGGGAAATGATCGACCGGAGCAGCTCATCCTCAGCCTCTTTGTACGTTTGATTCAAACCAGCCAATTCAGTTTCTGTCTCCAGACCGATGGCTTTTTCAAGCTCCTTAGCCTCTTTTATGAGAGCTTCCTGATCCTTTCGGGCTTCCATCCTCGCACGCTTTAAAATAGCCATTTCCAGATCCCGCCTGATTTTTCGCTGTTCTTTCTGCTTGGTTTCTTCCACTTCCTTGATCCGACCTTCAACTGCCAGAGCCTCCTGGTCGATCTCTATCATCTTCCTAAGATACACTTCCACCGAACGGTTATTCATCGGTCGCCTCCTGTTCCCGCTGTACAGTATGGTTTGATTCAGTCATTCTTTTGTATTTAAGATGGCAGTAACATTTCCGTACATATTTACCCGATGAGTCGGAGAATAAACACAGCGGTGAAATTACTGACATGATTCAGTTCCCATTTTTTGACTTAATCATAATCCTCACTTATTGTAGTCCTCTTCATGAAGAATTACAATACCTCCAAACACAGCTCACAACTGGATTAATGTAGGCTCCGAATCGTTTTCCTGTTAACTTACGCCATAAAAAAACACACGCGTCATCAAAGATGAGGCGTGTGTTTTACGCAAAGCTAAATTAATTAACCAAAGTCATTAATTACATACAAAAACTATTTATAAATCATGGATACTTATTGAACATTAGAACTCCATATGTTGATTAACTTTCCATACCTTATTCGAGTATGATCACTTTTTCTGCAACGAAGAAGGTATCGCGGTAGGTGCCGTATGCAAAAATGGTATCACCCACTTCAAGATTCCCGATACTTTTCGCCGTTCCATCTGCCATCAGTACCTTCGTTGTGCCGTTATAGGAAACAGATGTGTATTTGATTGTTCCGTTGACGGTTTGCTTAAGGGTTATTATGTCAAGATCCTCATATACCTTT
Organism: uncultured Peptostreptococcaceae bacterium; assembly: GCA_964511875.1. Classification (GTDB taxonomy): domain Bacteria; phylum Bacillota; class Clostridia; order Peptostreptococcales; family Acidaminobacteraceae; genus CAZEHS01. The sequence goes on from CAZEHS010000014.1 coordinate 4,892, forward strand.
GATACCGTACCTGAAAGCTGTTCCTTGCTTGCGGATTTAGTTGCATCGATGGAGGTAGCCAATAATCCCTCCACATCAAGATCCGCATCATACCCCACCCGGAGGCCGTAGATATCCACATCGACATTGTCCACTTCGATGGCCGCCGATGAAGACAGTGTATATTCCTTCTCGCCGTCATCATCCGTAAGGATGGTCACCTTGTTCACTTTGCCTATTACGATCTGCTGGATGGTTCCGGATATCTCTTTCTTGGCAGCAGAGAAGCTGTAGAGCCGGTCAACCTTATCATAGGAAGTACGGACCGTCACAAAATCCCCTACTACAAGATCCGAAATCTCGGCATCATCGTCATTTCGCTCGATATCGACAGTCGTATCAAGCTCCAGAATCACTTCCTTATCGCCATCCAGGGTTATGGTGATCTTTGGCTTGCCGACAAAGTTCAGCTGGCTTTTCAGAATCCCTTCATAGGTCTGGTACCGCTGGACAACCGTCATTTCGCTGATCTGTTTGATCGAATTGAAGCGAAGCGTCAGCTTGTCCCCTGATTTGAGCTTATCCAGCGGGGTGTCCACTCCGCCGACCTTAACCGATGTCAGCGCCTTGTCCGTATAGTAGGTCTTCTTGTCTCCGGTTTCATCTTCCGTGATGACTATCCGATAGACCAGGGTCATTTTTTCGACTTCCTTCAGAACTCCCTTAACTTCACCGAAATAGCTGCCGGACTCCACCTTGATCAGCTTTGAACCGTCAAAGGTAAGCTTCACTTCGGAGCCTTTATCCAGATCGCTCAGATCCGCTTTAGTTCCGCTTATGGTTATGGCTACGCCTTCAAGGGAATAAACATCGTTCTTGGCGGTATCCGTGCTGTCCGTCACAATGATCTTATTCGTGTCTTCAAGAATAAAAGCGAGTGTTCCGATTTTAGTGGTGAGATTCGAAGGAACCGGAACCGGTACCGGAGCCACAGGTGTTGTTGTTTCCGTGCCGCCGAGGAGGTCATAGGAAACGGAAAGGACCTTGGCCATTGCAGCGCGGGTCATCGGATCATAGGGTTTGAAATTCCCTTCCGTATCGCCTACCAGTACTTTTTTAGTCACAAGCAGGTTCACATAGGGCGCGGAGCCGCTGCTGATCAGGCTCGCATCCTTAAATGAAAGGGTGATGAACGTATTCACATTTTGCTCCAAGAAAACATTCAGCGCTTTTCCCAGGAATATGGAAAGTTCGTATCGCCTTGCGTTGTTGTGCTTATCGCCAGTCATGAAGTATTTCAGCTCTTCAGCCTGAATAACTTCATTCTCCAGCATCCATGCGACGGCCTGATGCAGATCCGGCCATACCGGCACCTTATTGTCCGCTAGAACTGCGGAATATTTGGCAACTGCGGCATTCACTGATGTATCGTCCATTTTGCCTGCTGCCTTAAGCGTTCTGAAGATCATCACGACAGCAGAATATTTATTGACCGGATCAAGGGGTTTATAAGCTCCGTTGAAGCCCGTTATGATTCCCTCTGAAGCCATCTTTTCAATATAACTCTCAGCCCACTCGGAATCTTTCAAATCATTGAAGGTACCTGCAAATACTGCCGTCGTCTGAAACATCATAGCAAGACCGATCCCAACAGCAACAATTTTTCTGAATATCATTCTGTCCCTCCTTCAAATTTACTTGTGTGAACCAAGCAATATTATCTAATTCATTATATTCTATTTCAATCCCGATTTTCCATCTGTCATACAAGCTTAAAGAATGCTTAATCAAAGAGCGAGGTCAGGTGATTTACCACGGAATACACGGAGGAGGGCGGAAATAGATTGGGCAAATCGTTTCGGCGAATTCGGTGGTTTCAAATCATTCAATGCATCTAACCACCGAAGGCACCGAAAACACCGAAGGGGGTTGTTTATGGAAACCATCCTACTTAATCACAGAACTCGCGGAGCACGCTACGACAAAAATACTCCTGCACTTTTCGGTGCCATTCGGTGAATTCGGTGGTTTCATTGTTTCACTTATTAGGGGATTTCATCTTTCGGGCAGGTACGCCGACGACGGTGATGTCGTCTTCTATGTCGCGGATCACGACAGCGCCGGCGCCGACTACGACATTTTGTCCGATGGTTATCTTGGGGAGAACGGAGGAGCCGATTCCGATCAGGGACATTCGGCCTACCTTGACATCTCCGGCCAATCTTACACCCGGGGATACGTGAACATAGTCACTGATTATGCAGTCGTGCTCAACGATGGCGCCGGTATTGATGATGCAGTGCCTGCCTATCCTTGCTCCGGGATTGATGATAGCCCCTGCCATGACGACAGTGCCCTCCCCGATCTTTACATCGTCGGCAATGATCGATGAAGGGTGGATTCCCACCGTATAGCGGATCGGGTATTCCCGGCTGAGGCGCTCTCTGGTTTTGTTGTCCCAGATGCCTATGAGACCGTAGACCATGCCGTTCTTTTCAACAAACGCACGGAACGCTTCCTCGCTATGCAGAATGGGCAGCGTCCCATCCATCATTTTTTCAAGCACATAGTCGTCATAAACCGCAACAATGCAGGATTCCAGATCAAATTCATGCTGCTGGTCCACAATATCGCGTACCACCCGACCATGGCCGCCGGCACCGAATAGAACAATGTGTTTCATATGTGTCCTCCTTGGAAGAATGAACCACGGAACACAGGGAAAGGGTGGGGACATCGGACGGGGGACAAAGGCAGGAACCACCGAATGCACCGAAATCACCGGGAAAGATGTGTGTTTATCGCTGTGTGGGAGGCATTCTTATAATATTGGGTTAATCATTTGGTGATGAGTGGTTATCAGCGTTTAGCAGGCTTGTGCTGATTTTTTGCTTTGGGAGGCTTTACTGCTTCAGCCATTGAACCCGGTATAAGGGCGAATGTAATCCCCAGCATGGTCCAGAACAGGGGCGCTACGGAGGTTACGCTGTCGTTGAACAGGGAGGCTGCGGTATAGCCCACAAGGGCGGTGAAGAGAGGGAATACGAGCATGGCGGGTTTGTTTTCGAATCCGATCGCTAGGACACGGCGTCCCATACCCAGCAGGAGAGCCAGAACAGCGATCGCTCCAATCACCCCGGTATTGGCTGCAATCTGCATGAACCAGTTATGAGGCTTATCTACGATCATATAAGGCGTTTCATAGGCAGCGTTCTTCCCCAGGACGTCATTCTGCGGAAATTCCTTAACGAAATTGTCCGGTCCCACACCCACAGCGAAGTGGCTCATGATCATCGGAACCGTGCGGCTCCAGATATAAGCCCTGGCATTCCCGTACTTCTCAAGTCCATCCAGGCTTTTTATCCGATCCGGAATCGCGGCCTCAATCGGCAGCCCCCCATTCCCGATCAATGTCAGGGCATTTCCATCGGCCAGATTACCGAATGCAAAAACCAGCTTGGGCTTCTCCAGAACTAGTGCGTACAGATTTTCCTTCTGCTTGTCTGCTACAACACTGAAGCCGAGTTGAGACCCATCAGAAAGCTTCAGCTGACCCTGTTCATTTCCCGGTTCAAGGAAAATGCTTTCGTCCGTGCTCTGGTTGAGAATTTCAGCCGTATCATCCACAGTTGTGATTGTGACCGTATCGGTGAGTGCTGTAAGGGTCGCCTGGTTTTCTGTGATTTTCAAATCTGTGATGACCCAGGGTGTTTTCTGCCCTGTCATCAATATGGCGGATACGCCGATCACAGCGATCAGGGTGATCCCCGCGAGGTAAATTTGGATGAGTTTACTCATTTTCAGCTGTTTGCCAGCACCAAGCAATCCTCTGATTGCAGAATAGACTGCCATGGATACCATCAAAGCAATTGCAAACAGCAGCACGTCCGTTGAATTGACGGACCGGAGAATCCCATAATATCCGGCAAGTCCTGCCAGAGCGATTCCAAAATTCATGAAAACCCGCCTAAATGATTCGGGCTTATATGCATAATACCCATGGATGATTGGAAGACTCACACAAATCCCAACCAGCCCCGCTCTTGAAGAAGATCCAAGCAATGTCAGGTAGCTAAGGAAAAGTACAACGCCATATGCGGGCTTCCATCGCTTTTCAGCCTCCATGAACGCGAAAAACAGAAGCGGAATCGACAAAGCCAGGTAGCTGCCCATAAAGTTCTGATTGCCAACAGTCCCATATGCAGCTCTTACAGCATTATTCCCCACCGCACTGACAGCGGTGCTGCTTGCAGGCCAAATGATGGCATTAAGGATCAACGGATGATTCAGGATATTGTTCCCCATCATCTGTGAAATGCCCACCAAAGCCATGATTGCATTGTTCACCGCAAAACAGCACAGGAGCCATTTCTTAGCCCGGTCTTCCGTCGTCGTCCAATAGAAGAACAGGCACAGGAACAGATACGCAATCAGCACCGGAGCCCCCTCATAATGATCCAAAGCCCCCCGCCACGCCAACGCCTTATCAGAAGCGAATGCATAGGACAGCAGAATCGATACACCGTATATACCCAAGCATCCCATAAAGAACTTATCAAATTTCTTTTTCCTGTCGCCAACAAAAAATCCGATTGCTATGGAGAACCCTAGTAAAAGAACAAATATGATCAGTAAATGTCCTTTGAATTGATGAAACATCTCTGCAAAGGTCTCCGTCCCATAAATGATTTTTTCTACCGGGAGAAGCTCAAGCACCTTTACGTGCAAAATCAGACTGAAAAAAAGAAAAAAAACACTCCCATAAAACCCGTCCAACTTCCTCCAAATATCCATAAAACCTGAGAACCTCCTAATGACTCCATCTGCTGTAATTGTATCAGACAGTGCTGAAAAGAGGAACCACGGAAGACACGGAAAAATGGAGAAACGGACTATTTAACCACCGAATGCACCGAAAACACCGAAGGGGGTTTGTTTATGGAAACCATACTAATTACCCACAGAACTCGTGGAGTACGCTGCGGCAAAAATACTCCTGCACTTTTCGGTGCCATTCGGTGTATTCGGTGGTTCCAACTATCTTTCGTTTGTTTTGTTAAGTGTCCGAAAACGAAGTACATCGCCTTCCCAGTATTCTTCTATTCCTCTGCTGGCAAGGGCCTCTTTGTGGTTCATGTCTGGGTTTTCGCCGCGTTTGAGGGTTCCGAGGATTACTTTTTTAACGGTATCGGCCAGGATCCGCAGGTCGAACAAAACACCTGAGTTGCGGATATACATCAGGTCGAATTTGATTTTTGTTTCTGGGCTGGTTGTATATTTGCCCATTACCTGGGCAAGACCGGTGACGCCGGCCTTTACGGACAGTCGGTATTGAAAATCCGGAATTTCCTCAGCGAATTGTTTGATGAACACCGGCCGTTCAGGCCGAGGGCCCACCAGGCTCATGTCGCCTTTGATGACATTGATCAGTTGGGGAAGCTCGTCGAGCCAGAAGCGTCGAAGAAAGATCCCCACCGGCGTAATGCGGGGGTCATTTTCGCTGGCAAGGACAGCACCGCATTCGCTTTCTGCATTCAACCACATGGATCTGAACTTATATAACCTAAAAGTTCGATTGTTGATTGTCGCACGCTCCTGGATATATAGCACTGGGCGACCGTCTGTGATCAAAATGGCACAGGCGATCACTGCCATAACAGGCAGCAGCAAAACCAATGCCGGCAAGCTTATCACCAAGTCCATCCCCCGCTTTATCAATGCCCGTTCCCAGGAAAGGTTCAGATTGTCCACTTTTAGCAGAGGCAAATCTGAGTACTGAGTGAAGGCTGCATTGATCACCGCGATTTCGTATATCCGCGGAATCAGGTAGAGCCGTTTTTCATGACTCATGGCCGTTCGGATCAGTTCATCCAACAAAAGAGGGTCAACACTGTCACTGACCAGGATATGATCAACTTTCGGAATACAGTTCTCAACGGCTTTGCTCCCTGGCTCTATGTAACCATATAGCTTGTCAGTGAATCGATAATCAGAAAGGAGTTTGGAAATCAACGCTTCCTTTTCTTCCATCGGTGCCACAATCAGAATACTCCGATCGCCGTGGGTCTTTCTTAATATGCTGATGATGAAGCACTTGGTGATTGACAGGGTTATCACCTGGAACATAAACGCAACCAGAATCATCGACCTGGGCAGGGCAAAGGACCTGGAGTAGAATGCAATAGCCATCGTGAAAACAGCGATGTAAAAACTGGACATCAGCATCATGACCGCGTTTTCTACGAAGGATTTGCGGAGTGTCTTAAAAAGCCCGTTGGCAACAAAAATAACGGCTGCACCTATGGCTATCGGCGCGGCCGAGTTATTAAGTGCTGCCAGGTTGTTCGCATCATATAAGCCGGTTATATTTATATGCCAGGCAAAATAGTAGCTGAAAACAACCACGCCGCAGTAAAAACCGCATTCCAGCGCTTTTATGAAAAGTCCGTCCCGTTTATGATCCTTAAAACCCATCATCTTATCTGCCTTTCATGAATAGAGTGTTTTTTATCGTTTTTACGAAAAAAAGAACAGCCACACCCACATACACGCAGGCCGTTACAAATCCATTATAGTTCTTTTATAATGCTAGTTGTTAAAAAAGAATCATGGTGTATAAGATAGGTGGATATCCTTCAATTATTGTATAACCTGAAATAGTCACTGCACATTCTATTTGGTAAAACAGCATACTGAACTGGTTGCGCTTCTATAATTTCTTCAAGTTTCTTGACTATTGTCTCCATGGAAGAATCCAATTTGTATACATTCTTGTTTCCAGCAAACTCCTTGATCCCCCCCACGTCTGAGGAAAATATCTTTTTCTCTAATGCCACGGCTTCCAGAATTGTAATCGGAACACCCTCACTTCGTGAAGTCATGAAAAGAACGTCAAAATCATTCATATAGTCAATTCCGTTCTCTCTAAATCCGATAAAGCGGATTTTATCCTCTAATTTGCTGCTTTTAATTTCGTCACGGACCCTTTCCAAATCAGGACCATCGCCCAACCAAACAAATACTGTTGAATCATCATCAAACTCCTTTGCAATCTCTATAAACAGGTCCGGGTTCTTTTGTGCATCAACTCGAGCTACATTTCCAACAATGACAGTACTGGCTTCAATTCCCTGTTCTCTACGCAGCACTCCGGAATCAGCATTGTTCTCAATCGATATTGCATTTGGAATCAACTGATAAATACGGTCGCTTCCAATTTTCATTTGCCGAGCTGCTTCTAAATCCGATTGGCTGATGAGAACCAAATCCGTTGTCATTAGCGCCATCAGTCTTTCAACACTTACTGCCATTGATCTGACAAAACGGTTCGAATAGCGTAAGATTGGCCACCACCCATGTACTGTGTAGATTCTCCGTCGAACATTGCACACCTTAGCAGCCATTCTTCCCAGTATGCCTGCTTTTGTTGAATGGCAATGCACAACGTCATAGTTCTCAGCCTGTATTAGTTTTACCAACTCAAAAAAACCGCATAAATCTTTAAGCGGTGTGATGGGATGAACCAGATTATTAAGGACATGAACCTTTATCCCAAGCAGGCGTAGTTTATCTGCTAAAATCCCTTCATCTCCAATCGCAACTTCAATAATTGCGTTTGGAGATTCAAGAGCACATTTACAGATTTCATAAACAATTCGTTGAGCGCCTGCCCAATCGCTTTTTGTAATGATGTTTAGGACTTTAATCATAACACCTCATTATGGAACATATACTGCGGACTTTATTTAGTAACTTTCTCAGTGTAAGATGATTGCTTATCCGGTTTTTTTCCACTATAAAACCCTGCAACAAACATCAATATGAAAAAAAGCTGGTCTGATTTACGTTGCCTGAACATTCGTAGTTTTGGCAGCGACTTAAGTCTACAAAAAAATGAATGCTGACAGGAGATCCAATCAGACAAATTTGCATAGACCTCTTTATCAATTAGATCTCCATAGCAGTCCAGAAATGATTGCGTTTGTCGCACAATTGGATGAACAGGATCAGTTGCCTTCAAGACTGTTGCAATTCTTTTTCTATACCGATTCCACATGCTAGAGCTATACCCGATGACATTAGAATCGTGCTGCCGATATAAAACATAGCTCTGTTTATCAAACACAACCGTTCCAAATGCGGAAGCTACTATATAGACCCACCAGTCGTGCATAAAGATATACTCCGGTGAGGATTTTTGAAGCAACTCCAAGAGTTCCCTGTTCATAACCATCGTCATTCCAATACCAACATTTTCAACAAGTGCACTGTAGATGCTTTGCTTTTGAAAACAGATGTCAGTATCCTTTTGATTTTCAAGTTCGAAGTCGCACACTGTCGTATTGCTAATATATAAAGCAGGACCTTTTATGGATTCCAATGCCGAAACAGCTTGCTTAAGTTTGTCAGGCTTCCAAACATCATCTTGATCTGCAAACACAAAGTAATCGTAATCAGATGGATTTGACTCATTTAATAGACAAAGAAAGCTCTTTGCAACACCGATATTTTGTTCGGCTCTGTATGTGAACTGCTGCTTATTTGCCTCTAAAATTTTTAATGTCCCATCTCGGGAGCCATCATCACGAACCTGAACAGCTACGTTTATGTTCGGGCTAACTTGATTAAAAATGCTATCTAGCTGCTGCTGTAGATGACTTTCTCCGTTATATGTCGATATTAGAACTAGTATTTTTGTCATCTATGGAAATTTCTCCTCTTAGCAGGTTCGCTTCGCCATTAATCAACACACAGATATGATATATGAGTTTACCCTATCTCTCTATCTCGTCAAATGCATAAAGATTAGCATATAGTTATTTTAGATCACTCCATTAATATGATTTTATTTAATTTGGGCCTTGATTATTTCGCAAATATTCTGTGCAATCGCTGGTTCCATGCTAGTGTACAATGGCAGTGTAAGTATCCTATTAGATACGTACTTAGCTACCGGCAAATCGATATTTTTGTAGGTTTCTTTATAACATGAAAAATCCGAGATTAGTGGATAAAAGTACTTTCTAGCAAAAACATTGTACTCCTTCAGTATATTGAACAAATTATCCCGCGACATACCGTATTCGGCCTCATCTATCAAGACAGGAAGATATGCAAAATTATGCTCTACATTTTGAACATCTTCAGTCATATGTACGCCCGGCACATCACTTAGGAGACTTCTGTATATATTTGTAATCAAACCTCTGCTTTTAATATCTGCCTCAATAGATTTCAAATTTAACAGTCCCATTGCTGCCTGAAACTCATTCATTTTTGCATTTATTCCTACACATTCAACTGTTTCAGGTCCGGATATGCCAAAGTTTTTTAGCAAGTCTAACTTATGTTCCAAGTCTTGATTTTTGTATGAAAGCAATCCCCCTTCAATACTATGAAAAACTTTTGTGGCATGAAGAGAAAACATTGATATGTCGCCAAATTCGCCAATTCCGACATTGTTAATCCGGACTCCAAAAACATGTGCTGCATCATATATCACTGACAATTTATGCTTTTTAGCAATTTCTTCAATATGCCTGACATCACAAGGGTAACCAAACACATGCACAGGAATAATTGCAGATGTTCTCTCTGTTATTAGGTCTTCAATTTTATTAGTATCAATCGTATAGTTGTCACTCCGTATGTCACAGAATACCGGCTTAAGTCCACAGTTTGTTATTGCATGTGTGGTTGATGCAAAAGAGAAAGGTGTAGTGATTATTTCTCCTTTTAGATTGAGCGCCTTAATGGCCGTTTCCAGAGCCAAATGTCCATTTGTAAATAGAGAAACATTTTCCACTTTTAAGTACTCTCTTGCATTTTTCTTGAATTTTTCATGTAAAGGACCTTGATTAGTCAGCCAATGCGAATCCCATATCTGGCTTATGCTTTCACAATATTCTTTAAAGGGAGGTAATGTTGACTGCGTAACCATGATTGGGGATGCAAATTTTTCCATGTAATCTCCTTGTCCAAGTTGGATGTACTTGTTGTATTTTGAGCAAATGTAGGATCCGTCAAGTTATTACATACGATGAATGGATTACTATCATAGCTTTGTCTCTTTCTCCATCATTTTTTTTTCCAATAAAACAAGATTTCTACTTCTCTCTTTAACTCTTTTCACTGGTATTCCTGCATAAATCGACCAGGCTTGAAGTTCTTTGTACACAAGACTCATAGCACCGATTGAAACACCTTCAGGAATTAGCGCTCCAGGTAAGATGACAGCTCCAGTCCCAATAATAGAATGCTTTCCAATATACACCTTTTTCTCAATGCAGTTTTTGTATATTTCTGGAATTGTTGGATTTGTAAGATACTCTCCAGAATAATCATCGGACACTGCATATACGCTCACACGGGATGATAGCCCAGAAAAATCCGCCATCTCTATCCCCGAGTCGCCAGCAAACAAACAGCAGAATGCAGCAATATGGACATAGTTCCCTAATGTGATTTTTCCGCTGATTATGCAGTAATCATCAATTCGGACATTATTTGCTATTTCAATTTTTTCTGCCTGATAAATGCTTGCTTTTCTGCTGATAAGAACATTTTCACCAATTCTACCAAAGCCAATATTAATTAACTCTTCCTGTGTATAGAAACTTTTCATGATTCTATCCTCCTAATTTTCTTGATGAATCGATATATTTTAGGAAATGTTTTCATTTTGGATTGCAGTTGATACATAAACTCTCCAAGTCCATCAAATTCCTGATGGACATTTATCAGTTTTTTTTCTGTTAATTCATAAAGCCGAAATTCGTCAAAACCATACATCTCTTTCAATATTTTTGCGGTGCTAGGACACCTCATCAATTCGTACAGTTTTTCAATTGCCAAAATTTTATATAATGCACCAACACGTGATTTGCTTTTAAGATAAACAAATGCTTCTTCACACTTCCTTTGTTCAATGGTTTGATAATCTCTATTAATAAGTAAATCTCCAAAGCCTTCTTTAAAAGTGTCATCTCCCATGTCCTTAAAAAAATCTCTGAACACAAGTAACAATTCATTTGCATCTCTATTTCGATTATGAATTGTATCAGAGCTTATATTACCGCGTTTCGGGAGGATTCTGTAATTTGTCAGTTGTTGTTCAAGAACATAAATCGAAGACGCTTTCACAACATTAATCCACATTTGAAAATCTGGAAGTTGTCTCAAACAGGGGTTATATTTACCCAAGCAATCGTACAGTTGTTTTCGTACCAACACACTTGGATGGCACAAACAATTTAAATCGAAGAAAAAATGCCTCAACCACTTCCCTCGAGATCTATTGCCTTGATTGAAAATTAGTGCCTCAATGTGCTTCGCAGGATCCAATACTAATTCGTTCTCATCAACAAACGTCACATGAGTAAATACAGCCCCATATTCTCGGTTATGATCAAGAAAGTTAGTCTGAATCATAAGTTTATTCGGATTCCAAAAATCATCTGAATTAATTAGCGCAATGTACTCTCCCCGAGCTTGATCAAGCAGGAAATTTGTGGTATAACCAGCACCCCTGTTTTTATTAAACGGATAGTACTTAATTCTATTATCATTGAATGATCGAATTATCTCATCTGTATTATCAGTTGAGCTGTCATCTGCGATAAGAAACTCGAAATCTGTAAGAGTTTGATCCAGAACACTCATTATTCCATGCTTAATAAATTTGCCATGATTATAAGATGGCATAATTACACTTACTTTTGGTGGTTGCATAACGCGACCCCTCTACAATATGGGAATAGCCCAATTTCATCGCCTTTTAGTTCCATTCTATTTGGCAATCTTGCGAGCAGTATTTACTATCATATGTTTGAACCATAATGGGCATCGCTTTCGAAATGCATGGTATATTCGTTTTAACCATTTAGGAGTGATTTTCTTAATCATTGTGTGGATGTTACGCAATTTTGAATTGTTATTAGAAACATTTAGAAATCCAGTATCAAACTTAAAACCACTATCAATAATCTCTTTAAGAATTCGAACACGTGCGCCAATTTGTTGTTCAAAGCCAAAAAGTTCTCTAGTAGTTTTGCAACTATTTTCCCCCAAAGTCCTTAACTCTGATGGATTATCATAATAAAACATAATTTTTTGGATTATTTCGTTAACATTACGTGAAATTAGCACGATATCTGTGCCATCTGTGTATCTCGACTGATTCGATTCAAGCGGATCCGTACAGAATAATGCTGTTTTCCTTAATGCTGCTTCAACACACGACCCAGTTGGAAATCCGTCAAAAGCACCTCTCCAGAGCGTTCCATTAATATTTGGTGATATAATGATGTCTTTGTCAATAAAAAATTCATCAAAATTATCTGGACTCATGACTCCATAGAATCTTATTGAATCACTTATTTCTCTTATATCAATAACACTCTCATTGAATCCACCGACAACGTGAAATCTTATATCATCATGATTCTCGCATAACTTCTTTGCTATTTTTATAAATACATCATATCCTTTATCTTCTCCATACATCGTGTATTTTTGAGCGATAAAAGTGATATCTAAAATCCTTTTTTCATATCCATAATTCTTCTTTTCATTATATGGATTTTCAAGTGTACTAAGTGATGTAACCCCACCAAATATAAATTCGATTTTATCCAAAGAGCAGAATTTTTTCATTACAAGGTAATCATAGGTAATCTGTTGCGTTACAATTACTTTTGTAAAACATGGAGAATTCAAAACCTTTTTCAACTTCATATCTGAATCAGGATCATCTATAGCAAATTGTCCTCCAGGGTATAACGTTAGTGCAAATGGTATCTGATTTGCCTCCGCAAGAGATAAGTGATTATAAGCATTCGCTAAAAACAAAAAGTAAAGTAGCCTGACACCTGTAGGTGCAGTGTTATAACGAGCGACTTTGTTCCCGTATTCAGGGTGTTTTCTCTTGAATTTAACAATTGTCTCCTCAATTGTCTCCGTGCTGAATTCTCCATACGATTCCACAGTGCTCAATATTTTTACTGATTTTATTAAATCAAGATAACTCATAAATTCTTGGTATCTAAATCCGCTCAAGGGATGGGGGAAAAAATCGTCGATGATCATCAGGTCCACCATTTCAGTGAAACGGCCATCTATGTTGCAAAGACATTGACTTCTGCACTCAGTAAATGCCTTGTCAAATTCGAAATTCAGGAATCGATTGTACTCATCAATTGCATTGAGCATTGTTTGCGTTTTGATAAAAGCTTCGCGACCTGTCCAAGTGCCTTTATCGTGTTTTCGATAAACAGACAATGGTTTCTTAATAAATCCAATATCGCCGTATAATGAATAAAAAATATTGAAGAACCAATCTCCTGTATCCATATCAAATATGGAGGGATCTACCTTACTTAGTATTCGCCCATCATAAAAACAACATGATGCGTTGCCGATAAAGTAATTTGTAATAATATCTTCGGTATTGAATCTGCTTCCTTCAAGATTTGCCTGCTCCTTTGGGACTTCAAAGAAACCTTTTTCCTCCCAAAAGAGGTTGATTAAATTGAATGTCATTGACATTTCCGGATTATCTTCCATAAGTCTGATGTGTTTGGCTATCCTACTTGAGTCAGTCCAATAATCATCACCATCACAAAATGTAAAATAATCGCATCCTAATTCTTTCGCTTTAAGTATTACGTTTTTTGCATTCGCAAAAACACCGATATTTGATTCATTACTAGTAAATACCCACTGAAAATGCTCATTCTGAGGATGAGCCTTTATAAATTCTCTAATTATATTATTTGTCTCGTCTGTTGAAAAATCTTCAATTACGATTGCACGAATTAAAAAATCTCCCTTTTGTGAGTATACGGACTCCAAACATTCTTCGATATACTTTTCGTGGTTATAAGTTATTATGCCAACATTTACAATACAATTCTTAACTTCATCTATCCTTGATCCAGTTGGATAGTTGTCCTGAAGTTTGGAATAAAGTGCGTCAAGCTTTCGATTCAACATTCTTGCTTTGTTAAGATTACTGACCGTTCTTTCTCCTTTCATTAATATTCCAAAAGTATCTGTTTCAAATATCGGAATCATTTGCTCCATCGCATTAAGATAGATTTTTTTTACACTTACCCAATCGATGTCGTCGAAGATAATAAAACCATTTTCTGAAATCCTATGAAAATAGTTCTCATAATCAGATTGCACATTCATTTCATCATGATTGCCGTCAATGTGTAAAAGGTCAATATATATATTGTTTTTAACAAATTTTTTATATGCAGACTCCGAAGGCTCCCTCATAATGGTAACTTGTTTTGTCAACCCTAGTGCCTCTCGTGTCATTAGAACATCCGTGTAAAGCTTATCAAAATCCAGGTTATCAATGAATGACCTGACAATTTTTTTCTTTTCTTCATCAAGATCGTCTTCATATGCTTCTTCCGTTCGGTAAGGATCTATACCGAAGCTTTCTCCACCATTACAAGCTATCGCATAAGCAACTGGAAACAAACATTTGCCTTTATATACGCCAATTTCCGTGTAATTTTTCAACTTAAATAAAATGGAAATGTATGCAAGGAGATAAGATTTGTTGATCGGGCTTCCTCCGCCAAAATCACCCAAAACCGAATCAGATATATCTATAATTTTCTTGAACATTCCGGAATCTCTATTCATAGAATCCTTCCTTCTGATTTTCATTTGTGAACTTCAAATTACACTTATACCATTGATGCCTTTAGATAACTTTGAATTACATCATCAGGCAAGCCATCCTGAACAACAACACCATGACTGAGCCAAATGACCCTGCTACAAATATCACTTATTGTTTGAAAATCATGAGAGACCAATACCATAATTTTTGATCGCTCTATCAATTCATTTATTCGTTTTCGAGCCTTAATTGAAAATGCTACATCGCCTGCACCGATTACTTCATCCAACAAAAGAATATCTCCTTGTATAGTAGTCGAAATTGCAAAAGCTAGGCGAACTAGCATTCCTGCCGAATAAACTTTAACTGGGTAATCAATAAACTCTCCTATATCTGCGAACTCAATAATCTCTTGCTCCCTTTCCCGCATAGAACTGGGTGTTTCACCTAATAGGAGACCTCTATACATAATGTTTTCTCTTCCAGTTGAGAGGATATCAAAACCTAGCGAAAGTTCAAACAAGGCGCGAATAGACCCTTTGGTTGTGATTTGCCCTGAAAGAGGCTTGTAAATACTTGCGATCGTTTTTAATATCGTGCTCTTCCCAGAGCCATTTGCTCCAATTATACCCAATCGTTCACCTTCTGTTACATGTAAAGAAACAGTTTTCAATGCATATATATCATGGATCAACTTAGGCGGACGTTTTCCTTTAAATATATTAATGCCAATCTCTTTTAATGACATTGCTGCAAAAGGTGCTGATGGATATACCAAATCTATGTCCTTCAAATCAATAAAACATTTTTCCATTTCTGGCCTCCGTTTATATGGTTCATATAAGGCATCTATTTTGCACAAATGCAAGCCATTATCAAATGCTGAATAAATTTACCCTTCAATTATTATAGATGTTGCACTAAAAAATGGTACCTCTACATCTCTGGAATTAATTACAAGTAATATATTATTTCGTCCTCATTCTTCTTAATTAAAATCGCTGAAACAATCGCAAAAAATATCACCGTTCCAATCGAATATAGGTAATCTAACCCCGATGGGAATACTCCATTAACCAATGGTTCTCGAACCAAGTTTAAAATATGTGTAACTGGATTGTAAACCACTAGCCCACTCAGCCCCGCAGAAATAAAAACTTTAGGTTGGAAATATACTGGAGAAACGAACCATATAGCTTGAAGCACTATTGCAACAACTTGTTGGAAATCTCTGTATTTTGCATTGAGAAAACCTGAAAAGGTAGTGATAGACCAAGACAACGCAAGAATTATCGGCAACGCCAACGGCAATGCAATAATGCATACAGGAATTACGGATGGCTTACTAAACCAACACCATGCGATTACTCCGATACTCGCTATCATGTAGTTAATGACAATTACTAAAGATTGTTTAAGAGAATAAATTGCCATCGGATGTTTCTGCTGACGTATATAGGATTCACATCCTAGCAAACAGCCCGTTCCAACTGAAAACGAAGAAAAAATCATTTCCCAGAGTGTTAGTCCTGCATAAACAAATGGCGCGAACTCAAGAAAAGAGGATTTAAATATGGCTCCAAACACTATTACTAGTAGTATTGTCAAGATAAGTGGATGTAGAATTGACCATGCCATACCCATCAAAGACCTTCGATATTTATTTCGCAACTCACCTTGAACCAAACTCCACCAAAAATATCTTGCATTATAGATTTTTAAAATATAACTTAACATTTAGTCCTCCAAAATAAGCCCTAAAACAATATACTGTTAGTTAAGGCAGATATGTGTTCAAAGTTTCATTGCATATTTTGTTAATATACTTCCCGTAATCGGTTTTATCTTGATTATGTGCCAGAATTTTCAATTGCTTAGAATCGATGAATTCCTTTCTGTATGCGATTTCCTCAAGACAAGCAATATAAAGACCCTGCCTAGTCTGGATTGCTTCGACAAAATTCGAAGCTTCAAGTAGTCCGCGATGAGTTCCGGTATCCAGCCAAGCCATACCACGACCAAACAGCTCAACTTTTAGTTCGCCCCGCTTTAGATATTCGTTATTAACGGCTGTTATTTCCAACTCTCCGCGATCTGATGGCTTGATGGATTGTGCAATTTCAACAATATTATTATCATAAAAATAAAGCCCCGGAACTGCATAACTTGACTTCGGTTGTTTGGGCTTTTCTTCAATTGAAAGAACATTTCCATCAGTATCAAATTCTACTACACCAAATTCACAAGGGTTACTCACATGATATCCAAATATTGTAGCCCCTTTAACTCTTGCTACCGCAGCCTCTAGTCTCGGAGTGAATCCATAGCCGTAGAATACATTGTCACCTAAAATCAATGCGACTCGATCGTTCCCTATAAACTCTTCACCAATTATAAACGCCTCTGCAATTCCATTCGGTTGTGCTTGAACTAAATACTCAATTTTCAGACCCAGATGATTACCATTTCCAAATAGTTCTTGAAACATAGGTAGGTCGCGATCAGTAGAAATAATTAGTATTTCGCGGATGCCCGCCAACATCAATACCGACAATGGATAATAAATCATCGGTTTATCATATATAGGTATAATTTGCTTAGAAATAACTCTCGTTGCTGGATGCAATCTTGTTCCAGCACCCCCAGCAAGGATGATTCCTTTCATTACAATTCCTCCCATGTGTGTGTTTATTCACTACTCAATTATGCGACAAATAATATTTAGTATTGATAGGAATGCAATCTAATGTTGGTAAAAAAAACATGTACTATTAACTTAACGTACAAGCACTTATTTCGGCTTGTTATCATAATATTCCTTCTGAAGATTAATACTATGAAAATAGCCTACTCTTGTTTCAAAAAACGTTCAATAGCGTTCTGCCAAGTAGGAATTTTGTAGCCAAGAACATCCTCAACAAGGAAATTGCTTAGAGCTGCATTTTGGGGTCGAATGGCCATGCTTTTGAATTCCTCGGTCTTTGCAGGGATTAACTTCTTCTCAATACCTGCAATTTTAAAGCAATATGCTACTAAATCATACTTATTGCACATTCCTTTATTTGTGAAATTATGCAGACCTCTAAGATTATGCTCAATCGACCAACAAATAAAATCTGCAAGATCCTTACTATATGTTGGATTTGCATATTGATCGTCAACAATACGCAATTCCCCTTTTTTTGAAATTGCCCACTTGATGAAATTATTCCCATTGTTACCAAAAATCCAAGATGTTCTTACAATAAGGTTCTGATTGGACTCCGCAGCAACGAAATGGTCTCCGCACATTTTTGAATAACCATAGAAACTAAGCGGTGAGGGTGCATCATGTTCTAAATAAGAAGTATGCTTCTTTCCATCAAAAACAAAATTTGTTGAGAAGTGAATGAGTTTACTACCATGTTTTGAAGATAATTCAGCCAAGCATTTGGGACCTAACGCATTTGAGCGGTACGCCTGTGATTTGTCGATTTCCGACTGATCAACATAATTATAAGCAGCTGCGTTTATTATGATACTTGGCTTAAGTTCATCAATAAGTCCCGATATTTTCCTTTCATCAGAAATGTCCCAATCACTTCCAAAACTATGAAGTTCATATTTGCCCTTTAATACTTGATCTAAATCACTGCCCGCTACTCCATCTTTCCCAAAAAGTACAATTCTTTCGGATTTTTCCCTTTTTAGTTTCATTTAGAGTACCCTTCTTGCATACATACTTTCGTAGTAAGCAAGATAATCTTTATTGATTACGCGTTTTATCCAGTCCTGATTGTCCTTGTACCAGTTAATGGTTTCCTGAATACCCTCTTCAAATGTATACGAAGGTTTCCAACCCAATTCTGTGGTAATTTTTGCATTGTCAATAGCATACCGCCTATCATGACCTAGGCGATCTTCAACGTATTTAATCAGATCTTCTGTTTTGTTCAAATGATTTATGATCAACTTAACGATTTCAATATTGGCTTTTTCATTATTGCCGCCAATATTGTACACTTCACCCATGACACCTTTAACCAGTACTGTTTCAATAGCATGGCAGTGATCCTTAACATGGAGCCAATCCCGGATCTGCATGCCATCGCCATAGACCGGAAGATCTTTATCGGTATTACAGTTGTTGATCATGAGAGGAATCAATTTTTCGGGGAATTGGTATGGTCCGTAGTTATTGGAGCAGCGAGTGATATTGATTGGGAGCTTGAAGGTTTCGCTATAAGCCCTTACAATCATATCTGCAGAGGCTTTAGATGCTGAATAAGGACTGTTGGGTGCTAGTGAGGTGTTTTCTGTGAAAAGTCCGGTTTTACCCAAGGTACCGTAGACTTCATCAGTGGAAACCTGGAGATATTTAACACCCGCTTTGTAGGTGGGATAGCCGAATTCATCCTTGCCGGTTTGCCAATGCTTTTTCGCTGTATCCAGAAGCACTTGAGTACCAAGTACGTTGGTTTTTACAAATACTTCCGGATCTTCAATGCTGCGGTCTACATGGCTTTCGGCAGCAAAATTCACAACGCTGTCAAAGTTTTCCTCTACAAATAGCTGCTCCATAAGCTTTCTATCCAGGATGGAGCCCTTAACAAACCGGTATGTGCTGCTTTCCGGAATACCCTTCAGGTTTTCCAGGTTACCGGCATAAGTAAGCAGATCAAGGTTGACTAGCTTAACATTCGGATGCAGATCAGTCATGAGGCGGATAAAATTCGAACCGATAAACCCGGCACCGCCGGTTATAAGGATGGAATTCATACAAAGGCTCCTTTTTTGTAACCACCGAATTCACTGAATGCACCGAAAGGGATATGAATGGATGTGTGAAAATCGGTGGTTTCGGTGTATTCGGTGGTTCCATATAGATTTTTATGCTAATAAATAAATGGTATGTTCGTTTCTTTGAGTGGCTTAAGGCATAGATCTTTGGGGGAGAGGCTGGGGGTGGGGATTTGGGCGAGGGGCCATTGGATATTGATGGCGGGGTCGTTCCAGAGGATGCCATTATCGGAGGCGGGGTCGTAGTAGGTGGTGCATTTGTAACTGAAGATGGCTTCATCTGAAAGAACCATGAATCCGTGGGCAAAGCCGGGGGGGATATAAAACTGGGTTTTGTTCTCTGCTGTGAGTAGAACACTTTCCCACTGCCCGAATGTGGGGGAGCCTTTGCGTACGTCAACGGCTACATCGAACACTTCGCCTTTGATTACACGGACCAGTTTGCCTTGAGGGTTATTTGTTTGAAAATGAAGTCCACGGAGGACACCTTTTTTTGATTTTGATTCGTTATCCTGTACAAATGAAATATCCAGCCCTCGTTTAATAAAATCGCTTAGACGGAAGCTTTCAAAAAAATAGCCGCGATCATCCTGGAACACTTGGGGTTCGAGGATGAGCAGACCGGGAATATTGCATGTCTTAACGTTCATATAAACTCCTCTACTATTTCCTGACACTCCAACACTCATTTTACCACATATCCACCAAAAAAGAAAACCGACTGGAGGTGTTGGCTCGCAGTCAGTCAATTTGCAGCATCGTTTACGATAATGTCCTTTTAACTTTCTTCGCACTCTTAGGTTCACTCTCCACTTTTACCGTCAAAGCAATCCCTATCCCTAAAACAATCCAGAACAGCGGTGCAACGCCGACTACACTGTCATTGAATAGCGAAGTGATGGCGTAAGCCAGAATCGACGAGAACACCATTAAGGCAAATTTGAAACTGTCAGGATCACTTGCATTTTTGTGTATGAAATGAACAAGCTTTGTTAAAACGATTCCAATAAGGGCAATAATGGACAGGGCTGCAACCACTCCTGAGTGCATGGCCATCTGCAGGTACCAGCTGTGGGGCTTGTCTACTATCATATAAACCGTATTATAGGCGGCGCTTTTGGCAGCAAGGTCCAGCTGAGGGAAGGATGGGACGAAGGAGTCCGGTCCTGATCCGAGCAGAATTCTGCTTGGTAATAAGGGCAGTGTTCTGGACCAGATATATCCACGGCCGCTTCCGGCGCTCTCAAACCCTCCGAGGGGTTTGAAATACGGTGCTGAAACCGGATTGGTCTGCTCATACTTCACATCTGCAACGAACACCTTACTTCCTGCTTCTGTATCGGCGAGAATAAATATGATATGCGGATCCTGCAGCACTAAGCCCTTGATTCGTTGATCATTTTTATCATCCCGTAAATCTGCAGGAATTGCTCTTCCTGATGGAAGTGTGATGTTGAATTTACCCTGTTCATTGACATCCGCAATCAGCTGACTATTTTCATCCAGGACTGTCAATCTGCCCTGAAGGTACTCAAGCGATACGCTCTCACCATAAATAACCATTTCCATCTTGTTTTCAGCGCTGTTTTCTATCTTCCCTAAAGGCCAGGCATCCGATGACGTCCTGGGCAGGATGGCTAATGTTAGTACAAGTGCTAATAGAGCCATCAGGCCGGACCCTATAAGCATTCTTTTCATACCGATCTTATCAATGGCTGTTTGAATAGGGGCAGCCGCCATGCTGATTAAGAAAGCCGCCAACAATATTCCATTGAATAGGATGAAATCTGTCCTATTAAGCGAGGTTCCCATAAGTATTTTAAGGATCCAGATCAAGACAAATTGAACGGAAAGGATGGTTTTAAACAGACGGCTGTCCATTTCCCGGTTGTTGCTCAGATAATAACCGATGCTTGGGAGCACCAGCAGCATCGCTGCGAATGCCGCACGTGATGAAGAGGCAAACAGTGCTGTTAAGCATACGACAGTTGCAGCTGCAAGAAATAGCTTCCTTTTATTTGATACGCTTGAACAGGTTTCAATAATCAAAAATGGCAAAGCCAACGCAAGGAAGCTTCCAAAGAAATTGGGATTTCCGATAGTTCCATATACAGCACTTGTGTCTTTATAGGATAACTCCTGAATATCAGGCCAGGTAATTAGTGCTTTGATCATATCCAGTTCGAGCGGACTAAGTCCTGCAAATTGGAGAATGCCAATCAAACTCATTACCGTTGCTGAAATTATGAATGCAGGTATGATGTAGGCACTGCTTACTTTCGGTCTGAAAAAGAAAACAAGGGTTAAGCATAAACACACGTAGCTCAGAAGCACTACCAGTCCTTCATAATGGTCGTAAGCTCCGCGCCAACCAAGATCCCTATAAGGGCTGAATATCCATGACAATAAGGTAAATCCACCATATGCTCCTATTAGTAAGGCTACGAACAGTGGGAGTTTCCACTTTGCCCTTTTTTCAGTTAAATAACTTGCACCTGCAGAGAACAGCAACAATGCAGTGAAAACAAGAAGCACGCGCACCTTAGCCATATCGAATATATCAACGATTTGATCGCGATTATAAAACTCTGCATCATACGGGAGCACATCCACCGTAACGGCCTTTACGATGAATGGATACAGAATTATAAACAGACCAATCATGAGGATCGTCAGGCTGTGTTTCTTGAAAATATTACTCATGCTTCCTCCAAGTAGAAGGTCCCCATCAATGAGGGGACCTTGAATTAATTTGAAACGCCTCCGATCAGCCAAGGCTTGCTTAAAAGCTCTGCCAACTGATACCGATCCAGCTGATTTTTAGCGGCTGATGTCAGCTGCTCATGAAGCTTGATGATGGAACCCTCCAACTGAAGCTGTGTTATCAGACCCAGTCGGTATTTCAGTTCCTGCTGCTGCAGGGCAGCAGTCAACTCTTCTATACCGGATTTAATCATATCACCCTGAATCTCTAACTGCAAGTATGATTGATAGGTGTCGAACAGTGCTTTTTTAAGAGCTGCTTCACCGCTTTCCACTGCGATCTTGGCATTGGAAAGGTCTTTTTCATTAGCCAGGTAGGTTTCTCCACCCGCATTGTAAACGTAAAAATCCAGACCAATCTTGGCAATCTTTTGATTTTCATTGAGATTGAAGATCATCAGGCTCTTTTCTTCCATCTCATACCAGGCTTTTTCAAGATCAAACGCTGACAAATCTGCAATGGCAAGCTCAGAAACAATTGGATAACGTTCCTCCAGAGGAAGACCGCAAAGCTTGTTCAGCACGGCATAGTCTGAATTGATCTGATTCAATTGAGCAGCTGTGGTGAGCTTTGTGGCATTATACGCCCGCTGAGCACTATCCACGTCCATCGCGCTGACAAGACCTACTGCTTGTTTTGCCTGGAGCTCCTTGAACTGATTCATCTGATACTTTTCAACGGCTTCCAGGTACTCTTTCTTTTCAACATTATAAGCAAGTGCCTGATATGCCTGTTTGACGCTCTGCTCCAATGTTTCCTTGGTGTTTTCAAGCTGGCGGATCAGGGTTGCTTCTGTTGATCTGGTTGATAGCAGTCCTTTCCAAGTTCCGTAGTATACCGAATCAGCGACACCCTGACCAGGACCCATTGGAAGGTAAGTCACTGCCTGTACCAGATTATCAATTGCATCCTCTGTTTTTTCAATTGTATTCTTTTGTGTGGCAATCGTTGTATCATTCTTCAATGCAAGTGCCACCAACGCAGTCAGTCTTCTGGTTTCATCTACTGTCACTGCTTCAGGAAATATGACAGAAAGATCGCCTATGCTGACATAGGAGGTACCTGCTTCGATCAATACCGGATACCGCATGATCATAAACGTGTCATTCTTTTTCAGAACTTTTGAATCCAGTGTGAAAACCAATGTATCCGCTTCGTTGCTTAACGTGATTGCTTTCTTTACACCATCCCAAGTGATTTCATACTCATTCTCTACTGCTATTGATCGGATTGCCTTGAAGGTGATATCCCCCCGCTGCACGACCTGACTGGTCATATCAGCATAAGCCATAGAGGAGAATACCAGCATTGCTAGAAGCAAAAACATTGCAATGATATTTTTTCCTGTTTTCATGATTTTTGGCTCCTTAATAAGAAAAGGCCTTCCCAAGGGAAGGCCTTCTCTATTGAGTTAATTAGTTAACTGTTACAGTTCTTGTAGCTTCATCCCAAGTGATTGTTGCGCCAAGAGCTTCGCCCATAGCACGGAGGGGAAGGAATGTACGGCTGTTCATGATCACTGCTTTAGTGTCCATAGGAACCAGTACGCCATTCTTGTTGAAGAACATTTGACCGATTACTACTTTAAGAGTAGCATCGCCTTTGAAGATTACTACGGAATGCTCAGCGTCACTCCAAATGATTTGTGAATCCGTTACGCCAAGAGCGTTAGCAAGTGCACGAAGTGGAAGCATTGTGCGGCCATTCTCGTTGATGTAAGGAGCAACATCTGAAGTCATTTTTACTGCGCCGATCATGTAGTCGTTGGAACCGATTGTGAATACTACTGTTTCACCAGCTTGTGTGTCGCCAGGAGCAGGAGTGATTACACGGAATGCAACAACATCCATTACATCATCGTTGTCATCATTAAGCGCTTTTCCGCTAAGTGTAGCGTCGTAGTCGCCTTCTGCAAGGTTTCTTTCAAGCTTAACTGTGCCGCCTGTCAGTGTGATAACGGAAGCTTCATCAGACTCGCCGTCAATTTTAACAGTGATCACGTTATCGTCTGCATCTGGATCGTCAACTTCTACATCGCCTTTTGTAACTTTTACATCAGGAGTTGTATCAACAACGATTCCTTCTGGGAACGTGATTACGATTTCTTCGCCATCAGTCCAAACACCGCCGTCTGGCTCAGTGATTGTGATGTCGCCCATTGCTTGTTTTTGCAGACCCAATTTAACGTCTTTAGCAGCAATAGCAATTGTTGCAGGAAGAACTGCTTTACCAGCAACTAGCTCAGTTTCGTTACCAAGAGCTGAACCACCAACAGTTGCAGTGATGTCGCCAGCGTAATCGGCATCAACTTTTACTGCGAAAGTGAAATTCATTTCTTCAGCACCAGAGTTAGCAGGGCTCTTGTAAGTGAATTCAATATAGCTCTTGTCAGTTGTTGTTACAGTAGGTGCAGTTCCATTGAACACGTCTTTTTCAAAATCAACAGCCATGATTGTTACTTCTTCGTTGAACTCAATACGGATCTTTCTGTTTTGAAGGATTGATCCAGCAATATCTTCGGAGATGTTGATCTGCTGAACTTCGAAGTCGCTATCGTTCTCTTCGAAACGGCCGGAGTAGATTGTTGGTACATCGGAAGCATCCAATTCAGCAAGAATTGCATAGTCGCTGTAAGTGCCTACCAAAAGTGTCTGGTCAGTAACGTTGTCACCGCTGATTGAAACATTGACATCGCCATAGTTGGCATCGCTGTCAGCCACAATTGTACCAGTTACATAGATGCCGCCAATAGCTGTTAGAGCTGCAGCGTCTTTAACGGTAATGAGCAGGTCTCTTGAATCAAGAGCTCCAAGTACAGGAGCAGTGAACCCGCCATAAAAACCGACTGTAGTCGGAATTTCCCATGTGAAGCCTTTAGGGAGACGAAGTTTGATTACATCATTGTTTTCAAGTGTGTTTGAAGCGGACTCTTCAATTGTAATGGTTTTAAGCGTTTTTTCTACTTCACCGATAGTGACCGTATCCGCAACCTTCGCGAATGTTCCACCATCTACGCATTTTCCGATTACAAGTGTAGTTGAGCTTACTGTTCCGCCCATACCGTCGACAATAACTTTCACATCGCCAACTTCTGTAGCTTCGTAAGTGAATTCAACAGATGCTTTTTCAGTATCAGTTCCACCCAATGCAAAGATTTTTTCTGATGCTGAAACATCATTTGTCAATGCAGCATTTACTCCAACAAGAGCTGGTGTCGTTACAAACTCAGCTTTTTCCAAAGTAAGTTTGAAAGACTCCGTTCCAAGTGTAGTACCTGTTTTTGCTTCTACTGTAACTTTTACAGTAGCTGTTGAATCCTTTTTAACCGTTGGCGTCTTGTCAACATAGTTGTCAGTCGCCGCAAATACGTTCATTGGTACCAGGCTGATCAACATAGCCAGGATCATGAACAATGCTAATTTTCTTTTCATGCGTGTAATTCCTCCCTTGAATTTGTTTTGAGGGTGATTGTTCGCTCTCAAGGTACCCTCTTACCCTGGAGCGTATGTAGAATCCGAAGTGTCTCCGGAGGTCCACTCCGAACTCTATGTTGATTATACTCTTACGTAGGCTAGGCGTCAATCTGTTGGCGTTGCCTGTAACAGAAGTGTAATTTAGGCACCTGAGCCTAGCCTATCCCCTTTATATAGAAGAAAGACAACTACTGTTTTACCACGGAAGACACGGAAAAAGGAAGATGATACAAACATTTGCCACGGAATACACGGAAAGGGAGGTAGGGGTTGGGTTGATATAACCGACAACCTGCCTTTTTCCGCTTTCTTCCGTGTATACCGTGGTAAATACTCTTCCGCTCTCTTCTGCGTATTCCGTGGTAATGTTTCGATTTATTCGTAGATCACGGCCATTTCGTTCAGTTCGCCGTAAACGATGCTGCCTCCGAGAGCATTGCTGATGGCGCGGAGGGGCACAAGGGTGCGGCCGTTTAGGATGGTGGCGGCTACGTCTAGTTTTACTGATTTGCCGTCGACTATGATGACATCTTTGTTGATGGGAATGATTACTCTACGGGATCCGCGGAAAACGTCAACTGTCTGGCTTTCAGCATTCCACGTAACAGCACAGTTCATTTTCTCGAAAACTGCCCGAGCGGGAATCATCAGGCGGCCATTGATGACTGTTGGCGGTACATCGAATGCAATGGGAATGCCGTTGTAATAGATCTTCTTGCCTGCGGGTAGAGCCGTCCCTTTTAATGAATTATATGTAATCCTGCTGTCTATCTTTCCTTTTGACAGGTCTGCCCCCTTTACAGGATTTTGCAGTATGAACTGCCATGGAGTGGCAGAGCCGACGCTCATTGTGAAGGTCTTCTTCTGTTTTGAAATATCCATGGTACCGCTTGCGATAACACGGGCTCCATCAGTTATCTCCAACTCCACATCCGTAATCAATGTGATCACATTTGCTGAGGTGTTCACGAAATTGGCATCAACGATCAGAGTCTCCTGATTCGCTCCATAGGTCAATGATTCCAGGTCAAGAATCAACGGATCCTGTGTTAATGCAAACCCCGGTGTTGCCATCAACATCACTACTAATATCGCAAACATCACCAACGAAACCACTTTCTTCATTATAAAGCCTCCTTTATAAGTTTATTACATTATAACATTGATACAGAGAATGGAACGATAGAACATGATAAACATAAATTGGAACCACCGAAGGCACCGAAATCACCGAAAAACCATTTGCTGGCGTATCTTCTTCGGTGTATTCGGTGAATTCGGTGGTTCCATATTATTTCGGTTGTTCCATAATCCCTTTTGCTGCTTTTATGAATTCTCTGAACAGGGGGTGGGCTTTGGTGGGGCGGCTTTTGAATTCGGGGTGGAATTGGCCGGCTACGAACCAGGGGTGGCCGGGGAGTTCGATTATTTCTACCAGGCGTTCGTCGGGAGAAAGACCGCTGATTACGAGGCCGGCTTTTTGGATGGCTTCGCGGTAATGGTTGTTGAATTCGTAGCGGTGACGGTGGCGTTCGTAGATGAGCTCGTCGCCGTAAGCCTCGTGGGCTTTGCTGCCGGAGGCGATTTTGCAGGGGTATACGCCAAGACGCATGGTACCGCCTTTATCTTCCACATCCAGCTGGTCAAGCATCAGGTCGATGACGGGGTTGGTTGTTTCAGGGTTCAGCTCGGAGCTGTGGGCGTCGGTTAGGCCCATGACGTTGCGGCAGTATTCGACAACTGCCATCTGCATTCCCAGGCAGATTCCGAAGAATGGAACAGCGTTTTCACGGGCATAGCGGACCGCTTCGATCTTGCCTTCGATGCCTCGGTCGCCGAAGCCGCCGGGAACCAGGATGCCGTCGGCTTTTTCAAGGATGTCGGCGACGTTGTCACGGGTGACATCCTCGGAGGAGATCCAGTCGATTTCCACATTCACCTGGTTGGCGA
This sequence comes from uncultured Peptostreptococcaceae bacterium, assembly GCA_964511875.1. GTDB lineage: Bacteria > Bacillota > Clostridia > Peptostreptococcales > Acidaminobacteraceae > CAZEHS01. The sequence continues at coordinate 32,478 of CAZEHS010000014.1, forward strand.
GACCGGCGTGTTTGAGCGCCTCTGCCACAGACAGATAGGCATCACGGAGCTCTACATATTTGCCGACCAGTGCGATCCGGACGCTTTGGGTGAGGCCGCGCTCGGTTTCTACCAGGTGGGTCCATTTTGTAAGGTCCGGTGCACTGCATTTCAGGGCGAATTTGGTGCACACCTTCTCTGCAAGGCCTTCCGCTTCCAGCATCAGGGGCACTTCATAAATGGAATTGGCATCCATGTTGGCGATAACATCTTCTGCTTTGATGTTGCAGAACAGGGCGATTTTAGCCTTGATATCGTCGGTGATGGGCTTCTCGGTGCGGGCGACGATGATGTCCGGTGTGATACCGATCTGGCGGAGCTCTTTGACGCTGTGCTGAGTGGGCTTGGTTTTAAGCTCGCCGGATTTGCCCAGGTATGGCAGCAGGGTGAGGTGGATGTAGAGGACGTTTTCTTTGCCAAGGTCGAACTGCATCTGACGGATGGCTTCCAGGAAAGTAAGGCTTTCCATATCGCCGACGGTGCCGCCGATTTCGGTGATGACAACATCAGGATTGGATTCATGGGCGACACGGAGGGCGCGCTCTTTTATTTCGTTGGTGATATGGGGAATGACCTGCACTGTGGCGCCCAGATAGTCGCCACGGCGTTCCTTGGAGATGACGGACCAATAGATCTTGCCGGTTGTGACGCTGGAGCTCTGACTGAGGTTGATATCGATGAAACGTTCATAGTGGCCAAGATCCAGATCCGTTTCCGCTCCATCCTCTGTTACGTATACTTCCCCATGCTGATAAGGACTCATGGTGCCGGGGTCCTTGTTGATGTACGGATCGAATTTCTGAATAGAGACCTTAAGACCACGGGCTTTCAGGAGCAGGCCGAGGGATGCTGCGGTGATGCCTTTGCCGAGGGACGATACTACGCCGCCTGTTACGAAGATGAATTTAGTCATGAGACCTCCTATAATGTTGGAACCACCGAATACACCGAATGCACCGAAAAGGATTGGGATTAATGGTTATTTGGGGCGTCGTTGTAGATGTGTGGTTATTAAGAATCGATGTGTTAAATATTGAAGTAGATTGGATCCACCGAATACACCAAAAGGGATATGGTTTCAAATAGTTTTTCGGTGATTTCGGTGTATTCGGTGGTTCCATCTTTAAGATGCGATGCGTTTGAATTGGAGTTTGAAATTGCCGAAGTTTACTAATATGCCTAGCTTTTTTCTTGTGCCTTTGAGATAGTTCATTAACTGGGCTTTGTGGTTGTTGTCAAGATCGCTGACTGCTTTCAATTCGATGATTATTTTTTCGTCGATTATGAAATCTGCGATGTATTCTCCTGCAGTGACGTCTTTGTAGTAAACTTCGATGGGTTCCTGTCGTTTGTAGGCTATTCCACGGATGTCCAACTCATGGGCCAGAGCGTTTTCATATACTTTTTCCAAGTATCCTGGACCAAGTGCTGAATGAACACTATATACTGCTTGTCGCAACACTTCCGTCAAATCTCCATATAATAAATCCTGATATTTATTCGGTGATTTCGGTGAATTCGGTGGTTCCATATTTTTTCCTCCAAAAAAATAGTGAGAGGTCACCTCTGTGGGTGACCTCCCAAAGCTCTTTTTTGGCGGGTGGGCACCCCTTTTTGGGGTGCGGATCGTAAAAACATATTGGTTAGTATAGCCTGATGAGGGGGATGAGTCAAGAGAAAAAGTAAGACAAATAAAAAAACTCCGATTTTTAGGTCGGAGGGGGATTTTACCACGGAATATACGGAAATAGTATAAGAATACGATAGGGAAATTTTTGCCACGGAATACACGGAGAAAAGGTGGTAAAGGCGGGTAGGGTTTATTTAATTCTATTTTCTGGTGGGTGTAAAAGGGTGTTTTTGCGGAAAATTTGCACGTATAGCAATTACCAAATGAAGATAAACAGATGTATTAACCGTTTTTCTCCGTGTATTCCGTGGCAAATGTTTACTTTTTCAACACTTCAATTGCTTTCTTCAGCTGGAGATCTTCTTTGGACAGTTGGGCGGTTTGGTCGAACATGGTTTTGACTTTGTTGGCTTCTTCCTGGGTGAGGATGCCGTTCAGGTCGATGCCCATCTGGTTGAGGGTGTCGGCGAGCTTCTGATCGAAAACCCCATCGGTTGCCATTGTGTAGCCCATTAGAGAAAGACGCTGTTCGACGGCGATGATGTTGAGGCCGGCTCCGCCGAGTTTGACGGGAAGGGGATCCCCTACGACGGCGAGGTTCTTGAGGTTTTCATCGGTGAAGGGCTTAGGCTGGTCGATGAGGATATTGGGGATGATCCCTGCATCCTGGATTTTCACCATGGCCGTTGTGAAGAATTCTGCGATGGTCATCTTGTAGCCGCCGGATTCGCCGCCCTTAAGGTCGTAGATGCTTTGGGCAACGCCCTTTCCATAGGATTTGGTGCCGACGACGGTGCCGGTTTTGTTGTCTTTTACGATGCCCGCCAGCATTTCAGCGCCGCTGGCGCTGTTGCCGTTGATAATGACTGAGAGAGGTATGCCGATGGGATTACGCTCCGAGCGGTAGGAATCCTCCCCTACCCGGTATTTGACGGTGATCAGGGTGGTGTTTTTCGGAACCAGCCACTCGCTGATTCTCAGTACAGATTCGATGTCCCCGCCGGGATTATCACGGAGGTCCAGTACGAGGCTTTTCATTTTCTGCTTCTGTAAAGCGGCGATGGCCTCTTCGAAGTATTTGCTTGAATTGGAGGTGAATTCGAGTATGCGGATGTATCCCACCTGATTGTCCATCAGCTTGTATTCAATGGGATTGATGAGGATTTTTTCGCGGACCATTGTTACTGTGAGCTTTTCTGTTCCCCGAAGGACGCCGAGGGTTACGGATGTTTTTTCCGGCCCCAACAGCTTATCGATACGGTCCCTGAAGGTAAGGGGCGTCACATCCTGGCCGTTGATGGAATAGATCACGTCCCCCTTCACAATTCCGGCTTTCTGTGCCGGGGAATTGGGATAGACCTGTGAAACGTTGATGTAGTAAGGATGCTCATTGACGATGATGCCAATCCCCACGAAGCTGCCTTCCAGACTGTCGGTGAAGCTTTTGTATTCTGCAGCGGAGTAGTATTCACTGTACGGATCCAGCGATTCAAGCATCCCCTTCAGCGACGCCTGTAATAAGGCATCACGGGTGACGGGCTTGTAGTAGTTGGTCTCCACATTTTGAAGTACGCTCTGGAAGGTGTCAAGAGTAACTGGCTGGGCTGTTGCAAAGGCTGGTTCTACAACCATTGCCAAGCTCAGTGTTAGGATTAAAGGCAGTTTTATTTTCATGGGACACCTCCAGTTTTTTTTGCCACGGATGGCTGTTAATTTTCAACCTTCCTCCGGGAGGAAGGTGTCACAAAGTGACGGAAGGAGTCCCGGAGGGGAACCGCCCTGCGACTCCCCCTGTCTCTTCGAGACATCCCCCTCCCGGAGGGAGATTGAGATGGTACATGCATTATATATATCCCTTATAATTTATTTATAATCCTCTCCCTATAATCATAATTGATATCTTCACGGATGTGTTGGATGAATTTATTGATCAGGGTGGCGGCTTCGGCGCGGGTGACCATTTCGCCGGGGCGGATGGTGCCGTCTTCGTAGCCGGTTACGAGGCTGATGTCTTTGGCCATGTAGATGGCGTCCTTGGACCAGTCGGGGATTTCGCTTTCATCCCGGTAGCCGATGCGGTAGGGAGGGCTGGGGGCCAGGTGGGTGATGCCGAGGGCGTTGACCATGATTTGGATGGCTTCGGAACGGCGGAGGGTGCGGTCCGGAAGGAAATAGCCGTTTTCACCGATCATGATGCCGCGATCCTTGACGAATTTCACATAGGCATATTCCGGGTCGTTAACTGTGATGTCTTCAAACAACTTGAGGGCATTCGGATCACGCTTGAGCTTGATACGCTCAGCGGCGGTCAGCTCATTCACTTCCGAAAGGGAGTTGGCGATTGCCCGGGCGAAGTCGAACCGGGTGATGGGCGTGTCCGGTGAAAAATAACTGGAATCGTTGCTGAAAATATCCAGGCTGGCCAGCAGGAAGATCGACTCTTCTGCCCAGTGCCCGCCGATATCGCGGTATTTGGGCGAGAGGAGGCTCTCGTTATCCATAAGCGCATCCCGGCGCAGGTTCTGTGTGGCCCTGTTTCGTTTGCCTGTCGGGACACCTTCGTCGTCCAGCTTGGGGAGATCATATTCGTACTGTAGGATGTTTTCCAGAGTGCGGTTCTTTACATAACCGTTCCGGAAGCTGAAGGTCTGTGGAGAATTGACGAGCTTGGAGAAGCTGCGCTTGTCGGACCTGGAGAGCCGCAGGGATACGGTTCCGTTCCATTCCAGGAACTTATCCGAGCCTGAATCTGCAACGTAGTCCGGGTTCGCCACCTGGGATGTGATGCTGTGCTCAACAACGGTGGTAAGGCTGTCGCCCCAGTAATGGCTGTAGCCGATGACAGGATCACCGTTGGTTTCGATGACGATCTTCCCTTCATTATTGGTGGGCGTCCCGTTGATATAGTAGGTGCGCTTGCCGTAGAAGGTTCCGGAGGAATAATCCACAGCCGGGGTGTTGTCCACTAGTGCCGACTTGGTGTAGATATAGCTGTTCAGTGTGTACTTGTCACTGCCCGCTGTCACGCTTTCCGAGAACGCGGTGATATTGCTCTTGCGCTGGGTCTGTTTGAATGTTGTGTTGACCTTATCCGTCACTTCCACGGTGATTTTCCGGGTGACTTCTATGTCCTCTTCCACATTGACCAGGTCGTATTTGTACGATATCGTGTAGGTTTCCTTGCCGACGGGGGTTTCAGGCACGGAAATGGTGCCAGTAAGCAGCACGGGTTTCCCTGTAAGAAAGCAGAATTCCTCATAATTATAGGTGTCCGATTTCAGTGTAGGATCCCCCTGGACCCCTCCCTCGAACCCGGCCATATCGGCGTATGCGTATGAAGTTGTGAGCAGGATTACAGCTGTGATGCAGCCGATAAGTCGTTTGAGCATGGAGGCCTCCGGTGGGGAAGTGTTTTTTGTAACTTGCCTTCCTCCGGGAGGAAGGTGGCAGCGAAGCTGGCGGAAGGAGTCTGCGAGACGAACAGCTGCAATCACGCAGACTCCCCCTGTCACTAGCGTGACATCCCCCTCCCGGAGGGAGACAGAGATAATCCGTGGCAAAATCAATTCGTTATATTTGTTCTTGCACTACTCTTCCACCACGACCAGCACCGCATTCCCGCGCATCCGGATAACCTGTATGCGGTCGCCGGGGTTGATGTCTTCGAAGGTGATGGGGCGGTTGTTGCGGACGATGAGGGCGTCCTGGACGCCGACGTACATATCGGAACGATTGATATTCCAGTTATTCTGGGATTCGATCCAGTCCATGCCGTTGTTCATCTGAATGCGGTTCCAGGTTGTATCCAGGCCGGCTACGGTTCCTTTGGTGAGGACCAGAAGGTTCAGTTGGTCGTTCATCTCGTCGTCGAGCTCGGATTCCCTTTCAAGGGTGTTGTCGATGTCGCTGTCCTTGAACAGGGAGCTCTTCCGGATCGTCATATCGATGATTTCGCCGTTCTCATCGGTGTAGGCCATGGCATAGAAGCGCTCGTAGTCCAATCCCTCGTCGTCGGTATCCTCATTTTCCTCTTTGGAGTATTCCCCATTGAAGAAGGTGTAGGGTGTGAGGACTTCAGGATTCTCTTCATCGGTCACATCGGTGATCCGGCTGGCGTTTCCAAAGTACAGGCTGGCGGCTCCGCCGGTATCGACACCCGACATGCTGTTGTCTGAAAGCCTCGACGGGTATTCCAGATCGACGCGGCTTGAGTATACAGCATCCACATACCCGACATAAAAGCCTCCCAGCTGAAGCTGTTGGGTCCCGTTCAGGCTCACTACCGCTGCCTGGGTCTGGCCTGTAAGGTAATTGGCAACGACTGCGACGCTGTCCTGGCTGGTGAGGTTCGACATGTCGACCATCCGGTCGTCACGAAGGAAGATGGTCCCTTCATTATAGGCCACATTTGTCCGGTTATCCAGCTCGAACCGGCCGATAGCTTGATCCACCTTATAAACGCCGCTGGCATACTGGCGCTCGCCGCCGTTCTTCACGACGATCTTAACCGCTTCCGGCCGTGTGTAGCCGTCCTTGAGGGCGATATATACTTCGCCGTTCAGGTGATAATTCTTGAGATCGTTGACTGTGATCTTGCGCCCCTGGGCGTAGATTGTCGAGGTGGGATTCAGGTAAAAATCCTTCATGTACTGCCCGGTTGCTGTCCACTGGCCGTTTTTCAGAAGCGATGGCTCCTTAAGGGAGATCAGTCCGCTAGCGCCGTTCACCTGGGCTACTTTTCCGGTATATACGCCCTGTACCAGCTGTTCAGGTCCTTCAATCTCCACTTTTTTCGGCGTCATGGATTCCAGATCCGGGAAATAGAGCTTCACCCGGTCTCCAGCCTTCAATGCAGCAAAGCTCACGGGCTGGGCGTTCTTGGTCAGCTGGCTTTGACTGCTTACGGTATATCCCCTGGTGGATCCGTCCGGTGACTGGACCGTTACAAAATCCCCTGAGATGGATTTCACCGTGCCGGATACCATCCGGTTGGCCGGATCGATATAGCCGGGATTGGAGAAGGTTTCCGCTCCGATGCGGGTGATGAAGCCGTTGTTCAGGGTGAGCACCACCGGCATGGCGTATTTCAGATCCGTCATTCTGGCGAATCCTGTGTTGATGCTGATATCGGCGTACCCCGCAACCGGATAGTTGCCGATGACATTAGAATAATCCTGGACCGTGAGGCTGGAAATGCCTGTTTCCGGAATCGTAACGCTCCGGATGGTGCCTTTGATCTGGGTCACCTGCGATGGCTTAGCGACAGCGAACAGGAGGATATCCGGATCCTTCACCGTGTACTCGATGAAGTCGCCGGTCTTGAGCAGGGATGCGCCTCCGGTGACACCGTTTTTCGTGACGAAGATGTCATTGCGGATTCCCGTGGCGGCATCTGTCCTGATGACGATATCGAAGGTTTGTCCGGTGTGGTTCTTGACGCGTATCCGGTCCACTGCGTAGGTCTTGTCCCCTTCCTTGCGGGTTTCAGGGATTCGGTCGTAGATGGTTCCATAATAGGTGCGCAGGTTATCCCCCTGCATATTGTCTGATTTGAGGCGGTTCAGGATTGATCCGTCATTCAGGACCTCAGCGAAGACTGCCAGGCCGTCCCGGGTAATGATGTCAACCTGATCTCCCAGTGTAAGCCCTTCAGAGGTGGATACCTTTCCGCCCTTATAAACGCCGAAATCTGTTTTGATGCCGGTTTTCGAGTCGATGGCTGCGATGAGCCTGCTGACTGTGCCATCGATACCCTGAAGCGTGATGGTCTTTGTCGTGATGACGCCGCCGGCCACAGACTGATTCTGGGTCGTGATGCCGGCCACCATGCCGGATACCGCCGCCAGATTGCGGTTCGTATAGACACGGGGAGAAACCTCAGCAAGAATGGACGCCATTTCATCCCGGGCAACTCTCCTGGATGGATTGAATACCCCACCGGTATCAGTCGCCATGATCTTTTCTCTAAGAAGGGCTTCCAGCAGGCCCCGGTTCTCAGGCTTTACTGACTGGACATCCTTATAGGTGTAAATGCCGTCAACATCAGCGAAATCCGGCTCCAGTGCGATAGCCCTGGCTGTCCATGCCGCAACTTCCTCGCGGGTGGCTGCCTGATCCAGGCCGGTGTTTTCAACATCCGTTATGATGCCCAACGCTATCGCCTGATCCGAATAGGCGGTTCTCATCAGAGCGGATACCGCGGCAGCGCTCTGCCCCTGTGATGCTGTCAGAACTCCCTGCTGAACCGCAGCCTCCTGACCTAGCATACGGACCAGCAGCGTCAGTGTATCCTGTCTGGACAGAACACCCTTGGGATTGAATCTGCCGTCGCCGTAGTTCTTGAAAATTCCTTCGAAACTGAGCCGGACGATGTCGTTCTGCGCTGAGTTGCCCCCGATGTCGGTATATTGGGCCAGCTTCACCAGCTCCGCTGCCTTTGGCTGGGACTGTATTTCCACGGCCCCTTCCACTGAAATGGGCAGCCCCACCAGCTCCGGCACCACCACATCCGGCCGCAGGGTGATATCCTCTGCGTAAGCGGAGGATAGTGGAAGGATGAGGGTAAGGGCGAGGAGTATGGCAATGGGCTTTTTCATATGGGGCTCCTTTAGAAGAACTGATTTTTGAATTACGCTCTGCGACTCCTCCTGTCACTTCGTGACATCCCCCTCCCAGAGGGTGATTGACATCTCAACCTTCCTCCGGGAGGAAGGTGTCAGCGAAGCTGACGGAAGGAGTCGCAGAGCGGACAAGAGTCCCGAAGGGCTATGTGTGTTCACCGGGGCCCCAGTATGATATAGACCCCTGGCAGGGAGGCTTTGCTGGAGATGTGGCGGTTGTAGGGGTCGAGGGTGCTGTACTGGGGGACCCAGCGGTAGGAGGTGCTGTCGTACCAGTAGAGCTTCAGGTTGGCAGGATTGTAGCCTGTTGTCAGTGTAGGCAGGTAAGCGAGGGAAAGATCCATGATGCCGACTCTGTCATAAAGCGCGACGGTGCCTGCATTGCTGCTGGCGGCGGTACCCAGCCGGTAGGGCTGAGAGAATGCCTTCAGCTCTCGGGGGATATAGCGCTGGATCATTCCGGCGTACTCGGTTGTCACGGGCTCCAGGCGAAGATTGGCGTAGGTATCCATCTGATCGTTCCGGGCAATTGCCTGGAAGGCTGCGGTATTGAGGATTGCAGGGTGGAAGCCCAGCTGGCCATGGCGCATTTTAAGGGTGATCCGATTGTAATTGGAAGCCACAGCGGATTCCGGTACGTTGACGATGGTGTTTTGTACCGCCGCATATGCCGTTCCTGTCATGTCCACCGTTGTTGCGGACTTCAGATTGGCGGCGCTGATGGACACGACTGCCTGCTGCGCAGTCACTTCAGCCCCGTAGGCCTGTCCGGCAGGAACGTCAAGGTTTCCGTCGAAATCCTCTACTCCAAGACCGCCCTGGATGTCATCGATCTTCGAATATCTCAGGGATGCGATGTTCGACCAGCTGGAAGGGCCGTATTTGTTGACAGCCTTCAGCACGATGAACACACGGTCGTCCGTATCCATATCCTCGAGACCGTCCAGCTGGGTGATCTTGTACGGCTCTGTCTGAGCGGTGGCCAGGTATTGGAAGTCCTTGTAGTCGTTGTCTTTCAATTTTGCCGTGGTCTTGTTTCCGATGAATGTATAGATTTCAAAGTAATCAAAGTTGGAGGATGAGTATCCGAACAGCTTGATGTATTTATTGCTTACTATTTCCGCATCCAGATTCAGAGGTGCGGAAGGCACCGGTACGCTGTACTTGACGGTGGTGTCACCGTCGGAGATGCCGGTATCGCCGTTTAGAACGGTGACGGTGAAATTCTTCTCCCTGGTGACCGCAGGTGCTGTTACGATCAGTGTGTTTGCGTCGACAAACTGGACAGCTGTGCCCAGGATGCCATCGGTGACGGTGAAATATCGGTCGTTGAAGGACAGCCCTGTCAGCCCGGTGGTAGGGGCGGTGTCTGTCTTTTCAGTGCGGGTACCGCCAAAAATGACCCTGGCCCCCTGATCAAAGCCGCTTCCAGTGATTTTGATCTTCCCGCCCCCTTCAACTGACAGCCATTCAATCTCAGAGCCCAGCTCGGAGCTGACCTCCGTTATTTCAGGATAGCTGATGATCTTGAGCCCGTTGGCCTTGATGCCGGTACCAAAATCGCCGTTGATGACCTGGATGTCCTTGGCTCCCAGAGTGAGCAGCCCCTTAGGGGTGGTGAACTTCAGCCAGGTTCCTCTTGGGTCCACCACATCGGGCTTAACCGGGATTCCACCCTTCGAGCCTACGATGACCGTACAGTTGGCTCTAAAATCAGATCCGGAGATAAGAATCACGTTCCCTCCGGCAATGGACGTCTCAGCCGGTGTAACGGTTGTAATGGCAGGATCGGATAAGGGATTCCGATAGATGAAATAGATGGGCCATTTAGGATCGCTGCTGATGGTTTTGGGGTCCACTGAGTTGGCAATGGCACCGTCGATATTCTCGACCAGCACAGGAAACCGGAGACCGATTTCGGAAAGGGCACCGGCCGGAACCCTGGCGATGATGACATCCATAGGGTTCTGAGGATCCTTGTTGTCCGTGGTGATTTCCAGGACCTCCATGGGCTTCTTGTCGATGTAGACCTTGACCCCCTCACGGAAATCTTGGCCCTTGATTTCGACAGTGATTCCTCCCTTTACAGAAGCCTCCACCATCCAAGCCTCCTCTGCATCGATTTTTGTCTGAGGCTCGATTCGGGTGATTGTTGGCTTTGAAGCCGGGTTTCGGTAGGTATAGCCGGTAAGGGCAACTCCGCCGTCGGGATTGAAGACGGACACATTCACCTTCCCTACTGAGTAATAGGAAGGCGTGTCCAGGTTGATATGCGTGGCGTTGTCGAATTCAGTCCGCGGCGCATAGCCCCGCTCCACAAAGAATCGGCCTGCTGATTCGTCCACTTCCACCAGGAACAGTTCATAATGGGTGCTTGAATTGTAGGTGCTGCTGTCGTAGGCATAGCCATTGGGCACATACCACTCTGCCCCGTATTTCAGCATACCGGCAGGGATCAGCAGCTTGGTATCTTCATAGCCTTTGAATGTTCGGGTGTAGATCTTGCCGTTTTCAAGAAGATTGACGGTGATGGTATCATCCGTTCCATTGTATCGGACCGAGAGGTCTCCTTCCAGGGATACGACAGCCTGCTCCCCACCACCGATTTTCCCGTCATTGGGCTGGCCAAGGGCGATTTTTCGGTTTGAAATATCCGCGAAACGTATCAGGGCCTCCACATTGGACATCTGCTTATCGGGTTCAAGCAAATCTTGTTCTGTAGGTCCGTAATACCCGGGAATAAAGCTCTGGGCAAAGCCCGTGCCGTAGATATCCCTGTTTTCCTGTCCAATCCGCGCCCCTTGCGTGGGATTCATATAGGTGACTTTGGGACTGGAGGATTTATAGGTGTACTTCAGTTTGTTGGAGATTCCTGTGTCGTTGTTGACCACATAGACATCCATCACTCCTGATGAATTGGCCGGGGCGACAACCGTCAGTCTCCCCTTTCCGTAGCTTACGATTTGAGCCTGCTTGGTGCCAAAATATACCTTAGGCAGGATCTGCGAGCTGTAATACTTGTCATAGAACATATGGACGGCATCGTTGATAAAGGACTTTGGTTCCAGCAAGCCATTGGGCGGATTGCCGTCGCTGAGGCTGCTAAGATCATCCCACCGGGTTACAGAGCCGCTGCCGTAATTGAACAGGCCGTTGATTTCCGTATAGGTGTCTCCCGATGTGAAGCCCGGGATGCCATCGCGCTCTTTGAAGGGTTCGTAGTAGTTGAAATTAGTTCCTTCCAGCTCCACAATCTCTCCGCCGTTAGTGGAACCTGTGTCCAGCTGAATCTTCGTAATTGCGGGCTCCTTTGACGGGCTGATGTAGGTGAAGCCGTTCTTCAGGGAGGCGGATCCGGCGTTGAGATTGACCACCACAAGGGGAACGGTTATCCGGTCCGTAGCATAGTCCGCCAGGTTTCGGCTGTATTTCGGAACCTTGACCGTTATGACGGTGCCTGAAGCATTCACAGAAACATCCGATGACGGAACCATTGCCCCGTCCATGAACACCTGAGAGCCCCTATCAAAATTGGATCCGTTGACTGCGATCAGATATCCGCCGCTGACTGAGCCGGTATTGGGGAGCACCGAGGTGATGGCGGGCTGCGGGTAGGGGGAATCGTAATAGAAAAAGGCGTCGGTTTTGATTGCCCGCCGGGTATCCGGATTTTCAACGGAAACATCCTTGAGCCCGGCCGTTATCATCCGTGGGATTGTCACAGCTATCTGGTTCTTGCTGATGACTCGGCTCCGATTACCGATTATCATGTTTCCGCTGATCTGGTACGGGGTGACCATCTGAAGTTCTTCACCATTAACGGTCAGGCCATCCTCAGTCGCAATCACCGGCACCGCAGACCCACCGTCCTTATCTGCGGCAAAGGTCGCCGAACCGGTTGCCCGCAGGGTGTAGCTGTTCTGCTGGCCGTTAGTCAGACGGATTGACCCATCGAACTGTGTCTCCAGGGTATAGTAGCCTGAGGTTCCTTTAAGGATAATGCTCTGGGCATAGTCTGCGGCCTGGGCCTGCCATACGGACGGAGCCTTTTCATGGCTTTGCAGAATCATGTTCTCAATTGAAGAGGTGTAATCGTTGAAGACGATCTCGCCGTAGCTGCCTCTGTTATACGTGTTCACATCCAGCCCGTCCAGCAGTACCCGGGTGCCTATGAGCCGGAAGGCATCCATGCCGTCCTCTGCGGAAACCGAGGGATCGGGCTTGAAATAGTTATCACCGCCTACGATCACGAGGGTCCCTTCTGTGCCTTTATCCGGTGCCACGGTGGTGATCAGTGGATCCTTGTTGAAGGACTGCACATAATAGAAATCCCTTACGGCCAGCCCGCCTAGGGAGTTTATGACGGCCAGCTGGGTTTTTCCAAGCCGTCCTGCCGGGGCCTTGAATTTCAGCACGACCTTGTTACCGGTGAGATCGATGGTACGGGTCACCCCTGTTACCGTCTTCCCGTCGATAAGGACTCTGGCTCCCTCCTGTATGCTGGTGCTGCCGATGATGGTCACTTCTTCACCGCCCCCGGCCGTTACGATGGTCGGAGATACGGATTCAATTACCGGCGCGGGGGGGTCCATGACAAAATCCAGGATGTCCAGGGCAAGGGTTTCACTTCCCAGGTCATCGCTGTTCCGCTTGGGGTTGATGATCTTGACATGCCTTTTGGCTTCTGCATCGATCTGGGCCAGCTGCGGAAGGTACATGACAATCCGTGTGCCCACATCATTGCCCGCCGTCCCGTCCACCACCCTATTGTTGGCATCCAGGACAACCATATCCACGGTCGCCTCGGCAGTACCGTTCATTAGCGTCCGGGTGATGCCCCCTGCGTCCTTGTAATAGATGCGGCCGTTCAGATTAGCTGAGTTTCCATTCTTATCGAACATCAGCACGAAGTCCTCGGCCCCAAGGGAATTGACAGCCTGTATGAGGACAACCGGATAATTCTGGTGAAGCTTTCCATCGGCATCAGACCATTTATTGACCATGAAGCCGGAGCCCTCGATGGAAATCAGGGTGTTCTCCTTCATGTAACGGGTCTGTCCGATATGTATCTGATTGGGGTTCACTTTGGTGATGATGGGCTTCAGCGAGCTTGGGATGAAGGTGTAACCGTTCTTCACCTGGGCGATCTGATCGAAGGTATAGGTCTGAAGATCAGTTGTTGTGAACGTGGTGGTGATCTCCAGGACGACATCCTTTATAGGATCCGTTGCGGCATCACTGATTGAGGATGTACGGATATAAAGGAAATCATCACTGCCGTCGAGATATCGGGGCTGGCCTCCTGCATCCTCCTGAAAGGTTGCCGTGGCACCGATGATGGCCTTCACCGTACGGGTGGCGCCGGCGACAGTCTTGTTCTGATACTTGAGTCCTGCGATATTGTATGCAATCGTCATATCCTGCTTGCTGGGGGACAGAACAACACCCGAAATCGATACGGTGCCCACAAGATCCGGATAAACCGGAGTCAGAAGGTTGCGTCCCTTGATGCTGACAGCCGAACCATTGTCCGTACCACTGTTTGGAGCAATATCATCAATAACGGGATTATTGGTGCCGTCGATCAGGCTGAAGGTACCGGCGGTGGTTTCCGCAATCATTTCACCGCCAAGAGTGTCTACGATTTTCACCGTCTTGGTACCCAGTGAAATCGCATTATTGTTGGGAATCTGCACAGTCAGCGTGGTCCGGTCCCCTGAAAGCACGACGGAGGGGGATTTGTTGGATGCCGAATAGCCTTCACCGGCCTTCAGGAAATAGACCTGGTAGCCGGCGGAGGCGGGAAATTCCGTCGCGGTGATGGCGATGAACTCCCCTTTTGATGCAGCATTGGGGGATATATTGGGATTGTCGAGTGTAAGGTTCTTAATTATGCGGAATGAGCTGCCATAGGTGTACTGCACGGAGGTTCTGATGCCGTCCACCGTAGAGCCGCTGCCGGTACTTGTTGTACCCACCTCTTTGATGGCAATATCCTGAAGCCCCAGGAGGCTGTCTGACGGAGGGCGTATGGTCAGCTCGGATGGAGTATGCGGGGGGGAAGCCAGCGGGTCAATGGGCTTGGTGGTGATGCCCCGTCCATAGGTGGCCGTGACCCCGGCGGCCTCAATCCTGTCAAGGGACGTACCGCTCATTTTAAGGGTATCGCCGTTATCCTTGTTGACAATCTGCTTGTCGAGACTCTGGAGAACCGGGTAGTTGGCTGCAACAAGCCGCAGGGTTGAGGAAGCGATCCGTATCCTTCCGGTGAAGCCGTCAATCTCTGTCTTTGAAAGGGTATATTTGATGAAGCCCTCGTTGCTGTCTGCAGACCGGACGCCGGCGGCCTTGAACTCCCCGCCGATTTCAAAAAGAACTCCCACGCCAGTAAGGTTGCCCCCGAAAATCTGAAGCACGGCGCTGTTCACATCAAAGCCGATGTGACTCTTCACAAATTCCACATCCGTCACATCGATGTCACCTGTAGTATTGCTGCCTACCTTAATCGCGTGACTTGCAAACAGATTGTAATCCCCCGGAGGAATGATGGTGATCAGCAAAGCAAGAATCAGGATCCAAGCGGTTTTTCGTCTGTCAGCCTTTAGGATTCGCATAGGTGAGCCTCCGGGAGTGGGTTATGTATGAACAGGAGCTGGATGTGGTTAACGTCATACTACTGTTGTCTTATCGGCAGTTGGGAGGGAAAGCTTTAGATTGGGGAAAGATAAAGAATGGTTAACCACCGAAGTCACCGAAAGGCTATGGGGGGATAAGGGGGTACTTTCATTATAGGGGAGGCCGGATGCAATGAAGTATTAAAAGGGGGTTACAAATATCCCTCCAGGACTCCTTCCGTCAGCTTCGCTGACACCTTCCTCCCGGAGGAAGGTTGAGATGTCAATCTCCCTCTGGGAGGGGATACAAAAAAAACATCAGAATCAGATTTAACTCCGATCCTGATGCCTTTTCACTTGATCACTTGATATCCCGTTCTATACCCTTCCCCGCTCCACTATCGCCTGGACGATAAACGAAGCGACATCCTCTGCGTAGGTGTTTGTTCCGAAACCTGCATCATAGCCCAGCTCTTTGGCCAGTTCATGATTCACCCGGGGTCCGCCGCAGGCGACGATGAGCTTGTCGCGAAGGCCTTCGGCCTCCAGCAGCTCGATCATGTTGCTGAGGTTCTGGATATGGATGTCCTTCTGGGTCACCACCTGTGAGATCAGGATGGCGTCGGCGCCGACTTCGATGGCCTTGGCGATCATCTCTTCGTTGGGAACCTGGCTGCCCATGTTGA
>CAZEHS010000015.1:0-47385 GCA_964511875.1 uncultured Peptostreptococcaceae bacterium
AGGTAACTCCGGAGGAGCTTCAGCAGTATGATCTGATTGGTTTTGGTGCGGGAATAGACAGCGGAAAACACTATAAACCCCTGCTGGACCTTGTGGACAGGCTATCAACGGTAAACAACCAGAAGAGTTTTATATTTTCAACCAGCGCCATACAGGGAGCAGCCAAGGTTGAAAAGGATCACTCATTGCTCAGGAATAAATTGACTTCAAAGGGTTTTATCATTGTCGACGAATTCAGCTGTAAGGGGTTCAATACAAATAGCTTTCTGAAGTATTTCGGCGGAATGAACAAGGGAAGACCGAGCAGCGAGGACCTTAAGCATGCGAAAGAATTTGCCTTTGGCCTATTGCAGAAGATAAACCGCCCTGCTTAGATGAGTTATTTGTAATTGTATATTGGATATGACTGGCTTTCTTGCCCTTTCTGAAAGTTTATTGCCTCTTGCTGTGCACGTTAATACGTATTTTTCAATATAGGCTTCAGCGTCACAGTGTGAATCCGCCGAATATGAACTGGGTTTCTGGGTATATATTACATGGACCGTGATAAGATCGAATTTCCTTGGTGCTCAAAATCAACCTGTTAGAACAACTTAAGCTTTCTTTCTGAATCCCAGATTGTCGGTCTTGAACTAAGACGCGCAGGGCTGTATTGAATGCAGCTAGGTGATTATACAATTTGTTGTATTCCCATTAGGAGGATGATCAACATGCCAGAAGCAAAAATGAAAGCAATTGTATGCTCAAAATATGGGCCACCGGAAGTTCTTAGTATGGCGGAAATCGAAAAACCAATACCTAAAAATACTGAAGTGTTAGTTAAAATACATGCAACAACAGTATCAATAGGTGACTCCAGGATTCGTGGTTTTCGAGTACCATTATCCTTTTGGATTCCCGCCCGCTTAACACTTGGTTTAAGAAAACCAAATAAAGCTGTACTAGGCAGTGTTTTTGCTGGGGAGATTGAAGCAGTAGGAAGTGATGTGCAGCATTTCAGTAAGGGCGATCATGTTTTTGGATCTACCGGACACAATTTAGGTGCTTATGCCGAGTATATTTGCATTCCTGAAAATGGGTGTTTAAGTATCAAACCAATTGATCTGACATATGAAGAAGCTGCCGCAATTCCATGGGGTGGCAATACTGCCTTGTATTTTTTAAGAAAAGGAGATATACGGAAAGATCAAAAAGTGCTTATATATGGAGCTTCCGGAAGTGTAGGCAGTAGTGCTGTTCAGATTGCCAAATACTTTGGTGCTGAAGTTACAGGAGTATGTAGCACAGATAATCTTGACATGGTGAAGTCATTAGGTGCAGATAAAGTGATCGATTATAAAAGTGCCGATTTTACACAAAATGGTGAAAGGTATGATGTTATTTTTGATACTGTTGGGAAGAGTGAAATTGCTGGTACAATTAACTCACTTAAACCAACTGGCACATATATTCATGCTGTGACTACTCCCGCAACAGAACTCCGGATAAGATTAGGCCTGATGGGCAGCAAGAAAAAAATGATTGGTGGGACTTTTTCACCAAATGCTGAAATGATAAATTATTTGAAAAAGCTTGTAGAAGACGGATATTTGAAACCACACATAGACAGGGTTTATCCGATGGCGCAAATGGTGGATGCTCATAGATACGTTGATCAAGGGCATAAGAAGGGAGATGTCATAATAACAATCAATTGATTCGAAATAACCACTATGTGAAAAAAAGTTTTCATTCGTTATATTGGAGGTTCTATGCTGCACCCTTCGATTCATCACTTTTCAAAAACCACTACAAATTACGGAACCCATCTTTTCCAAGAGGCGATTCTTCGTAAACAATTGAAAAACAAAGAATTCTAAAGTTGACTGAATTAAGGAAGCATTATCAAAAGGAGATTTAAATATGAAAATAAAACTGTTGATCTTCTTAAGCGTATTAGTTCTTCTAGTTGGGTGTGCTGCTGGAAATCAACCGAGTACAAGTGATAAAGCGCAAGCACAAGAGTCAACAACGAGTCAAGGCGCCTCGTCAGGTGTTGAACATAACATCACCATGGAGCTCTCAAAATTTGCTTTTGACCCTAATATTATTGAGGTCAACCAAGGAGATGTGATCCATTTGACCTTGACTTCAAAAGATTCAACACATGGCTTTAGTATTGATGCATATAATGTCAATGTGATCGTTAACGGCGGCGAAACCCAAACGGTTACTATTCAAGCAGATCAAAAGGGTACATTCGAGTTTTATTGCAGTGTGCCTTGTGGATCAGGTCATAGTGATATGAATGGCAAATTGATTGTCAAATAGCAGTACTCCCAGCGAATCACTCAAAAGTCGAATTATGCAGCCCCCCCACCGCCATCCTTCCAGGACAGGCGGTTTTATTTTTTGTAAGTGTAACTTCTACACTCTGGAATTTACTCATGCAAACTAGAACTTAGTCTTTCACTTTACGAAACATTTTCGCAACCATCTTCACAAAAGAACATATGTTCGCTATAATATAGACACCCCTACTCCACTTTTTTTACAAACCCGGAAACATGTCTTAAAAAATGGTGATGGAATGGTTAAAACAGATAAGCTATTTAAGATTATTGAAGATGAAGGCATTGAATTGGTGTACCAACCTTTGCCAAATATTCTTGACGGAATGTACCACTTCATTGGCAAAATCTTTTACATCCTGATTGACGAAGGCATTGTATTGAATGAGCGGCTGTTCCGAACGGTGCTGGCCGAGGAAATTGGCCACTATTACACCTGCAACTGGGATTCAGTAACCCGGCGCCGTGCCAGCATTCAAGGTCTGATCAAATATGAACGGGCCGAACTGAAAGCCCACCGGTGGGCTGCAAATTTTATGATTCCTACAGATATGCTGCTGGCCGTGTTGGACAGGCTGAAACTTATAACAATGCCCGAGCTCTCGCATATCTTTGATGTGGAGGAACATATGATTGTAACAAAGCTGGAGGCCATGGCTGCCATACAGCATACCTGGAACCTGGCAAATGGCAAGAGCCTTGTACTTACTAACCTGCCGGATGTGTATCTGTATGAAGCTTTTTAACGTGATGCAACACCTTTTGTACATACCTAATACCTAGAAGGAGGATCCCCATGAACAGGATCAAGGAATTACGCAGAGAATATGAGATGACTATTGCTGAACTGGCTGATCACCTAGGCGTAGATGAAGAAAAAATCAACACCTATGAGGCAGGAGGTATCATTCCGCTAGAAAAAAGGTCAAAAAAGATGAGTGAACTCTTCGAATGCTCCGTTGATTATTTGCTTGGCAACACATATGTGCGCAATTGGCCAACAGAAACGATTCATTTCAACATGGCAAACGGAGAATACCCTACCGAAGAAGAGATAGCGGAGGTTCGTATATTGATAGAGAAGATCAAGTTGAAGCATTCAATAAAAGCGAATTCTTGATGACTATCACCACTCGGATGCTGGTTTGAGTATAAAAGGCATGTATTGGGGCTTGGCATTTTTTTTAAGCTGATCTGTAGACATAGGGCCCCTTTTCAGATTCGCTGTAATCTGGTCTTACGGAATGATGCTACGATAGATGATCGGATGAATGTGGGAGGTGATTAGTATGGCCTATATTGAGAAGCGAGGAAAAGGCTGGAGAATTACCGTGAAGCGGCAGGAGAACGGCAGGCTGATCAAGCACCGAAAGCTTGTAACCGGCGATTTGAAGCCAAAAGAGATTGAGAAAATTGCCCGTGAGTTTGAAGTTGAGATTGACCAGGGAAAACAAACCTCAGCCATGATGGGAGCCACTGTAGCATCCTTTGCTCAGGAATGGTTCACACATCACGTTAAGGCTGAACTAGCCAGCAGTACCCAAGATGAATACAAGAAAAAGCTCAACGAATTCATTCTCCCCTATCTTGGAAACATCAAGATTCGGGATCTGCGCCCCCAGGACATCATCAAATTCATGGATAAGCTTTCTGATGATCAGATGAAGCCCAGAACCCTCAAGTATTGTTTTCAGGTACTGAGGTCGATGCTTTCCACTGCGGTGTACTGGCAGGTTATCCAGTCGAATCCATGCGCCAGCGTCAGGCCTCCAAGGTATAAGGCCCCAGAGGCTGCGTTTTATGATCCTGAACAGGCCGGAAAATTTCTAGCTGCCCTGGAGACTATTCCACCTGAATGGATGCACTACCGAATTGCAGGAACGCTGTCCATATTCACAACTCTGAGAAGAAGTGAAGTGCTTGGTCTGCGTTGGCAGGACATTGATTTTGAAAAGCGTACCCTGACGGTGGCCCAGACCCTGTATTGGTCTAAAACCGATGGGTTCGTATACTCGGAGCCCAAAACGGACAAATCGGCGAGAACGGTAAATTTGGGGGAATACGTGGTGTCATTGCTTGAAGAGTATCTTGATTATAAGGACTCCCTGTCCGGACGGACCGTAGAGGTAGGAAACAAGTATAACCGCGACAGGCTTGTGCTGACGGATCTCTTTGAAAACCCTATCAAGCCCTACCTGATCACCAGCTGGTTCGCCCGCTTCATAAAACAGCATAAACTGCCCCACCTCAGTTTTCATGGGCTCCGCCACACGGCGGTATCCAATATGATTGCCGGAGGATTCGACTTGATTACTGCTGGAGATATTGCCGGACATTCTCAGAAATCAACGACAGCCAATATCTATGCCCACGCAATTGAAAACAACAAAAAAGCCGCCTCAAACGCATTGGAGATTAATCTCCTGAAGCGAAGAAATGGCTGATTACTCCGAGAACTCATGCAGAGTTCTCTTTCTTTTTATGTGCTGATTCTTGGGGCCTTTTTATGGTTTGGGCCCCAAAATGGCCCCAAATGTATATTTTTTTTGAAAATGCATAAAAACAAACGCCCCCAGCAATTGCTAGAGACGTTCATTTTACTCATTTCTTTTGGCGGAGAGATAGGGATTCGAACCCTAGGAACCTTTCGGCTCAACAGATTTCGAGTCTGTCACCTTCGACCACTCGGACATCTCTCCATGTAAGAAGTCTGACTACACTATTATAGTGAATCTTTGGAGGATATTCAAGGGGAAGGTTTAGAAATCAGACCCAATCTTCTTTTAAACCCAGTTGGATCATCACTTCTCTGAACTTTTCAGTATCAATCGGCTTGATTGAGAACTTTTCTGAATATGTCGGAGAAGAAGAATTACAGAATATGGCATCGCTCAGATCCGAAGTCAGGATGATCTTAGCGCGTTTAACTAATGGAACATTCCATTCACATTCAAGCGATTGGATGGTCTTCTGCGACTTTTGCGGAAGGGATACATCAAGACAGATGATATCATAGTAACATTTCTTATCCAGGGATGACATGAAGAATTCGATGGCTTCAATGCCGTCAGTCACGACATCACAGTCACCGACTTGAGACAAGAATCGAAGCAGGTATTTCCTGCTCTGGATGTAATCTTTTACAATTAGTATTCTCAAACTGTCCCCCCTTCCTGTATGGGTGAATAATTTTTCCTTCAATACATCTATACTCGCATATACATGAGTATAGACTCAAACGACTATGGAGTATTTATGATTTTTTGTACTGAGTGTATAAAAATATAACCTTTATTACCTGATAACATTTCTTTGTTAACAATGCTTTCCATCTTTTGTCGTCATTGTCATAATAGCTTAGAAGGATGAAGACATGAAAAACCCCCGCATGCTGAATGTGAGGGTTTTGAGATCGTGAAGTTGGCACCTGGCTTTTATAGATTTTCCTGCTTTACCCTGTATGCTTTCGGACAGCTGTTTGTCACTTTCTTAAAAGCTGTAGAAAAATAGTGTTGAGATCGGTATCCAACGGAGTCCGATATTTCAAAAATAGAAGCATTCGTTGAGAGCATCAATTGGATGGCATTGGATATGCGGGTCTGTATCAGGTATTCAGAAAAACTCATTCCGATTTCATTCTTGAACATACGGCTCAGGTATTGGGGGCTGATATGAAGATCCTTTGCAACCATGTTTAAGCTCAGTTTTTTATTCATGAACTCATTTTCAAGCAGGTTAATGACCGTTTTAATTACTGGAGAGACCTTCATCTCATTATCCAATATTTCTGAGAGTTCACTGTATACGGTTTGGAATTCGTCTTCAAATGATTGAATCGTACCGCTGACCAGATG
The DNA here is from genome assembly GCA_964511875.1 of uncultured Peptostreptococcaceae bacterium. GTDB lineage: Bacteria > Bacillota > Clostridia > Peptostreptococcales > Acidaminobacteraceae > CAZEHS01. The sequence continues at coordinate 6,185 of CAZEHS010000015.1, forward strand.
CAATTCAATTCCCAGTTTCTTGCCGGCGGATTCAAGGGTCAGTTTCGGGATTCTTCTGATGACTTCATCGGAGGTGTTCTTGACGATGCATAGCGACCTGCGGGGAGTGATCGATGCCCACAGTATTTCCTTGTCAATATTCAACACCTTCCCGAGGGCACGATGGAGAGCTGATACGTTCTCCTTTGTATCTGAAATTTTTGCAGAGTTCACTTCAAATGCAGGGTGGTTAATCAGCAATAGGGAATGCGGTCCTTTTCCCTGCAGGTTCAGTTCCTGAAGCATATACTTCAGGTCTTCTGGTGAATACTGATGCAAGAGTATTTTATGAACAAAAGGTTCAAACATCAGCGCTTTCTCTTCGCGAAGATTTCCATATCCAGGTTCGTAGAGTATCTTGCTGCTGCGATTTTTTCGGATGATCTCAGAAATTTTTCTCACTGTATGAATCATTGTCTTATCATCCACAGGCTTAAGCATATATGCAGCGACCCCACCTGCAACAAGCTGTCCTGCACTTTCTAAATCTTCCCTGCTGCTGACGATGATCAGCTTGGCTTCAGGGAGCAAATTTCGGATCTTATCGATGACCTCAATTCCTCCAAGCTGCGGCATACTTATATCAACCAGGCAAATATCCGGTTTTTGGTCTCGACAACGCTGGATAAGATCGGTTCCATTCCGAGCTATCCCCTTGACTTCGATATCACGGGTCGACAATTTGAACCATTGGTTCAGTTCATATTGAGTCTTCGGTTCGTCATCTGCAATAATCATCTTAAGCGGCATATCATAGACTTCCTCCTTTTACATGCTTACTTTTAATGATTCATATATACCCCCGCTATGTCATTCAAACCGTTAAAAAAACAAGCCCCAGAATATCGGAGCTTGTTAGTCCATTCTCTATCCGATGCCTAACAGTTCTAAGACTCCGCTTCTAAAGCGGGAGTAGAGAACTGTAGAGGCCCTGGATCCGCTCTACTAAGCTTCAGATGGAGTTGAAACTCCACCTGAAGCCAAGGATCGCTTCATCCGGTCATCATGCGGCCAAGCATTGCTGCGCCGATGATGCCTGCATTGTTTCCCATTTTGGCCAGTTCGAACCGTGCAGTCGGAAAATCCTTCAGGAATAGTCTGTCTGATACCTTAAGCTTCACTTGATCCAACAGGAAATCCCCAGCATAGGCCACACCACCGCCCAGGGCTATAACCTCCGGATCAAGGAGATTGATGAGGTTCACGATTCCGATTGCCAGATACGTTGTAAGCCGATCGACCGCCTCCAGCCCGATTGGATCAAAGGCCTTAGCTGCTTCAAAAATAGTGTGCGCATTCAGATGGCCCATCTCGGCTGCATGATGAAGACTGGATGATGGATGCTTATCTTCCCGCACCAGCTTTTCAGCGTATCGGATCACTGCTGTCGCGGAGGCGAATGTTTCAAAGCACCCATTCTTTCCGCAGTTACAATCATAAAAGTTTTCACCTATTATCATATGCCCTACTTCAGGAGCAAGACCGTAGGATCCGCGGAACAATTTACCGTTCAGTATGAAGCCGCCCCCAATGCCGGTTCCTAAAGTAAGAAGCAAGCCGTTTTCAACACCCTTCAACGCACCGACCTGATGCTCGGCAAGACCGGCCAGGTTGCCGTCGTTGTCCAGCCACACCTTAAGACCTGTTATGTCTTCCATCAGTCGTTTCAGCGGTACATCAACCCACCCTGATCCGAGGTTCGCAGCGGTGTGTATGAATGCCATGGATTTGTCTACGATACATGGTACACCAACGCCGACTGCTGTCGGTCTGGAGAGACCCATTGCCAGCGCTTCAGCAACCAGCTCCATACACATTTCACACATGTCAGTCACGATCGCTTCTCTGCCCCTATGGGTGTCTGTAGGCCTTTTAATGGCATGAATCAGTTTCCCTTCCTCATCCACCAAGCCCGCAGCGATGTTTGTACCGCCAAGATCGATCCCGATTGTCATATTTCCCCCTAAATTCTTGCCATCAGCTCACTGCGCAGCCCTTCATAACCTTTTTTGCCGAGCAAAGCGAACATGTTCTTCTTATAAGCTTCTACGCCAGGCTGATCGAAAGGATTCACTCCCAACACATACCCGCTTATGCCACAGGCTTTCATGAAGAAGTACATCAATTCACCCAAGGTGAATGCGTCCAGCTTTTCCAAATGAAGAATGCCGCAAGGCGTTCCCCCATCAACGTGTGCAAGAAGGGTCCCTTCGAACGCCTTTGTGTTCACATGGTCCATGGTCTGTCCGGCGATGAAATTCAGTTGATCACGATCATCCGGATCCTGTGGAATCGTCAGTGGACAAAGATCCGTATCGATTTTAAGGACTGTCTCGAACAACATCCGCTGTCCATCCTGTACATATTGCCCCATGGAATGGAGATCCGTTGAAAAATCAACTGCTGCAGGGAAAATTCCTTTCCCCTCTTTTCCTTCGCTCTCACCGAAAAGCTGCTTCCACCACTCGGACAGGAAATGGAGTCCCGGCTCATAATTGACCATGATCTCGATATTTTTCCCATTCCGATGAAGAAGATTCCTGACAGCTGCATATTGATAGCAGGGGTTCTCTGAAATATTCGTATTGCTGTATAGTTTTTGACCCTCAAGGGCACCGGCCATCAATGCATCCGTATCGATTCCGGCTGCAGCCAGAGGAAGAAGTCCGACCGGCGTGAAAACGGAGAAACGCCCCCCCACATCATCGGGAATCACATAAGTTTCATAGCCTTCCTGTATAGCAAGCTCCCGCAGAGCTCCCCGTGCCTTATCTGTTGTTGCGACGATTCTGTCTTTGGCGCCGTCTTTACCGTATTTACGTTCCATGAATTCACGAAGCAGCCTGAAAGCCAAAGCCGGCTCTGTTGTAGTTCCTGATTTTGAGATGACATTCACGTAAACAGACTTTCCTTCCAGAAGCTCAAGCAGACGTGTCGTATAACTGCTGCTGATCTGATGACCGGCAAAGTAGATTTCAGGCGCCTTACGCTGTTCCTTATCCAAAAGATTGTGGAATGGATGGCAAAGTGCATCCAGGACCGCCTTTGATCCCAGGTAGGATCCGCCGATTCCTATGATCACCAGCGCATCTGCATTTTCACGGATTCGTGATGCCGTTTTTTTCAATCGGGCGTATTCTTCTTTGTCCATCGTTTCCGGCAGATCAAGCCAACCCAAAAAATCAGAGCCTGCTCCCGATTTATCATGCAGTTTCGAATGTGCAGCCTTTATTTCGCTTTCAATACCCATTATTTCATCTTTTGTGACCCCTGAGTTCTGATAAGCATATCTGATTCCTGACATTTGAATCCCCCTTTTTTGTTTCCCAACCCATCATATCGGTTGAGATATCATAAGTCCACGTTCCCTTGTGATCAAGAGTTAATTTCGTTCAATTCATACGAAGCAACTGGGCAGATTGACTCATTCTCGTAGCTATTATTCCCTTTTTCAATGGTTTTCAATCAATGGTTGATAGAAAAAAAACGTTCCTTGAGCATCGGGAACGTTTGGTCTATCATCATATGACTGCTTTTTTAGGGTCCTCTCCATCACCGCTGAATCCCTGTTTCAGCATGATCACGGATGTATAAAGGACAACTGCCATCACCAGCCACTTCATCATATCAAGGGGCAGCGATTTAACAATGAATGCAGCGATCAGAACCCCAGCCGATCCTAAAACCGAGATCGCCATAGCCGCCTTTCTGTTGTATGCGCCTTCCTTTATGAATTTTGATGATGCCACCGGCATCAAAAAGGCACAGGAACCCATCATGATTGGAAAAGCAACCTTGGGCGACATTCCCAGGAAGTAAACTAAAGCCATGCAGGGGGCGTATAGCCCTATGCCAGCCGTCATCAGGACACCCAGAAGGAAGTTCCCGCCTATTCCGACAATCAGTTTTATTCCGTCCAGACCGATAGCCTCTCCTCCGATCGGAAACCACTCCATTTTACCTGCCAGCATGATGAATGCCACTATGAACAGGGATGTACCCATGGTTTTCTGGATGGCTTTCGTATTCAGTTTCGAGATGATACTGGCACCGAACCAGGCGCCGACAGTTGCAGATGCAATCATTGTCAGCAGCGTTACAGGCTCCACTTCGATGACTGTGATGAAAATCAAAGCCTCCACTACAGTTGGGATCGTGTTGGCAACATTCAGTGTTCCAGGAATGATACGGTCCTTGACCTGCTTCAGGCTCTTGTATAGAAAAGTGGATGGTGCGAAAGAACCAATACCTAATGTATCAAGAAAATTCGCAAAAAAACCAATGAGACCTGCAGTGATGAAACTTGTCTCTTGCTCCCAATCACTTTTTCGAGCAAGGACATCTCTACCGAGATTCCATGTGTGCCATGCAGTGAGCAGCCCTAATGCACCTAAAACCGGTGTGAATAATGACATGATTCCTCCTTGAATACGGTTAATAATATGAACAGTATACCGAAGAATTAGTTAAATTGTTACAAAAAGTTATTCCAGCTGCTCCACCAGATTTCTAGCCCATACTCCGCTTTTTACCCGGTATAATCCGATGATTGTCTTAACAAGTTCCTCAATAGAAACCATAAGGACAACGATGAAAATAGGAAGCTTGAGAACCAATGCCCCAACAAACGCCAATGGAACACCTATCAGATAAACACAGCACATTTCCAGGAGAAAAGAAAACGTGGTATCTCCTCCCCCGCGGAAGATGCCAATGATCAGGATCGTGCTTGTCATTTTAAGGATCATCGTGAACGCGTTCACAAGAAGAATCAGAGTAGCCGCCCACCTGATCGATGGTGAAACATTGAAAAGATAGGTTGAAGGACCTGCAATCAACGCCATTATCAGACCTATCACTACACTGCTCACAGCTCCCAGACGGACGAACCTTTTCGCATAGGATTTGGCTTCTTCAATCCGGTTGGCCCCAAGTTCATTGCCGATCATTACCGCACAGGCAGATCCGAGGCCGAAAGTAAAGATGAAAAACAGCCGCTCCACCGTACCGGCAATCTGTACCGCTGCATAGGCATCCGTTCCGCTCCTTGCATAAGCTACCGCATACAGCGTCATTCCGATTGCCCAGAAGCCTTCGTTCAGCACAACCGGAAAAACGGTGCGCAGGATGGGTCTGATAAATGCCCTATTGATTTGAATCAACTCTCTTATCGGACTTTTAAGGACATGGTCGCTCGTATAGATGACCCCCACGATGATGCCCAGCTCGATGGCTCTGGATATGACCGTTGCAATCGCCGCGCCGGCAACACCGAGAGCTGGAAAGCCGAATACACCGAATATCAGGAGATAATTGAGAACGGTATTGAAAAGCAGCGAAATAGCGCTTGCAACCACCGGGAGCCTTGCTTCACCGACGCTTCTTGATGCAATGGAATAAGAAAAGGAAAAGGCCATCAGCAGATAACTCCAGCCTGTGATTCTAAGATATACAGCCCCATCCCGAATGACTGACGGGTCTGCTGTGAAAATCCCCATGAGCTGACTGGGAAAGAACACCGCTCCGATAAAGAACGGGAGACTTAAAAGGAAACCTCCCAGTAAACTGAAGCCAATTGTCTTATGTATGCTCTTTACATCCTGTTTTCCCCAGAACTGTGCGATATAGATGGCGATGCCGCTGTTGATTCCGAAAAGGAAAAGCATAAGCAGGAAGTATATCTGATTTGCCAATCCCACTGCAGAAATGCTTTGTTCTCCCAGAGCTCCGATCATGACGGTATCTACCATGTTCAGAGAGGATGAAATGAGATTTTGCAGGCCGATCGGCACAGCGATGCTCAACATATGGGCATAGAATTTCTTATCTTCGAAAAGCTCCTTGAGCATGTGCTCTTACCACCTTCATGATCTTGTTTTCACAGATTATTTCTCTGAATCCTTCATGACATGACAGGGATGCCCTCAGGGTATATCCAGAGGTCAGTCTTCAGGGCTGCATCCCTTATCCGATCAGCAATACGCCACTGGAGCTCAATTTCGTCGCACCCGGCGAACAGTGTCTTATCACCTGCCTGCACATCCATCAACAGCTTTACATACGCCTCCGGCTTATTACCGATTACTCTGCAGGAGTGACAGTACTCCGCATCCACTGTTTCCATCTTGAAATCAAAACCGGGTGCTTTGGAATTGAAACGCAGATGAACCCCTTCTATCGGATAAATTTGAATCACGAGCTGATTGGGTTCCACATCCAGGAATTCATTCCTTTTTATGCTGAGTGGGTTCGGCCTGAACTCCAGGAGGATTTCCACACGTTTCTCGTTCATTTTTTTACCGGTCTCTAAGGTGAACCTGGTATGATCCCACTCCGGAAGATCCACTCTAAGATTTACCCTGACATAGGTTTCTGTATGGGATTTGGAAAACTCAGGACCTGTTTCACGATACCCCTGATATTGTCCTACAATCACCTGGTCGGTCTTTGACAGTTCTATTCTGTTAAGTATTTCGATTTTTCTTTTTCGAATGCTCTCCGCTTCAAAATCAAGAGGTGCATCCATGGCAACCAAAGCCATAAGCTGAAGCAGATGACTCTGTATCATATCGTTGATGGCACCGGCACGGTCATAATAATCCAGCCGTTCCTCCACCCCTGCAGTTTCGGAACTGATGATATGAACTACCGAAAGCGCCCTCCCGTTCCAGCTGTCCTCGAAAAGACGGTTTCCAAAGCGCAGCGCCAGGATGTTCCTGATCATATCCTTTCCCAGATAATGATCGATCCGGTATATCTGCTCCTCAACAGCCGCCATCAGGATCTGTTCCTGAATGCACCTCGCGGACTCCAGACTTTCTCCAAATGGCTTTTCAAAAATCAGCTTATGCCTCAGATTGCCTTTTTCAAACAACCCGGTTGAGCACAGATATCCTGTGATGGTTACAAACACATCAGGCTTAACAGCCAGATAGCATGTGATTCCGCCAATATGGCCGATTTCTTCCAACTCCTGGCGGAGCTTGATATAGTCCTCCGGTGTGTTGAAATCCAGGGTCAGGTAACGAACCTGCCTGCGAAGGGCTTCGCTGAGTCTGAAGCCTCCCTTGGCTTCAATGAAATCAAGATATTCCTCAGTCCCGAAGTAACGGCGTCCCAGACACCAGACCGTATCATAGGGCTCAAAGGATTCGTACCACTGGATAAGTGCCGGGATAATCTTCTTTGCGGCAAGATCCCCGGTAGCGCCAAAGAGAAGAAGCGTGTTCGAATGAGCACTCACATTATTCCTCCCTGCTTCGTGCAATCATATGGCCACCGAACTCCCCACGCATTGCCGCCAGTGATTTTTCGGAGAATCGTTCCGCATCCATGGATTTGTAACGGGCGAATAGGGATGCAGCAATCACAGGAGCAGACACCTTGAGTCGAACAGCTTCCTGAATCGTCCAATCCGCTTCTCCTGATGCGCTGACGATTCCTTCTACCGACGCGAGCTCCGGCTCCTTCCTCAAAGCCTCGGCAGTCACATCCATCAGGAGCCCTGAAATAATGGAACCCTCCTGCCAAACCTCTGTGATCTGATCGAGCTGAAATTCGAACTCACTTTGCCTCAGTATCTGCAGCCCCTCTCCGATCGCCTGCATCATACCGTACTCTATGCCGTTATGAATCATCTTCACGTAGTGCCCGGCTCCTGCCTGTCCCATCCATCCGCAGCCGCTGCCTGTACTAAGAGCCAGGAACAATGGCTCAAGATAGATATATTCCTGTTCATCGCATCCCACCATCAGGCAGGCGCCATTTCGAGCCCCTTCTGTCCCACCGCTGGTACCCACATCCACAAAATGAATAGTCTGGCTGTTCAACTCCTGATGACGCCTGATGCTGTCCAGATACCGGGAATTGCCGCCGTCAATGATATAATCGCCGGCTTCCAGAAGAGGAATAAGCCTTCTGATCATCACATCTACAGGATCACCGGCCGGAATCATCAGCCAGATGATACGCGGCGGAACCAGCGATGACACAAAATCCTCCAAACTCGAAAATCCCTGAAATCCATCCTTCAGTGTAAGATCGATCTTTTCCTTGTTTTCACTGTATATGACCACATCCAATCCATGATCCCTACCGTTAAGTGCCATGGGATACCCCATCTTACCTAAGCCTATCAGTCCAAGCTGCATCTCGGCCCCTCCTCATGAACGTTCCATTGATATTCCTATATTCCCACAATTCCTCTGTACTGGCAATTTGCTTTCAAATATATATTTAAGAATAGAGTTTTCTAATATGCCGTTTGGCTGTTATAATGATTCGAAATGTTTGCCGGGTTTCATTTGTCATATAATGAAGTATACGGATTATGTAAAGTGAGGACCCCATGATCATAGATACCCACATCCATGAAAAAACCTATTCCAGCGACAGCTTCATGTCCCTTGCAGAGATTGTGGACAGGGCTAAAGAAATAGGATTGGACGGTGTTTGCATAACTGACCACGAAAGCAATGCGATCAGAGAACTTGCTGCTGACTATTCCCGCGAAAGCGGATTCCTCATCATCGTGGGCGCTGAAATCCTAACCTACGAAGGAGACATTACGGTGTTCGGGTTGGATATACTGCCAACAGAAAAACTCCATGCACAGCAGCTGATCGATCTGACCCAAAGAGCTGGAGGAATTGCAATGAGCGCGCATCCCTTCAGACAGAATAACCGGGGAATGGGCCATTCAATTCGGAAGGTTCAGGGATTGTCCGGCATCGAAGCACTTAACGGCAGTACGCCAATGCATCATAATCTGCACGCATACAGCCTGGCAGCAGAGCTGAGTATTCCTGCCTTAGGTGCCAGTGATGCTCACACTGTTGATAAAATCGGCAGATATGCGACTGAGTTTCAGGGAATAATCCGTGATACGCGGGACTTTATCGAAGCGGTCAGACAGGGTGGTATAGGACCTGTCATGCACACAGGAACAGGATATGAGAGCTTCAATCCCTATAGCAGGAAAACCCGCTCCATTCTCATGAATACGTTCACCCAGGACCTGGTTTCAATCGCCTGATAGTATCTGTCGAGATTGGCTGACTCTTTATCCCCATGAGCGGCACAAGTCATGACAGCTGTTGCAAGATCACGGATGTACGACTCTGCATAATCAGGATCACAGGTGTCCAAGCCAATCAGCTTGGGCATCTTTACATAAGTGACACGGCCGGAATCATTGATATCACTATCAAGCCACTCACGGAGCCCATCCAATTCATTCACAACGACCTTCATTCCTGATGCCAGTGCCTCAATCACCACCAAGGGTAACCCTTCATAATAGGATGGCAATATGAAAATATCCGATTCCCTGAACAGCTCAGCCAATTCTGTTTGCGGCAAGTGACCCTTATAACGGATATCGACATCAGTATTATCGATGGCGCTTAGAATATCATCCGCCTCCGAACCACTGCCCATACCTGCGATGGTCAATCTGAAGATATCAGGATCCAGTATGTGCATGCATCTTATAAGTTCAGTCAAGCCCTTGGATCGAGCCAGTTTACCAGCGTAGACCAGCTCGATTTTTTTGCTGTCCCGTTTTCTCTCAATCTCAACCTGCTTCCGATAGAATATTCTCTCGTCATAACCTGTTCCAATCAAATGGATACGATCAGGTTCAATCATGTCGAGCCTCCCTATCAACGCTGACTGATATCGGTTAAGACTGAATATGCCGTCCAAATTCCTGCAGCCGGTAATTACATAGGGCTTAATCTTCGGACTAAGCTGCATCTGACGGAGATCTGTTCCATGACAGACAGCAAAGGTTTTTGGAAGAACTGCTCCGAAATGCAAGCCTTCGACTGCCTCGCAGGCTGCTGCTGTTGCCACCCATAAATGGTTGGAAATAATCACATCAGGCATAAACTGCAAAACAGCTTCTGCAACCGCTTCTTTGAAGCGATTACGATACTGTTCAAAAGAATCCAGGCTCATATTGGAAAAAACAGAGCTTTGGTAAGGCATCACATCACTCATTCCAGGTATTTTAAAAGGCAATTGCTCCGTACCGAACAGAACCTCGTGAATATGATCCTGTTCGATTCCTTCAATTGGGTAATCAGCCATTTCATAAGGCAGTCCTATAATTACAGACTGTTGGTATCCATTTCGGTTGCACTGGCGGATCATATTTTCGAAAAATATGCCACTGCCTGTCTGTGAAGGTATTTGGGAAAGTATATGCATGATCTTGCGCATAGCCGGCACCCTGCTTCGTTTTATTTTCTATCAAGAATAGTGTACCACACGCGCGCATAGAACAAGCCGGCTCCTTTCGGAACCGGCCTGTCTTGATCCTTGTTACTCAAATGTGTTCGTGTTCAAATCCTATCAAATCTCGTGCCTACTGCTGTGAATCCTTACTCGCTCTGGTGACTAGCTCTTGCACAAGGAATACTTAGCAACTGCACTTTCAAATTCAATTCATTACCTCAAACTTTTTCACTTATTGAAAATCTTTCTGAAACTCTTTCCTAAATTCTTTCTTTAAAGCTGCCTTAAACTCTTCTTTAAAGCTCTTGCCTTAAACTCTTTCTTAAAGCTCAAATCTCTCTTGCTATAATTCTTACTCCGCTTTTAATCGGCTCTGAACCTTCACAAGCAAATCCGAACTTCTATAAATCGATCCTGACTCACATCAAACATAAATCGTCTTTCTGTGAAGCATGAAACGCTTTCTTCAATTTACTTATCAAACTCTTTACTTATCAAACTCTTGATTCTTCCAAAACATGATTCGCAATTCGTCATCCTTGTCGGAACCATCCCCTTTATGCTTCGAGTGTCGACCAGAGTGTGCTTGACAATGTGCGCTTGTGTTGGAATCATCCCCCTATTAAAAGCATCCACAGATATTCCTATCTGCACCTTCATTATACCACCCATGGTTATGATGGCAATGGCAGAAGCCGTTAATCCCTTATCATTGGAATAGAAAACACCCGGATAAGCTTCCGAGTGTCAATACGCAATTATACCCTGTAACCCTTGATTCTTAGTGAAAAAACATCGTTATATCATTATCAATATTCATCCATATGCAAAAGTTTATTTTAAATCCCCACTTCATTTCGGATGGAATTAGCAAATTCAGAGGTGTACAGGTCATAATCCGAGTCGGAGAGGATACTCCCGGGGTCGTTTGCATTTTTCATCAATGCAAAATGCGGAGGTAAATCCATCCCCTTATTAAGATTCAAAGCACTGATCAGTTGACATGCCAGGCTGTCACTGCCGGAATTTCCCGAAACGATGATGCCGTAGAAGCGTTTGTCATAAAGGGGCATTCTCCGGTACAAAGCGGTGAGGCGGTTGATCAGAGCCGTATGCATGGCCGACATGGCATCGTTGTAGTTTGGCGAAATGAACACGATGATATTGGCGGCTTCAATGGCAGGAATCAGATCTCTCATGATGATTCCGCCCCCGTAGAAGCAGCTTTTTTGCTGGGCATAGTGGATGCATGTAATAAAATCGCAGCCTTTGCAATCAACGATGCTGCCATTCTCAATATGCTTGGTTTCCACCCACTCTTCAGGCAGATTGCGTTCAATTCCCTGCCAGAGCATCAGTGTATTTGATGTTGCATTGGAACTGGCATGGATTGCCAGAATTTTAGGCTTGAGTATTTTTGGAGGTTCATACGCTGTAAATCTGGTAAATAGTTTTTGGCATTGTTCATTTCTGATCTCTTCCAAACTCAAAGGCGAAGTCTTTTGCCAAGCTCTAAAATTGCTTAAATCCCACAGACTCTCCACCAATGGATGCCCTGGAAAGCGACAACCCATCTGGTTAGCCCAGAACACGATGGTCTGCGCAGCACGTTTGGTGTATAGGTCACTGCTTGAGCAGACGAGCACCATCCCCTGTGACCCCTTCAATGCCTGACGCCCTCCAGACTTCCAAAGATCAAGCAGCTGGTGATGAATGCTTTCGCAGAACCCTAATTCGTCGAGCTCTCCCAAAAATACGATTTTCCTGTTCTGATAAACGATATCGGAGCTGTAGGCGTCTGACCATTCCGCAGTATCCGGAATGTGGGGTTTCCACATGGATTCCATTGCTCTTGAGCCTTTTCGGCTTCCCATCATTAAAAGTGTGCTCATAGGGTTTCCCTCAATATCGCACAGGTTGCACGAAGTCTGTCTTTGAGCCTTTCCGGCATATCCGGGCATTCCGTCTCCTGGATGCAGTTAATCAGCCTGTTCTTGCACCCCATGAACAATCCGCCCAGGGAGACTGCTGAATAATGCCATTGCCCCCGTATGGTGCATAGAAGACTGATGGCTCCGGAGGAGAGCGCAGGTGCCACATATGGCTTGAAACCGGCACTGCGCAGCTCGAAATTTGCATTAAGGGTGAGTTCTGTCAACCTATCGCTTTTTTCATCATCATAGTTCTCTATGCTGTCAGCGATTATCAGACCGTTCCCATGGGGGCCGTATGCTCTCCCTTCTGTCAGATATTCTTTGAATTCAGGGTTCTGGCGGGAATACCAGGAAGCCCTGCCATTCATGACGCCCAAGCCGTACCCTCGGATCTGGTCTGCCTTAAGTGGGATGAGCTTTTCATTAGCGGCGGTTTCCGTCATGATTTTCTGAACAAACTGGCAAAGCTGATCCACTGGATCAGAGACAACAGCGAAAATCCCTGTGAAGCCCTCCTGCACAGCCCGCTGAGCATAAGGCTTCAGTATTCCTGAATTTCCTTCAAACTGTACCATCCGTACATCTGTCACTTTCTGGTCGAGGGGCGGAACACTGCGGCTTGCGCAGAATACGAACATGTCACAGTCGAAGAGCTCCTCTTGTTCAACTATCGTAACAATCATATCGTCGGCTTCAAAGGGGGTGCATATCTGACCGATTTCCCGGTACCAGCGCTGGCATTTTGCAGGATCCGGATCATACAGTCCCAACTCCCTGATATCACCGTGCCCCAGCAGCCTGAGCCCCGTGAGGAGCGTTCCGCCCACATCCCCCAGACCAGCCACGTGAATCCGCCATGTCTTCCTTTCAAAATGATTGATTCCATCCTCCCAATCCGGATGGGCAGTATTGACCGATATGACGCGTCCTGCCTGAATTGCAGAAAGTAACCAGTCAGGCCAGAGATCTGGCGCAGGATTCTGCCAGATCATGGTTTCATCCTCGATGTGAATCCCAAGCTGTGAGCTGTGGCTCACTCTGAAGGCAATTCTCTCATTCCTGCTCAGGTTCTGGTTCAGAAAAAGTATCCTCCTGGCCGATGCTCCGGCGGCTTCCTCTGGGATCAACCGTCCATCAGGATATGGAGTCATGCTGATTATAAGGTCATCGTTGAATTCATATATGAACATGGTTTCCTCACTTTTCAATATAGGCATCCTTGAACCTTAAAAGGGATTCAAGGTCGTACTTCAGATATGCAGATGGTTTCTTGGCAAAATCGTACTGCAGATCATTTCCGCGGTCCGGGTATCTCGGAGAAATCATTACATCACCGAGCTGTGCCAGGGTGAGGTTTCTCTCATGGGCTACAAGATAAACCTCTTCCAGTGCCTCCATTATTTCAATCGCGTTTTCAAGGCAGATCACCGAAAGCTTGAAAATGGACTCTTTGCTGGCACCTTTGATGTATGATGGCCAGGCATACGGCATGATCAGGTTGACGGTAGGGAGAATGCTTATTTCATTGGAGCTGCCCCGCCACAATGTATCTCCACCGATAAAGGGATAAAGATGGCTTTCATTGAACCACACCTTGAGTCGTGGGATGAAATAAGCGCAGTCCACCTCTCTGTCCTCCCCTTCTATCATTGATTTTCCGCGTCCTGACAGGATAGCGACAATTACCTTCTTCACTTCCACGTTCTTTTTCTGCAAGACCCGCTGGATTGCCTGGAGCCTGTAACCCTTATCCAGCAGATCGTCCACCAGAATCAGCTGACGGTTGAAGGATTTTAAGGTTTCCACCTGGGTATCTATGTTCAGATAATGGGGGTAGGCTTCAACCTGAAAACGCTTTGCATCAGGAGTATAGTAACGCTCTGTATGAAATGCCTTTGTAATTGTGTTCGGAAGGATCCACCTTTTGAAAATGTCGCCGTAAGGCACGCACATCAGTGGTCCCAGTTTTCTCGGTTCTGTCGGTATGGTGCTTACACCATTCTCATCGCATATTTTCTTTATCAGATGCTCGTACATCATCGTCCGATCGAAGCTAAGGACCAGATTGCCGGGGTATAGCTCTGTCAATGCCTGCTGCAGACGTTTTCGTGTCCGCTGGAATGCTCTTACCATAAGGAATTCCTGGCGGTATGGGTCTTTGATGGCAGCACGGGCGTCGAAAATAAGCGTGCATGGTGATGACATGTTGACAGCGTACACGCTCTGTTGTTCTTCATCATCAATGATTTCTACGAAACCCTGAAGCTCCAGAACTTCCTTCAACTGAGGCGTCATCCGCCTGCTCAACAGATTACGGTAGATGGTATAGGTATAATCCTTTGCAATAGTTGCTGCCAGTGTCTCTGTAAGGAGCATCTGCTCCATGTTCTCAAGATTATGATCCGGATGAATATAGAGCCCGTCAATGACAATTATCCGACCCATTGATTTTGAATAGATGTAATCGCAGATCGCCTGATTCTTGAATTCCTTATAAATATTGCTTGCTCTCAGCCAGTGAAACAGGCTGAACCCTAATAACACCCCTTCCTTCTCATGACTGCGGATCGTCAGGATTCTCGTGGAATGTTCATATTTTGCATCACTGAGTATGGCTGTCAATTTTTCATAACGGATCCGCGACAGCTCACAAACTTCCCGCAGGAGCTCTTCACTGAGTTCGCTGTGGATATCAACCGTCAGGGCCTTAGTCATCAGGACCTGTTTGAATTGAGGCTCACGGCGATATAAGCCGCGCTCATAGATGAATTTCTGAACCAGGGGATCGATCAGGTCCGACACATCACGGTTCTGGTCGATCAGCGTACGGATCTGAGTGCTGCTGATTGTCTCATACCTGTCTGAGAGATTCATGCGGATGACATTTTTTTTCAGATTCTTCAGCCGTTCCTCCAGCCTTTCCGATTCCGCACTGCCAAGACTGGCAAGCCGCTGAAAGACTATGTGGGAGAATGACTGTATCCCCACCGGATCAGCTTCACCGCTGTAGGCTGAAGCATTGGCGATGACATCGCTGCCGACTACGATATGCACATCCGCGTCAGGGAAGTTATTACGCAGGGATTTCAGATCTAAGGGATTGGCTATATTCACTACCAGGCCCCGGGGGTACGCATAAAGTCCGTACTCCTCAGCGATGGTCATTTTGATGATCTGCCTGCGGATGATGTTCGGTTGGGTTCGCTTGCTCCATGAGAACTCGTCGACATAAAGATAGACTTCAAAGCCCAAATCCCTGATTTCGCAAGCGCTTTGCTTGTGCGCCAAACTAAAGGGGTCGAATGCGCCCGGAAAAAATGCGATCCGTTCGGGTATTGAAAACTTCAGGATGCCAATGAAATGGGAATAATCAGCTACGAAACGGTACACATGGTTGAGCGCAGCCGCATAACTGAGAGCTGTAAGCTCCGTATCCTGTTCGACCAGACCTGTAATCACCAGTAATTTCTTAGCGACTAAACGGTACAGAGGTTCTTTTTCCTCTAGGGTCAGTAATGGGGATCCGAAAATATCCCTTCCGAAAACACTGACTGCCGATCGATGAACCTCTGAGTCGAAGTGAGCCAGACCATTGAGCAGTATCCCCATGATCCGTTTCTGGAACCGCTCCGGCAATTTGGAGGATTCCCGGCTGACCATCAGCTGATAATGCACTAGGGCAACGCCTAGCGTCTTAAGAATCAGCATGCAGATCTGCGAGCTGGCCTTCTTCATCTTGTCATGAAGATCATCCAGGATCTCCTCAATCTCCTTCTCATCGAGCTGAAGGATGATCTGTCCCAAATAGTCCGGAATGTATTTCGTAAACTGGTATCGCTCAATTTCAAGTGCCTTCCACAGCTCGACCACGATGTCGTTACGCTGTTCAAAGGACAAGTGATCATTAAGGCGTACCAGTGAAGCTCCGGCATAATTCCGTACTGTTTCAAATGCACTGACCTTCAATAGGTTGCAAAAGTGCATGGCTGTATAGAACCGTTCCTCGGTTTTCTTTTCAACCGAATGACGGTACAGAATCTCAATCTGCTGCATTTTAACCTGTTCTGACGTAGCTGCCTTCAGATTGCTAAGAAACAGCTCTGAAACCACGGCAAAATCCTGATCATTCGCGTGCATCAGCGAGTCAATGAGTACTGGGTCCAGTTCCAGGACCTGTGCGATCTTCAGTCTTATATTGCGGATTGCAGGATTAGAGGGTAATTGCAGCTCTTTCTCAAGCAACCCTCCCAACTGCATTTTCCTTCGAATATCCTCATTCATCCGTGAGGCAAGACTCATGAATGAATCCAGTCCCTGAAGGCGCAGATCCAAATTCGGGCTTTCGAGAGCCTGGATCACGTAATTGAAAAGAAAAACCACAGTGGAATCATGGCAGATATCCAAAGGCAGGGATTTGACGGCACTCAAAAGATAGCCCATCCGACGGATATCCATCATATTGGCTTCATACTTTTCCAGGACAGCCTTTATGTAGCTCTGCTTCGCCTGTTCCTTGCCATGATTGAAAAGCGATCTTATGAGATAAGTCAGGTTATGCCCTATCCATGCAGCATGCTTCAGGGTGACCTTCTGATCCGGAAAAAGGAACAGATCCAGATATTTTTTCAGAAGGTCCATTGCTGTGATGTCCTGCAGCTTCAGTACAACATCCTTGGGCAGTTCCTTCCGATAATCCTCATCAAAATTTGCAAGCAATCGCCCCATCAGCTCGGCGCACTGTTTCCGGATATCTTCCTCAGGATGGACCAGCATCTCATATAGGAAATTCAGCGTAGTCATTTTCTGCTTAGCTGTGAGGTACATGCTATATTCTTCCAGCACGAATATGTACCCTCTGAGACCGCTGACTTCCTTCAGACTTCTCGCATTCTCCAAAACGGCATTCAAGGATGATTCATCACGAAGGGTATGCAGCAGACCGATATTGTGGCGGATTGCCTGATATTTCAAGCTGTCCGTAAGAACAGACCCCTGCAGTAATGAAAAATGGCGGTCTTCCGGATCCCTGCGGCTCAGTGTCATGATGGGCTTATGAACATCCACCTCAACCCCGTGATACTTCATGAAATCCTCAAAGTCCCTCAATTTTGCATATACGCGCCTATATCGCTTCTCTTTGGCGTCATCCACATTGTCGAGCTTCTCGAGGATCACCTCAAAGGATTCAGCCAGATCGTAGAACTGCATGTTGAATGGATAGCGGCTGTCCCGCGGGGATTTCACGCAAAAATCGCTGTATATCAGGATAAGAGCTTCAATAGGAAGGTTTTCAAACTCAAGATCCCAAGTGGAATGGTTGATTGCAACATTTCGTATATATGTGATTTCCCGGGCTTTGAACCACTCGTCCGTATAGTAGTAATGATAATAAGCGACCCGTTTTGCTTCCTCAGGCTTACAGCCGTACTTTCCAATGTCATGACCTGCAGCGGCACCGGAGACCCTGCCCAGATCGATTTCGAATCCGAGCTGCTTAAGCTGCCGCGCCACCCGCAAGGCAAGAAAATGAACCCCGCAGATATGGTCCAGTGTCGTATATCCTGCAACCTCCTGGTTCAGCTTCATCATTTCATAAATATAGTCATTCCGGAAAGAAACTCTGAATCGTCGATACTCATCGGCACTTTCAAGATTTTCTTCCTCTTCCTGAGTCAAGGGCTCGAATGGATAGGTGGATTGGAATGTTCCGTCCGCGGATTTCTTCTGATATTCGGAGATGACTCTCAGAAATTCAAGATACACGACAGAGGCTTTTTCAAATTCAGGTCTGAGAGGGATTTGAACGGCATCGGGAAATGACTTGGATAGAGCATAGTTATAAATGTAATCCAGCCAGTTTTCAGGCTGCTTACCGCCGGACAGCTCAAAAAGGAGACCCCTGCAGATCCCCAGTGTTGCGGAACATGAGTAATCCTTCTGTCTGATCATATGAATCAGTTTTTCAGTGAAGCTGTCATCCTTAAGCAAATATTCAAGCCTGTCCTGATTGAAGCGGTAACGCTTGATTACCCGGCTGCTGAGAAGATTACTGTGTATTTCCTGATATATTTTTTTCGCCAGTTCCTGTTCCATAGCAACACCCCTTATCCGTCGGTTGGCATCCTTGACAATTTCCAGGCATATCTATAATATTACCACATCAGTGAACCTTCTAAGCAAATACCGGGTACAAATACCTGGCATATGGATTAAGTTCCCGGATAATCTGCCGATATTATTTACAAAGACTGGAGGGAACGCCATGGACGGTATAGAGCGAAAGTCACCCATCAAAAGGGATGAATCAAGAAACAAATACCTCAAAACACTTCGGTATACACCCATCTTCTCCGTAATCGATGCAGTTGAGCCTATTCATCCTGTTGCCAACCAAATTAACGATCAAAAACCTTCTTTTATGTTCGATATGGATACCCTTCATGCCCATACGGATCTCACGCAGAACGCATACAATCGATTGCACGCCCGCGAGAATAAACTCAAGGATCTGATTCAATCGTTTCAGGAGGATCCGGAAGGCTTTCTTGGTCAGATACGTGAGCTGATAAAACAATTCAACCAAACCACCGCCTCAGTCCTGACCTTAGACCGGGCATACCATACCATGCATTCCGAAGTACTGAGTGACCTGCTGGCCCGTCAGCAATTCAATCTTGAGAGAATGGGCATCAGCATCGTGGGTATCAATCAGCTGGAATTCGATGGTGCTTTTTTCAAGAAAGCTATCCGTAACAGACAGGACTTCTTCGATGCTGTGTTTCTGCCAGGGATGAGTCTTTTTGAGAGAGCATTCTCAGTCATCAGCGGAATACGAATTAACACAGGCAATACTATGCAACCCAGCAATTCCAATGCAGCTTCTATAGTACAGAAATCACGGATCAATCAGAAGGGCTGACCATCACCTGTTCTTCAATTATGAAGTTTTTATGACTTTATTGAACAAGCTCCAAAAGAGTCTCTGACTGAGGTACAATGAATCAGATATAAAAAATCAAACCTGTATTCAGGAAGGAGCTCGATTATGAAACGTAGATTCGCACTGATCACACTGATTCTGTTATTGGTTGCTGCAATTGCAGCGCCGCCCACCCTGGCAGCCGGGAGCGAAAAATATCTCAAAGCCAATTACGGGGTTCAGATCCTGTACAACAGCCAGATTCTCACATCCACTAACCAGCCCTTCATCGTTGACGGCACCACCTATGTCCCTTTAAGGATGCTTATGGATTCCTTCGGCGATAAGAAGATCGTCTGGGATAATATCTCCAAAAAAGTACTTATCACCAGTGGAATCTCTCAGATGGAAACCCTCTACATGCAGCAGATCGCAAGCAGGAACACTCAGATCACGGAACTGCAGAACAAGGTCAAGACCCTGGAAGCCCAATTGGCCGCAGCAGAGGATTCTGCTGATGACGTGGATCTTGACAATCTCGAGGATGATCTGAACGACGACTATGAAGATTTTGAGGGTCTTGATCTCTCCATCTCATTGTCCGGGGATAATGAAGAAATCACCCTGAAGATAACCATTGACGATGTCGATTGGGACACGCTGACGGCCACTGAAAAAGAAGACCTGCTTCAGGATATCTGCGATGACATCTGGAATGAGGCCGAGGATGCCGACATCGTCGGTACAGTCAAGGACAGCACTTCCCTTTTAGACAGGTTCTCTGTCGAAGCGGACGATGATGTCTCCCTGGACGATCTGGACCTTGATGCACTCGAAGATGCACTTAACGATGACTATTGGGATTACGAAAGTCTTGACTTTCAGTTCTCCTTGAGCGGCGACGTAGATGAAATCACAGTGAAGGTCGATATTGACAGCGATGACTGGGATGATCTTTCCAACAGCAATCAGGAAGAACTGCTTCAGGATATATGTGACGACCTATGGGATGAAGCTGCGGATGCCGATATCGAATTCAGCATCAAGGATGGTACGGTTACCATAGATACACTGACCATTGATGCTGGTGATGATGTAAATCTCTAAAATGCACACTTGAAACGCCCTGCATCAGTATAATTGTGAACTGAGGCAGGGCGTTTGTTATTTCTAAGGATTGAACAGATCGTTCTATTTTTGGGCCTTTTCATCCCATCTGGACAGTTTCAAGTAGTAGAAACCCATCAATATCAGACACATCGGATAAAGAAGAGGAAGCTCCAGCAGGAATATGGATGACATCAGGAAAACGGTCCCTGTCAGGACCTGAGCATGAATCGCCACCACAAAGCTGTCACGGTATGAGATGACCTTTCTGGAGAATGCGTATATCACTCGCCCGTAGAACATGGTTATCGCGGCACTCAGGAACAGAAGCAGAACTCCATATAAGGCACCGATCGGAATCATGAGCCATCCTCCGAAACGCATGGTGGAAACCAGCAGCTTCAGATCCTCTTTACCGAAAGACTCTTTGAGAAAATCCTGATAGGCCAGAATTTGACCGGAATTGATGCCGTTTTTTACAATCATCCTGTTTTTTGTAAGATAGAATCCGAATCCCGCTTCCGCCTGAAGCGGAGTCACTTCATCCCTGGGATCCACTACAATAGCCAGTCCTTCCATATTCAGCGCATAGGGGATATCCGATGTACTCACCAGATTCCCGTTTGTGATAGTAAACGGTGGGAGATGGAGCTCCATGTCCACTAAAATCTGATCAATGGTCCGATTCCATTCTACCAGAGGCTGTATCATTGATAGGCTTCCGAAAAAAAGAGCCACCAAAATGCCGTATTTAACAGCCTTCGATGTCTTTTGTCTTAAAACCTCCGCGTAATAACCGATATCATAAAGACTCCGGAACAGCTTCACCGGAAACGACTGCTTGTTAGTCACAACGTCCCTCCTGCAGAAAATTTCGAAGCCTGTTCAACGACTGCCTCATAGGATCCCAGCTTCCTGATTCCCTGTTCCTCCACTGCTGCCAGATAATCCGGCAAATTGTAGAATGCCGACGTTTCAGGAGAACATATTTCAATCAGTGGCATAAGGACAAATCCTCTCTCAAACATATGGGAGTGAGGAATCTCCAAATCAGGTTCCTGTACAACAATCATATCATACAGCAGGATGTCGGCATCGATGGTCCTTGGACCCCAGTGGATCACCCTTACTCTGTCAAGTTCGGCCTCAACTTCCTGACAAATTTCCAACAGTTTCAGAGGAGCCAGGTCTGTCTTCCCGTAAAAGACCGCGTTCAAAAATGGAGGCTGATCCGTATAGCCCACAGGGTCGGTTTCATAGAGTGAAGAAACACGAATGTCTGTAAATTTTCCGGATTTCCGAAGAAATTCAACAGCCTTCATCATGTACAGGATACGGTCTCCCATGTTGCTGCCCAGTCCCAGATATATCTCATGCATGCCGTTTCCTCCTGATTACAACCTCTGCACAGTCAAGAATCCCGGGTATTGGCACTCCTGGTTTTCTTACCGAAACAATGGTCTCCTCAATCCGGATATCCTGGCTGAGTACTGATTCTGCAATCCGATGGCTGAGCGCTTCCAGAAGGTTGAACCTTTCTTCCTCTACGATCCGTCTTACGGTTTCATAGAGCTCTCCGTAGTGCACAGAGTCCTCCATCCGGTCGGATGAACCTGGGGGCAATAAATCCAGGAGCACCTCCAGATCCACCTCAAAACGCTGTCCCAGGACAGCCTCAGCTTCAAAGAGACCATGGCGGCCAAAAAACTGCATATTCTTTAAACGGATGCTGTCCACGGCGTGTACCCCCTGACAATCGCATCAGCCACCAAAGCGGCCCGCCTGTTCTGAATGACATCATGGACCCTGATGATATCAATACCCTGTTGAATGCCGAGCACCGTGGTGGCCAGTGTCCCTTCAACGCGCTGCTCTGGGGGAAGATCCAAAATTCGGCCGATGGTTGATTTCCTGGATGTTCCAAGGAGAATCGGATATCCCAATGCCTTAAGCTCAGAAAGCCTGCCAAGAACAGCGATATTCTGTTCCATGGTTTTCCCGAATCCGATGCCCGGGTCCAGGATTATGCTGTCATGTGAAATCCCTGCTTTGAATGCGATTTCCAAGGATCTTTCAAAGAATTCTGTCATGGAGGTCATGATATCCTGTGAATACACCGACCCCTGTTGATTATGCATCACAACGACCGGAGCACCAAAATGAGCAGCAACCCTTGCCATTTCCGGTTCCCGCTGCAGGCCCCAGATATCGTTGATGACAGATGCACCGGCTTCTAGACAGCGCTCTGCCACTTCAGCCCTGTAGGTATCTACAGAAACAGGAATGGATGTGAGTTCAGTAAGCCTTTTCACAACAGGCAGGATTCTTGAGAGTTCTTCCTCTTTTCCTACCTCCTGTGCACCGGGACGGGTTGACTCACCGCCAATATCGATGATATCGGCGCCCTGTCCGATCAGCTCGAGTCCATGTTCAACGGCTTTATCCACCTTTGTGAAGCGGCCCCCGTCAGAAAAAGAATCCGGTGTCACATTGACAATTCCCATGATATAGGTCCGTTTACCCAGCTCCCAGACCATATCCTTGATTTTCAGCATGTAAACACCTTCCTATTTCCCTATTTGAATAAGCATCATCGCTTCAGCCCGTGATTTTTCGTCTTTTTCAAATCGTCCCCTTACTGCAGAAGTGATTGTCTTGCTGCCTGCTTTTTTCACGCCTCGCATTGTCATGCACATGTGCTCCGCTTCGATGACGACGATGACACCGTAGGGGTCAAGGGTCTCAACGAGACTGTCTGCAATGCTGGTAGTCAGGCGTTCCTGCAACTGAGGTCTTCTTGCAACGCTCTCAACTACGCGAGCCAGCTTGCTAAGCCCTGTGAGACGGCCTTCCTTGGGAAGGTAGCCCACGTGAGCATGACCGAAGAACGGCACAAGGTGATGCTCACACATGGAATAGAAGGGAATATCCTTTACCAGCACAAGCTCCCTGTGCTCCTCCTCTTCAAAAAATATCTGGAGGTGTTTCTTGGGATCCTCATTGATTCCAGCAAAAATTTCCTCATACATTTTGGCAATCCGTTTCGGTGTATCCCTCAGACCTTCGCGGTCAGGATTTTCTCCAATGGCGAACAGAATTTCTCTGACGGCATTTTGGATTCGTTCTTTATCCATTATTTTTCTCCTTAATCACAGAGGATATTTGCCGCGCTCCCATCGTTCCAATGTGCCTCCGTGAGGCTTCAGAATGTAATGGAGGATGTCACGGCATGAATTGATTTTTTTACGGATCTTCTTCTCCTTCAGAGTGCATTTCATGAGTTCATACAGAATCAGATCTGTTTGAAAAAGAGTCTTCAGCAGTTTTTTATCCCGGGGTACCCAGGCATTGTTGATCTTGAAGTAGGTGCGAAGAGCTTCAAGCATGAACAGTCCGCACAGGAATTCCGCTTCCATCTCATTTTCGGATCTGGCCATCAGATCATCGAACAGATGAGTCAGAACAAATCGGCAATAATTGATATCTTCAACAGTCATCGCATCAGGGCCGTCGAAATAAATGTCCCTGGCTCTTTGGAAAAAAGGAGTGGCTTCAGGAGTCCGCTTATAGATATTCTTGGATTTTGCCAGAATCCGTACCCATTGATGGTTATCCTTCTGGGAAATCCTTTCCAAATCAGTAAGAGAAATATATGAGATATCCAGCTGCAGTCCTTCATGATCCCGTACCTCTCGTGTAAAGGGATCCTCTGTATTCCGGACCACTAACAGATCCAAATCATGAAGGCGTTCCAGGATCAGGGGAACCTCATCGGCGGCAGCACCTATGAGGGATATGGATATGATTGTCTCATCTTTTGATAACGTGTCAATAACAGCTTTCAGTTCCTCAGCTATCTGCATAAGGGTGGCCTCCTGTCAGTTCATATTTAATCGGAAATCCCGGTGAGCCGGTTGATCAGACTTACAAAGGATTCATCCCTATCATAACAGTTCCCCATGAAATTTGAAACCGGCATGAAGCCCATGAGAGCATTCGAAAGATAAAATCCTTCAGCCCGGGCCAGCATTTCAACGGATACACGTTTTTCTTCAACTGGAATTCCATTATCCCTGCAGCAATTCACTATGGCTTTTCGCTGAACTCCCGGGAGAATGCCTTCTTCGATAGGAGGTGTGATCAGGATGCCATCCTTGCGGATGAATATATTCGATGCTGTTCCTTCTGCAACATGACCGTTTACATTCAGAAGAATGGATTCATCATTACCGGAAGCTCTGGCAGCCTGCCGCTCAAGAAGATTATCCAGGTAGTTCAGAGTCTTATGAGCAGTGATCCTGCTGTGCGGATTCCGTCTGATCTGACCAAGTCCGACCTTAAGCCCCAGCGTCCGCTGTTCAGGAGTATATCCCAGAGGCCGGAAATAGAACAAAGCATTGGAGCCAATGCCGTCAGACATCCATAAAATTTTCAAGGCACAGGATTCCAGAGGCCTCGCATCAAGAAGCTTCATTGTCCAATTCCTGATGAGTCCGATATCCAGCCCTGCATCGAGTCCCAGAACCGCCGCACTGTTCCTGAGCCGTTCCATATGCGCATCAAACATAAGGGGCTCATTGCCCTGCACACGAACGCTCTCAAAAAGCCCTGAACCGAATTGAAGGGCCTGAGAATGGCCCGTATGCTCAACATCCTCTATCCAGTTACCGTTTATGGCGAACGTTTTCAATCCGATTTCCTCCAGAACAATCTCACAGGCTCAGTGCTGCAATCTGGCCTTTTGCCTTATGAAGGCACTCCTCATACTCCATCTGAGGATCCGAATCCCATACGATTCCTCCCCCCACCTGAAACCAGGCATTCTGGCCCTGGCAGAGGATGGTGCGGATAACGATATTCAGATCGGCATCGCCGTTATATCCGATATACCCGATTGATCCTGTGTATAAATTCCTGCTTGTAGGTTCCAGCTCATCGATGATCTCCATGGCCCGGATTTTCGGGGCCCCGGTAATCGACCCTCCAGGAAACGTCGCCCGCAGACAGTCCACAATATCCAGACCTTCTTTCAAGCGTGCTTTCACAGTCGCTACCAGATGAAAAACGGTGGCATAGGTTTCGAGCTTGAACAGCTCAGTGACCTCAACGCTTCCGGTCTCAGCTAAACGTCCCAGGTCGTTGCGTTCAAGATCCACGATCATCAGCAGCTCGGCCTGGTCCTTCTCGCTTTCAATCAGTTCCTTCCGGTTGATCGCGTCCTCTTCCGGCGTTAACCCTCGGGGCCTTGTGCCCTTAATGGGTCGTGTTTCAATGGTCCTGTCAAAAACTCGTATGAATCGTTCTGGCGATGCGGAAACCACCTGGAATTTTCCCGTGTCGATGTAAGCTGCAAAGGGTGCCGGGTTTACCTGGCGCATTTTCCCGTACAGGGTCAACGGGGTGCCTTCGATTGTCGTATTGAATCGCTGTGTATAATTGACCTGATAGATGTCCCCGGACCGGATATAATCCCTGACACTTTCAATGGCCCCCAAGTAATGCTCCTTAGTCATGTTCGTCTCAAATATCGGAGAGATTGACCGTTCAGGAAGTTTCCGGACTACCACAGAGGATGTTTTTTCCTTTATATAAGCAAAAATTTCCTCACAGCATCGGTCCTGATCGTGCTCCCACTCAGAAACCACCATATACAAGGCATTCGCTTCATGATCGCAGACCAGTGCCCAGTTATAGAAGCCCAGCCAGATTTCCGGATAATCCAGATCCTTCTCAGCGGTTTCGGGCAAGTGTTCCAGCTGATTCTTCAGATCGTATGAAAATGACCCGATGGCGCCCCCATAGAAAGGGAGAGGCCCCCTGTAACCAGATTCATATCGCTGCAGTTGTTCCCGCAAGCCCTGAAGCGGATCCCCCTGAAAGTTATCCGTTCGGTTCTGATATTTCAGGCTGTACGCGTTTCCATTACTTTCGAAACGCATGTGCGGGTCGGCTGCGATAATGGAATACCGCCCCAGACCGCCCGGATTTACCGCACTCTCCAGCAGGACCGGATAAGGCTTGTCCTCAAGACAGCAAAGAATCTCATACGGATTCAAATCCAGTGGCATTGAATAGGTTTTTGGATTCATTGAGCTTCTTTCCACCTTCTGGCCTCCAATAAGAAATTCTGCAGTATCTCCATGCCCATCTCAGTGAGGATGGCTTCCGGATGAAATTGAACACCCTCCACAGGAAGCGACTTATGACGAATCCCCATGATTTCTCCTGCCTCTGTCCAGGAAGTTATTTCAAGACATTCAGGCATGGATTCCCGTTCCAGGACCAGTGAGTGATATCGGGTCACCTTCAGAGGATTTTTCAGCTCTTTGAAGACACCCTTGGCATCATGGGCTATCTCATGAACTTTCCCATGGACCGGTTCCAGTGCATTGACCACACGGGCTCCATAAACCTGGCCGATGGCCTGATGTCCCAGACACACTCCAAGTATCGGAATTCTACCGGCAAAGGACTTTATCACTTCAAGACTGATTCCTGCTTCATCCGGAGTCTTTGGCCCCGGGGATATTACAATGCAGGATGGGTTCAGTTCTTCAATAAGGGAGCAGGTGACCGCATCGTTCCTGTATACAGCAACGTCCTCCTGCAGACCTTCTAAATACTGTACGAGGTTGTATGTGAATGAATCAAAGTTGTCGATCATCAGAATCATGAGAAATCTCCTCTTTTTCAAGGCTTGCCTGTTGTCATTATAACTTTGCCTTTTTGGAGCGTCAATGTAAAAACCCACAGATGTATCATGCTAAAGCGTCAAGAATAAAAAAAGAATCCAAAGTGATGGATTCTCTAGAGATATTTTTCCTTTTCTATTTCCAGGCCCTTCATATCCAGGACTGTGATCATGTTCTTCTTCACATCCACAAGACCCTTATCCTTAAGCTCCTGAATCAGGCGATTCAGACTGCGAAGCGATGTGGCCAGTTCTTCTGCCACCAGTGGCTTCTCCCACTCAATACTCAGTTTCTCCTGTTTTTTGCTCAGGAGGAGTATTTCATTGATCAGTCGGAACTGGAGAGGATAAAGCGCGTCCTCGGATATTTTCTTTGATTTCAGGTAGAATTTATTGCATATGGTTTCCATTATGAACATGGAGAATTCACAATCGCTGGAAATCCAAGCAATGTATGCTTCTCTGGGAATGGACAGTACCGTGGTATCCTTGATGGCCTTTACTGTGCAGATTCCATATTTTTCTTGAAACACCTCCAATTCACCGAAAATATCGCCGCCCTCCAGAATATTCTGGATGTGACTCTTTCCGCCGGGTGTTTCGTAAAAAACCTTCACAAGGCCATCAAGTATATAATGGAAGGCCTTGACACGCCCTCCCTGCTCGACGATATCCTCCCCTGCCTGGTAGGTGACCATAACCATTTTTTTTCTGTGTTCTTCTGGACAATTGTCCAGCAGGGTTGAAAACCTGCGCTCCACTCCTGAACCTCCCCAATGTTACTTCGGATTATTCTTGACCGCATCTGCCATTTTCTTTCCTATTTCATAAAGTCCATCGAATTGTTCAGCCTTCGGAGAACAGGTTGCTTCAACAGAAGGTCCGAACTTCTCCCATTTGATTCGCTCTGAGAAGGAATTCAAATTATTCACACCGCCGCCGCTCCAGGATTTGCATCCGAAAATACCGAGGTAACGATTCTTGAGGCCGCTGTGTTCAATCTTATTGACCAAGGCCTCCATTGCCGGAAACAGATGTGTGTTGTAAGCGCAGGAACCAAGTATGACGCCCTTGTACCGCCAGATATCGCTGATGATGTATGACAGGTGGGTCTTTGAAGCATCATAGACCCGTACGTTCTTGACTCCGTTCTCGGATATTACCCTTGCCAGATAATCCGCCATTTTTGCGGTATTGCCGTACATGGTGCCGTAAACCACCACAACGCCTTCTTCCGCTTCATAACGGCTCCATTTATCATAGTAATCCACGATCACGCTGGGATTGGTGCGCCAGATGGGACCATGGGTACTGAGTATCACCTTGATTTCCAGATCCGCCAAACGCTTAAGTGCACGCTGCACGATGGGCGAATAGGTCCCTACGATGTTGGAATAGTACCTGCGGATTTCATCCTCATAGAAATCAATATTGACTTCATCATCGAAAATCCCCCCATCCAAGGACCCGAATCCTCCGAAAGCGTCCATGGAGAAAAGGAGTTTATCGGTCTTATCGTAAGTCATCATGGTTTCAGGCCAATGGATCATCGGAGTGATGAAGAATGTGAGCTTGTGGTAACCCAGATCCAGTTCGTCCCCTTCCTTGATCTCATACCAGTTATCCTTGATGCCGTAGAAATTGTCGATGAATTCAAAAGTCTTCTTGTTGCCCACGATTTTTATGTCGGGATAAGCGGCGATGACCGCCTGCATCGAGCCCGAATGATCCGGTTCCATATGGTTGACAATAAGGTAATCCACCTTCTTGTCCCCGATTATTTCCTTGATTTTATCAAGGTACAGACCTGTTTTATTGAATTTCACTGTATCGACCAACGCTACCTTTTCATCGTCAATCAGGTATGAGTTGTAGGCAACACCTTTATCAAGGGGCCAAAAGTTCTCGAACAGAGTGGTTTCACGATCATTTACACCAATCCAATGAACATTGTTCATAATTGGGACACGGCAATCCATACGGTTCCTCCTTGTATAATGTATTCATGTTCATCTTACAGATTTGAAAGGATTACTTCAAGGGTAATTGTGCATTATGGATAGAAATTATGTGTTTGACAGGCGCTTCTTCTATTAACCGTTGTGATGGTTCATGAGACATCGTATAATTATTATACTAGAGTCCTTAATCAGCCGCCAGTAACATATCCGCATTTAGGGAGATTCCCATGAATATAGAATCAATCCGTCAATCCTTGAAGGAGCCTCATGAGCTGTTGCCACCATTTCAGGAATTCGCCGTCATGGTCCCGCTTTTTGAACAGGCGGGTCGTATCCACGTGCTTTTTGAAGTGCGCAGCAACAATCTGAGCAGACAGCCCGGTGAAATATGCCTGCCGGGTGGCCGTTTGGAATCCGATGAAACCCCGAGGTACACTGCGCTTCGGGAAACATGTGAAGAGCTGGGGATCTGCCCGGATCAGGTTGAATTGATCGGCAGCATCCCGCCACTTTACACTCCCTTCCGCTACGCGTTGCATCCCTTTGTCGGCTGGCTCTCCTCCTTTTCATATCCGGAGGATATCCAGATGAACCCGTTCGAAGTCGCCTCTGTTTTTTGTGTCCCGCTGGAATGGTTCATGAATAACGAACCTCTGGAATATACCGTTACCACTCGCTTCGATTTTCCTGAGGATTTTCCCTACCATCTGATTCAGAACGGCCGGAAATATGCATGGAATTCCACAACCTATCCGGTCTTGTTCTATATATATGAAGACTACATCATTTGGGGAATGACCGCAAAGATCATCCGTGATTTCTGCCTGCAGATCACTCAAAAACATGAATTGGGCCACCCCTGATATTTAACGGGATAGCCCTTTTCATCTGTCACAAGCACGAGTGGTGAATATCAAATATTCAGTTTTATAAAGCTTCGGTATTTCTATAACAACGCCTCCATTTCCCTGACTGCCAAAAATCTTACTTCCGGTTTTTTTCAACTTACTTTTTGATCAGGTGTGACAGGTGTGTCGGTTGATGAACCAGCATCCTTCCGATCATCCTTGTGACAGGATATATATGAACTCCCGCGAGGGAAGTTACATATCTTCACTAATTTCATTACTTACATACCCACTGCTTCGCAAATCAAACATGATATTCATCAAACTCCTCTGAACCATCGACAATTTCTTTCATGGCGAAACGGTCTTGATCCACATGGATCTCGAATTCCTGCTCCGTCCTTTGTTTACGGTATTTCATATGGATATTGTGGGCATCCACTCTGTAAAGCTCCAGATCATCAATCAGATGAGGCTTCACAAACTCATCCATCAGTACGTTACGAAGGTCTCTTACTGAGAATACGGAGACATCGCTCAATCCGGACATAAACTTCATCAGCCTGCTCTCAAGCATCAGATTGACCCGTTGTACATGAATATAAGCAGATTTTGTTTTTATGGATTCGAGCAGGAATCCGAGAAGCATTGTCAGCCACAGGGCAATTATGATTGAATTCAACATGGCCTATCCCCCTTGCGTTCTTTTTATATATATACCATTCATTTGAACGATTTATTCATATTCAGCCAATTATTATTCCCTGAATTCCTTTGTTGATGAAACCCATTCCAAAGGGTAGAATAGGACCATACCGAACCAGAGGAGAATCTAATGAACAAGGCTGCTTTTTTTGACATAGACGGAACGCTGTATCGTGACTCCCTGATGATTGAGCATTTCAAGAAGCTTTTGAAGTATGAAGTACTGGATCAGAGTCTTTGGCATACCCATGTAAAACAAACCTTCGAAAACTGGCATAAACGCCGGGGCAACTATGATGATTACATGGTTGAACTGGCAACGATTTACATAGAATCCCTCAAAGGCCTTGAAAAAAGCAAAATGGAATTTGTAACGAACCAGGTCGTTGACCTGCAGGGAGACAAGGTTTACATGTTTACACGCAATCGGATCCAGTGGCATCTGGATAACGGATACAAGGTGTTCTTCATCTCCGGCAGTCCTGATTATCTGGTCAATAAAATGGCGCAGCGTTACGGGGTTGCTGACAGTATCGGTTCCCACTATGTGGTAGATGAAAACAACCGCTATACCGGCGAAGTCCATAAGATGTGGGACTCCGACAGCAAGTCCGTGGCTATACAGCGATTTATTGAACAATACGGGATCGACCTGGACAATAGCTACGCTTATGGGGACACAAACGGCGATCTGTCCATGTTTCAGCTGGTGGGACATCCAATAGCCTTCAACCCTACTCGGGAGCTCCTTATCAATATTAAGGCGGATCCCCGGCTTTCCAAGATCACCGAGATAGTCGTTGAACGTAAGGATGTCATTTACCAACTGACGCCTGATGTGGTTTTCCTGGAATATGCAGACACGAATGGTCAGCAGGAATGATGGATGACGTTTGAATAAGCAGATGCAAAGAAAAGACGCACAGGAGAAGGAGAAAAACTCCGCTGTGCGTCTTTTGTTGTCTGAGAAATAAAATCCGTGCATTACTGGATTTCTGCGGTACTTATAGTTGATTTCACCGGCAATCCCACAACTTTCTTTTCCTGTATCAGCCTGACTTTGACCAACCAGCTGCCGATGAAGAACCAAGACACCCCAAAAGCCATCACTGCAGCGATATTCCCATAAAACACACCGATCGGTGTTCCTTTGATCAGAATATCCCTGATTGGGCTGAGAAGATGGATCAGAGGCCAGTTCAGCTTGACGATGAAGGTCAGCATCGGCGGCATCTGGCTGACAGGCCATACATACCCTGCCAGCAGGAAAGTCGGCATACTGAGCATCATACAGACCTGAGTGGCTATCAGACGGGTCCTGAGCAGTGCTGCCAGTGTCATGGAACTGCCCAGGAGGCAGAACAGATAAACTGCCATGAGGATCACTGCCGATACCAGATTGCCTGAGAAGCCGATTCCAATGGTATTTTTGAGAGCAATCAGGCACATACTGTACGACAGGACAGCCGCCGAAGTGTATACCACACACTTTCGCAAGGGATTGACCGGATCTTCAATGAAATTAGGAACAAAGACAGCCAGGAACAGTTGCTGGATCAAGACCATCAATAGCCCTGGCAATACGTAATACTTATAGGAAAGCTTTAAGTCATACAGGACCCGGCCTTGAAATTGGAACAGCCTGGCCAATTTTTCCGCAGATTCCGGGTTAGCATCATGTCCTTCAAAAATTCTAATGGAGACGCCTGCATTGAGAGTGTTAAGTATTTCCCCCGCTGCAGCCAGCGCATTATTTCCGATGGCTATATTGGCACCGTCCACCAACAGCAGAGCTCCGGTATCCCGGCCGCGACGGATGTCCCTCTCAAAGTCCCGGGGGATGAACACACCCAGATTGACCTTGCCTGACCTCATGAGATTCTCAAAATCCTGCCGATTGGATGGGGTTTCTGTCACCGCAAACCGATCACTATCGTTAAAGGTCTGGATGATCATCCGGGAGGTCGGGCTGTGATCCTGATCAAATACCCCAACTGAGATATCGTTCAGATAATCATTGTAATAGACAAACCCGAAGAAAAGGGTGAAAAACAGAGGTCCCAGTATCAGAAAGATCAGATTTTTAGGGACCTTAATGAACTTAAGGGTTTCTTCACGCAGGATTCGCATGGAGTGCCCCCCTTCCAGCAACCGATTTTTCTCGGAACAGTTCGATGGCTGTTCCTAAACCCAGTGCCGCCAGACCAGCCGCAGACAGCAAACTCAGCTGCTCTGTGAGGTTACCGCTTTCTCCCTTCAGAAGCAGATGCCGGAGGAAATCACCATAATGGGTGCAAGGCATCAACCAGGCCAGTTTCTGATAAAAAACCGGCATTGAGCTAAGCGGCCAGGTGTATCCTGAAAGAATCGAACTGGGAATGAACCAGATTGCCGCAACTTGGGATGCCAGCACCTTATTCCAGAATACTGTCGACACCATGATGCCCACTGAGGAGACAGCAAAAGAGAACAGCAGACAGAGCATGGCTACCGGCAGCCACCCGCTTTCCATCGGCACCTTGAAAAACAGAACCTGAACTTCCACAACCATCATCAGCGAGACAAATCCGATTCCGGTAAAGGCCAGAGCTTTTGAGGTCAGATACGTTACCAGACTTTTTCTCTTTTCGCGATTCACGGAGGCAGCAGCGGCCATTGCCAGGCCAACTTGCACGACTGCCGTCATCATACCGGGCATTAGGAAATTCAGATAATTCCGTGTGGGGTTGCCAAGCAAACGATTTTGAAAAACCAGAGCCGATGCGGCACTTTCGGCCTGACTCCCCGTCATATCGAACTGCTTCCTTAACTTTTCCTGCAGCAGCTCACTTTTCAATTCCAGCAGAATCTCCGAAGCAGCGATTTTTGTGAAGGAGGCAGCAGACAGTTGACTGCCGTCCACCACAGTCATCAGCTTCGGAGCCTTTCCGTTAACGATATCCTTCGTAAAGTGTTTTGGAATGATCAGGCCAAATGCGGCCTTCCCCTGCTGAATAATTGATGGAATCTCATCGGGAGAATCAGCATAAAGCGTGACATCGAATGTCTCATTATTTTCAAAGGCATTGACGATTCTTCTACTGAGCGCGCTAGTGTCACCCACATACACAACCGTTGAAATCTCATGCATCTGACGGCCGTTTATCATCCAGCAGCATAACAGATTCACCAGTTGCGGAACCAGGATAATCAGCAGCAGTGGCACAGCATATTTTTTCAGCTTTATCATCCTGTCCCCCTCCTTACTGCTCTAAGATAACGAAGGCTGTCATGCCGGGACGAAGGACTGTATCCGATTCAGCGATTTTTATCTTGATGCCGTAAGAGACCAGATCGAAGTCGCCGTTCTCATTGCTTGCTTTTTTGACGGCATAATCCGGATTCGGGTTCAGGCGCATCACTTTACCTGCGAATACCTGTTCCTTGTAGGCTGCAACCTTCACAGTCACTGCTTGCCCTTCCTTGAATTTCGGAAGCTGCAGTTCATCAACCTCAAGCTCCACCCATATATCAGTCAGATCCGTGATTGTCGCCAGACTCATCCCCGTCGACACCAGTTCGCCCTTATCCGTATTGATCATCGTTACAATTCCCCCGATGGGCGACTTGATTGCTGCATCTGTCAGGTATGTGTCAACTTCCTGAACCCCAGCCATACACTGCTGGTATTTTTCCTGCGCAACAACGATATTGCTTGCCGCAGCGGCGACTGAACCGTTGGCAGCTGCTACCTGCGCCTGAGCTGCATTGATGTCTTCTTTTCGGACGCCTTCTTTTGCCATGTCCAGATCCTGACGTGCGATGGTCAGCTTCGTCTCCACTTCATCAAGTTGTGCCTGAGATGCAGCGCCTGCATTGAAAAGGGATGCGATTCTGTCATGGCTCTTTTGTGTCATATCGTAATTTGCCTGAGCCTTGGTAATCTCCTGGAGCCTTGCCCCATTCTTAGCTTTCTGAAGGGCCGCTTCCGCCATTTGAAACTGACCCTGTGCAGCTGCCAGCTGAGCTTCAGCAGCTCCTACACCGGCTAATGCAGCCTGTGATTGTGCACTGAGCCCATTTTTTTTCGCACTGAGATCCTTTACATCTATCAAAGCGATTGAATCCCCAGCATTTAACACCTGGCCTTCTTCCACCATCAGTTCTCCTATTTTACCCGGAACCTTTGCGTTGATATCTACCGAGCGTGCTTCCAGAGTGCCTTGAAATTCTGATTTATCACTGTCCTCCTGGGCGTTAACTGAACAACCGCTCAAAACCAAAAGCGTAGACAATCCCAGCATCATCATCATGTTTCCTTTCCGATTCATTTTTACTGCCTCCTGTTTGAGTGAACGTTCATTCATTATATTCGACTGTTCATATTATAGTCCTCGTCTTTCCCTTTGTAAATCCTCTTATGCAATTCTAACCTACAGAAAGGCCCTCAGCCAATTCATCATCGGCAGAGGGCCTTTCATCTAAAAACTCATTTCAGTACCGTTCCTCGCAAGCCATTCCGTTCTCTTCTCATAATCCGGAAGGATCTTTCCGACCAATCGCCAGAAGGACCGGTCATGATTCATATGGACCAGGTGGCACATCTCGTGGACAACCACATAATCCAGCACATCCTGAGGAGCCATGATGAGCTTCCAATTGAAAACGATCTTCCGCTCCGAGCTGCAAAGCCCCCATTTGCTTGGCGTATCCTTTATTTCAATGGATGAGGGCTTCACCTTGAACATGCTCTGATAAAAGGCTATCCGTTTTAGAATGAGCTGTCGGCATTCCCTGGTGTAGAATTTCAGCAGCGCATCACGGATGGCGCTTTCGTTTACTGATGAAACCGTTATTGAGAGCACTTTCCCATCGAATACGACCTTGCTCTTTTCAAAAGTTTGATCCTCAATGATTTCTATAGGGTATGCTTTTCCAAGATAAAGGAACGACTCTCCCTCAAGAAACCGCTTTTCCTTGGGCTGCTCGAAAATACCGGATTTCAGCTGTATGCGTCCGAGCTGCTCCAATATCCAATGTGCTTTATCCTCAATTGCCTTGATTAACTGCGCTTCATCAGCACCCTTTGGCGCTTTAAGCTTAACAAAACCTGAAGGATCGATGCTCAGAATTGTTTTCTTTCGCTTTTCATATTCGATTGTATAGACTATTGTCTGGCCTTTATATATGAGTTCCATAATGTCCTTTATTATTCGTTCTGGATTTTTTGGTGATTGTCATGGTGCTTCACTAAAATGCTGTCTTCATTGCTGTTCCCCAAGTGCTTCAATTCCCTTGCAATGAAGACACCTGTAATTCCGGATGAAATCAGATCGGAAAGAGGTCCTGCATAAAAGATCCCAGTCACCCCGAAAAATCTGGGAAGGATCAGCAATGCCGGAATCAGGATCATTACCTGTCTGGACAGGCTGAGCAGCATCGCGTGCTTAGGTTTTCCGACAGCCTGAAAATAGGTGGATGCGACAATTTGGAATCCGATGACCGGAAGGAAAGCCAGATATATCCGGATAGCCTTAGCACCGAATACAATCAGCTCAGGATCCCTTGGATTGAAAAAGCTGACGATTTCCCGGGAATACAGTTGTGTGACAATGAAACCGACCGTCACAATGGCAGTCGCACTGAGGATTCCCAGTTTCAGTGCTTCCCTGACCCTGTCATGATTCTTTGCGCCGTAGTTATAGCCCAAGATCGGCTGTACCCCCTGATTAATACCGAATATCGGCATGAGAAACAGGATGGCCACACTGTTTACCACTCCCATTGATGAAACCGCGACATCCCCGCCATATGTAGTCAATGAGCGGTTCATGATGACATTGAGAAGTCCTGCAGCCGCCTGCATGGCAAATGGAGCCGATCCAAGAGCCATGATTCTGCCGACGGATCCGAGATCCAATCTCAGGTTCCTCATATGTATCTTCAAACTGCTTCTCCCCCCGAAGAAATGGTAAAGCACCCATAGCGCAGATACCATCTGGGAAAGGATCGTTGCAAAGGCCGCCCCTTTTATTCCCCAATGAAAGACAAAGATGAACAGAGGATCCAGAATCGTGTTCAGTACAGCCCCAATCAGCATGGTGACCATTGCGATCTTAGGCTGTCCCTCCGCTCGTATGAAGTTGTTCATCCCAAATCCGATGGACTGGAAAAGAGTTCCCCATAGGATGATGCCGGTGTAATCGCGGGCATATGGCAGTACTGCCTCACTGGCTCCAAGTGCCTTCAGCAAAGGTTCCAGAAATATCAGGCCGCCCGCTGTGATCACTACCGAAATAAGTATCAGCAGGGTCATTGCATTCCCCATTATAAGCTCTGCTTCGTCTCTGCGGCCCTGTCCCAACCGGATGGAAACAAGTGAATTGGCTCCAAGTCCGATCAGCATTCCACTGGCCATGATGATAAGCATCAATGGGAATGCTATTGTGATTCCAGCTATTCCTAATGAGCCCACGCCGTTGCCTATGAATATCCTGTCAACAACATTGTAAAGAGCGTTGACAAGCATTCCTATTATCGCAGGTATTGAGAATTTCAACAGCAGTTTTACTATTTTTTCTTCACCCAGTTGTCTTGAATGATCCAATGTTTTTCTCCCTGTTCATGAGTTCTTTAAAATCCGTTCCCCTGGCCTTCTCCGACATCTGTTCCAGAGAGGCTGTCACAAGCTCCGCAGTCTTGGCATCAAGATCCGACATCAGAAATTCCGTCCATTTCCGAAGCGCTTCCTGAATCTCATCCCTGCTCGCTACAGCCTTGGCTGTGCAGGAAACCTTCTTAGCCCTCTTATCCTCCAGGTCTGCTTCCCGTGTCACGTAACCTTTATCCTCAAGTGACTTTACAGCCCTTGCAGTTGCTGCTTTATCAATCATGATCCTGGCAGAAAGCTCCTCCTGTGTCATACAGCCGTCCTTAAGCAATGTAATCAGGAACACATGCTCAGATGACCCAATGTCCAGGTCTTTCAAGGCATTGTTCAGATACATCTGAGCCTGTCGGTGGAGTATTGAAATCAATCTGCCGATGCTCTTGCACGCCATTGTTGCCTCCATTGGATAATACTTGATTTGATGTTCCGTCGATAGGACTATTCCATTTTAGCGAGAATTGGTTGTCATGTCAACTAGTTGGTTTGGACGATGGGCAGGAATCGGCAAATCAAAAGGGAGCCCCTCATTTATATGCAGGACTCCCTGAACGATTATTATTCTGATTTCACATATCCTATGCTGATGTGCTTATCTATTTCTTTTGATTATGGATCGCTTGAATTTGGGAGTACGGGCTTCCTTGTATTTCGATTGACAGACCAGATAATCACGATTCCTTTGCGCATGGGATATGAATGCTTCAATATCCCCCTCTTGGTCGACAACAACGCCGCCTATTTCTTCAGCAATGATTACTGCAATTTCAACATGTTTAAAAGGCCAGGCCACCATTTCTTCGTTCGTCATTTCAAAACTGGCTGCTTCAGGATACTCCTGCGACAGTTGACTGAGTCCGCGAGCATAATACAACTTCCCAAGCTTCACAATCCAGTATTTTGGTTGCTCCATAATATCCGCTCCTCCTTTTCATTGAAAACAATTCATCCAACGGGTTTACTCAGATGATTAGTTGATACCCTGATACGTTCAGAATTATTCAATGATAAAGGTGAAGAGGCCTAAAGTTGAGTAAAAAACTGAATATCCTTGGAACGGATCATACCTGACAATCGGGCACCCTTTTCAGCCAGATAAGGGGTTTTCGCATGCAGCTCAAATGCCTCTCCTGAAGCCCAAGTGGATACGAAAGTCAGGATATTTGGAGTCTCGATGTTCTGAAAAAGTGAATACTCCAGACATCCCGGCTCTGCAGATGTGATTTTTACAGCTTCCTGCTGAATGGGCAGAACCTGTTCTAGATATTCCGGAAAAACATCAATATTTGCGATTACCTTAAGCATATGGCACCTCCGTTTTTTCTAATTATAACATTGTATACTTGTTTATGCATATCCCATAATTCAATTCTGCGTGAGTTTTTTACCACGAAAAAAGGACCCTTCAGAGTCCTGTATCCGATTTATGCCTTCATTCTTATGATCCGCAGCTTCGAAATTTAGAATTGTCTTGCTGTTTCCATCAGCTTTTCAGGGGTGAATCGAAAGATTGTCATGATATCCACGCTGTAAGCGCCCATATCCCTGTAGAACTTGATCGTGGGCTCGTTCCAATCCAAACAACCCCATTCCAGCCGTTTACAGCCCCGCTCCACTGCAGTCTTTGAGATAAAGGCCATGATAATCTTGCCAAGACCCTTGAAACGCATGGATTCATCCACATAAAAGCCGTCTATGTACATTCCGGTTTGCCCTATAAACGCAGAAGAATTATTGCAAAAATAAGCAAATGCAACCGTCTTACCATCATAATCGCCGAATATCGCCTCACCTTTCTTCTCGGACAGAATCTTGTACATATCTTCATCCGTAGCTGTGATCTTATCCAACATTTTTTGATATGCTCCGAGCTTTTTCATGAATTCAACTACCAGCCCTGCGTCTTCAGGTGTTGCAAATCTGAGTGTGAAGTTTGGGTCTTTCGTTTGAATCTGATACATTTCGGTTCCTCCTGGAAATACAGAATAGTTTCTTGGCGCCTTAAGCATAATTATACCAAATATTCGTATTTCAAGAATAGGTATTCGAAAAGGAAACGTTTCTGCGGATCAGATCAATTGGTAAAACAGTCCATGATTCGTGCAGTGAAAATACAGCTTTCCATGGCCGAACTTGCGAAATCGGAACTGCATCCCCCATTCCGGATATTGTTTTGCAAGGAACAGCTTGTCACCTGTGACAAATGCGGCAAAAGAGATGTAATGAGCCTTGTTCATCTCATGCTTTGATGAAATATACAGTTCATCCTCGCAGTTTTCAATATCAAGCGAATGTCCTTCATCGGACTTTGAGGCGGTTAAGGCCTCCAACTTTCTTCCGCAGCAGGAAACGGATGCCTCACCCATACTGGTTATGAGGTTTCCGCAGGTGCTGCAGCTATAGAATTTGATTTTTTTCATATTCCCTCCAACTGAATCCATTTGTCCCAAATCACCGGAAAGGATTTTCTCTATGTCCACACCCAGTATCTGAGACAGTTCCGACAGCAGGGATACATCCGGACACCCCTGCCCCCGTTCCCATTTACTTACGGTCTTGTCACTGATCATCATGAGGTTCGCCAGATCCTTCTGCGTGAGCCCCTTCTCTTTTCTTAGTGAGAAAATCAAATTCCCTACCTTACTGCAATCCATAAGTAACACCTCCATATCAAGTATACTTCCAAAAGAAATATAATCAATCAACGGACCGTAGAGTCATCAGCATCAGGGGGTTCATTGATCTGATGAGCAGGGACAGAAAAAAGCCGCTTGAAAATTCAACTTTCAAGCGGCTCCTATGAGCGTCTGTATCAAGTAACCAGAATTTGGGTGACTTAACCGTCATGATTCAAAGTGGCTGACACTGAGGACAATAGTAAATGCTGCCTCCTAGATAGGCCTCTTTTCGGATAGGCGTGCCACAAGCCATGCAGGGCAGATCCACCGTGTTTTTTGAAAGGATTGTCATGTATTTTCCCGGCTTACCGTACAGGTCCTTTTCCGTATCCCGGCCGCCCCCATCCACCATGCTTTTAAGCGTGGTCCGAATCGATTGGAACAGTGCTTCCCGCAATGCCGGACTTAAGTCACGGAGTTTCCGTTTCGGGTGGATGCCTGCATTGAACAGGATATCCTGCAACACCCCGTTACCAAGCCCCGGTATCCGCTGTTCCGTGGCAAGGAAGGCCTTGGCGCTCAGATTCTGCACCGCCGTATCCTCAATCAACTCTTCGAAATACCGCTCGTTGAAACCATTCCCCAGCGGCGATGGTTTTTCCTTAGCCGCTTGATAATACTGATTTTCAAGTGTTCCAACCATAAAACACCCCATACCTCCATACATCTGCACCGAAATCGAGAGGGCCGAATCATCCTCAAACTCGAACAAAAGCTGGTGCTTGGCAGGTCGTTTTTCGCCAGCAGCGTGGTATCGGGGTCCAGCTCCCTCGCTGATCAGAATCACCCTATCCTCCACGGCAATTTCAACCATCCCGCCCCAGGAGCAAGCATCAGTGATGAACTTCCTTTTCATGAGAGTTACGTATCCGGCAGGTTCACCATAATACCAGGATAGCTTATGGGGAGATTGTCCGACTATCACATCGGCAATCCGCTTGCTCAACAGGGAGCTGCGGCACTGGGCTGAAATAACAATCGCTTCGGGCAGTTCATTCATGAGGGTACCTCCGTTCAAATAGTCGGTGAATCAAGTTCTTGCCATACGATTCACTTCACCGTTTTCGAAGGGAATCACATAGACCGCTTTGATACCCGGCAGTTTCAGTAAAGCTAAATCCTCGCGGGAATGCTGCCTCATCGTATATCCGGACTGTGGCTCCGGGTGGGTATGGATAAACGCCTCAGTCTTCGCGCGGAATCTCAGCCATAACAGAAGCCTTTCAAATAAATACAGATTGACGAAAGGAATAATCACATTAGCCCGTATGACACCCTTGGGACCCATTCCAGGATACGTGCTACCCAATCCATACCGCTTCTCCCCTTTTACCCTGGTGGAATAGATGAACGCAGCGAATTCGCGGTTCATACTGCCTTTTCGATGAAGCGATCCTTGGTTCAGGTGGAGTTTCTACTCCATCTGAACCTTAG
>CAZEHS010000016.1:0-6678 GCA_964511875.1 uncultured Peptostreptococcaceae bacterium
CATCCAACCCATAGACTTTGATGCTGTCCTGCATTTTAGCATCTTCTACCGCTTTGAGAGCACCAAGGGCCATGCCGTCATTCTGGGCAACGATCGCCTTGATGTCCTGACCTGCCTGGAGCCAGTTCTCAGTGAGTTTCAGAGCCTCATCCGTTGTCCAGTTGGCTGTGCTTTCGAATACAACCTTAATTTCCGGATTGGCATCGATTACTGCTTTGTAGCCTTCGGAACGTCCGATCTGTCCATCTGACCCCATAGGCCCCAGGAGGAGTGCGATGTTGCCTTTACCGCCCAGATCCGCTGCAGCCTTGGTCATCTCCATGGCTCCGCCGTCCTTATTGGCAACACCAACATAAGCGCTGGCGGCAGAAGGGTCGCTGATTTGCTGATTCACTATGATCACAGGGATTCCGGCTTCTTTTGCTGCCTTGACTGCAGGTACGATGGCATCCACTGAGACAGGCTCGATGATAATGCCGTCGATACCCTGATTCACCGTGGTTTCAATCTGGCTGATCTGCTTGGCCGCATCTTTCGCCGCATCGTTTACAGTGACCTCTGCTCCCAGTTCGGCAGCTTGAGTCTTCACTGCTTCCGACAGCTCGATAGTGAAGGCGTTTGACATGTGACTCATGAACAGTGCGAATTTTTTAGGACTTTCCGGCGCGGGTGTTTCTGTGGTCGGTGCAGGCGGTGCGCTGCAGCCTGCCAGCATGGATATTGCCAGTACCGCCATCAAACAGATAGCCATGAGTTTTTTTCCTTTCATTCCTGACTCCTCCTTTTATTTTGGGTATGAAATTCGGGAAATCCCGATATCCATCAATGCTTATTCGCGCCTTGCCTTACTCTTGATGTCTATCAGTACCGCAAATACAATGATCGCACCTTTGATGACGAGCTGATAATGTGACGATACGCCCAATATGTCCAATCCGTTACCGATAACGGCAATCATCAGAGACCCGATTACGGTGCCATACCATTTTCCGGCACCTCCAGACATACTGACACCGCCGATTATTACTGCTGCAATCGCATCCAGCTCATATCCGCTCCCCGCGGTGGGAGAACCGGATACCGTACGGGAGGCAAGAAGCATCCCTGCAAAACCCGCCAACAATCCGGAAAGGGCATAGACCTTGAGCTTGATATGCCGGACATCGATTCCGGACACTCTGGCAGCGATCTCATTGCCACCGATGGTATAGACTCGCCTTCCGAAGACCGTCTTCGTCAGCATGAAGGCGCTGATCGCAACAACT
The DNA here is from genome assembly GCA_964511875.1 of uncultured Peptostreptococcaceae bacterium. Classification (GTDB taxonomy): domain Bacteria; phylum Bacillota; class Clostridia; order Peptostreptococcales; family Acidaminobacteraceae; genus CAZEHS01. The sequence continues at coordinate 1,266 of CAZEHS010000016.1, forward strand.
CCAGCGAAGTACACTGCCAATAAAGGGATTCCGAATAAAAATCCGCTGGCAACATATTCAAAGGGCTTTGAAACACCGAAAACCGGCGCCCCGCCGCTTGCAATCAGGGAAACTCCGCGAACAGCTGTCATCGTGCCTAATGTGATTATGAACGGCGGTATATCGCCATAAGCCACGCCGGCACCATTGATCAGACCAACAGCTGCTCCGACTGCCAATGCCAAAATGAACGGTACGATCAGCGGATAATCCCCCGGATGGGCAAAGTGTGCCGCCATGACTCCTGCTAAAGCCGCCGTAGACCCGACAGAAAGATCAATGCCCCCTGATATGATTACATACATCATTCCGCAAGCAAGTATTCCGTTGATGGACGCCTGTTTTACGATGTTGATCAGGTTGGAGGGTCTGGCAAATGCTGCCGGAGATAGAATCATGAGAAAAATGATGATCAATATGAATGCAAACAGGATGCCCAGTTCCCTCACGTTCCCGCCCAACTTCTGTTTCGTCCCAGTCAGCCTCTCTTCCATCACACGCACTCTCCCATTGCAGAGGCAAAGCCCATGATTGCCTCCTGCGAAAATTCACTCCTTTGTATTTCACCCGTAACACGGCCTTCACACATTACAAGGATTCGGTCGCTGATTCCCATGACCTCAGGCAATTCAGAAGAAATGACAACGATCCCCTTCCCTGATTTCGCAAGTTCCCCGATCAGGATATAGATATCTCTTTTAGCTCCGACATCAATCCCACGAGTGGGTTCATCAAAAATAATGATATCCGGTCCGGTTAGCAGCCACTTCGCCAGAACCACCTTCTGCTGATTGCCGCCGCTGAGGGAAATCACTGGGGACTTCCTTGAAAAAGCCTTGACTCTGAGCTTCTCCATATACACTTCTGCAAGCTCGCCTTCCTGTTTTCGATCGATCACTCCCAAAGAAGCAAGACTCTTGATATGGACGATTGTAATATTTTCTTCAATTGACGCCTTGAGATTAAGCCCGGTGCTCTTACGGTCTTCCGTAATCAAAGCCATGCCTGCTTTAACGGCATCCTTGGGATGTCTGATGTGAACATCGGCCCCTTTGATGCGTATGGATCCGTTCTGTCTGCCTCTAACACCGAAAATGCACTCAACCAGTTCGCTGCGCCCGGCTCCTACAAGACCGGCTATGCCAAGCACCTCTCCGGCTCTGAGGTCAAAACTGACGTCTCTTACCTTTTTTCCCATTTGAATGTTCCTGACCTCTAAAAGAATCTCCCCTGGAGAGACATCCACCTTCGGAAACACTTCTGATATTTCTCTGCCTACCATCATTTTTATCAGTCGTTCCCGTGACATCTGACCGATACTATCCGATCCCACCAGCTGGCCATCCCTTAATACCGTAATCCGGTCGGCAATCCTGAATATTTCATCCATCTTGTGAGAAATATAGATGATTGCGACACCCTGTTCCTTTAATTTTTGGATTTGCCGGAACAGAACATCCACTTCCCGATCAGTAATCGCCGATGTCGGTTCGTCCATGATAATGATTTCCGATGAGAGAGAAATCGCTTTAACGATTTCCACCAGCTGCATCTGGGCAACGCTGAGCTGACGCATCAGAGCAGAAGGTTCAATATCCACAGCCATCTCCCTGAACAGCTTACCAGCTTCGCGACGCATTGAAGCCTTATCGACTATCCTCAGACCTTCGAATCCTTTTTTTAGAATCTCACGGCCGATGAATATGTTTTCCGACACCTCCATATCCAATACCGGATTCAGCTCCTGGTGAATCATCGAGATTCCCTTTGCGATGGCATCATGGGGACCGGTTATATGCACCTCTTCCCCTTTTAAATGGATATGCCCGCTATCCGCCTTATAGATGCCCATCAGGATTTTCATCAGTGTGGATTTTCCTGCACCGTTTTCTCCCATCAAAGCGTGGACTTCCCCAGGGCGAAGTTGAAAGGAAACCCCTTCCAGAACTTTTACACCAGAGAACGATTTATTCACCTGTTTTATTTCCAGGATGCATTCCATATCCGATCTCCTCGTTATGCGGGTTCCGCTCTCAGATTCACTCTCAGTACAGCTTCTCAATTTCAGTATATTCGGATTTTTTGGAGAAGTATTTGCGAAAATTTATCCTTCATTCATAAAAAATTGACGTTCCTTCAATTTTGAAGAAACGTCAATCTCTTATTCAACGGTATGGCGGAGAGAGGGCTCCCGTATGGAGAACCGGCTGAATCTGGATTTCGGATTGATAAGTCTCGCCCATGATTTGGCTGATCAGTCCATCAATGGCCATCGTACCCCCTGTAGGATACGATATTGTTGCGCTGATCAACCCTTTTTCCACAAGGTCCATTCCCTGCATGGCTCCCGGCAATCCGTTGATGCCGATTACGACCGGATTCTGACCGGCCTGTCTGAACGCGCGAGATGCGCCGTACGCCATCAGGTCCGTATGCCCAAATATGCCATCCGGTGCCGGAACAGCAGTTATCAGTCCGTTGCTGATGAGTGCTTTCTCCGTAAATGTCCCTGAATAATGCCCAGGCAGCAGATATTCCCTTTCCAGTTCAGGGAAAAGTCCAACCTTGCTTCGAAAACCGATCTTACGTTCTGAGCTGACTGGATCATCAGGATCTCCGGCTACCTCCATCAAAACCCCTCGCCCGCCCAGAACCCTGGCCAAATAGCTGCCGGCGATCTCCCCTGCCAGACGATTGTCGGAATATACGAAAATATCCGGCTTGAAATCCTTCACCCGGGTCTGGATAACAGCCACTGGGATTCCTGCCTCCTTCAGCCGGGCCAGCTGACCTCCCAGGGTTGAATCAGCGGCAGGAACAATGACCAGGCCATCGATCTTTCTGGCTTGCAGGTCAAGCAGGTTCTGCTCCTGTTCTTTGTCCGAGCCTGCTGCATCATATGTCAGGAGTACTGCATCCTCGCCTTTCACAGCAGTCTTCATATCCAGATAGAGCTGTTGCTGCCAGGAATCTGCCAGATTGGAGAATGATACGCCGATCACCAATGATATCCCGTCCTCCCGATTGCCACTCCTGTCCGTTCTCAAAAACACAATGCACAGGGCCAGCACAAGCACCGTCAGGACCAGCTTCATATTCCAGATCCGGCCTGCCCTATTCATGTTGATGCCCCTTCATGGTCGATCCGATATTCACCGGGACTCATTCCGGTGATTTTTTTAAAAGCCCCTGAAAAATAATGAATCGATCGATAGCCCACTTTGTCGGCAATATCACCGATTCTTGCATCAGAAACAGACATCAGCCGGATTGCATGATGGACCCGTGTGTGAATAAGATAATCTGAAAAACCCACACTCATATCTTCCCTGAACAATCGGCTCAGGTAACTGGCGCTTGTGCTCATTCGTGCTGCGACACTATTGAGACTGAGCTCTTTATCCATATACTCTTTCTCAATTATATTCTGAACCATTTCAACCATCGGTGAAACCTGACGGTACATTTCCAGCTCACGCAGCAGATCCCCACAGGTACACTGGAAATTTTCCCTCATCGAATCCATTTCTCTGCAGGCTATCCTAAGTGTGAATCCCAGCTGCAAGCCCAAGGATTTTGCCGCATCCAGTGGAAATCCTACGTTGACAGGCAATGGCCCCGGAAGAATGCCCAGTGATATCCGTGGTTTCAGTGATGCCCACAACACCGGGCGGTCATTCAGATTCTTTTCGATGCCATGATACAGGGCGAACAGACGCTCACGATATTCTTCGGAGGTCCCGTGCAGATCACCTGATGTGGCGTGGTCGATGATCAGCATTGCATAGGGTTCATAGGCATCCAACTTCCAGAATATCAGTTCCTCAGACAACTCTTCATCGGAATAGCCATCCCTGATCCATTCCTGTACGAATCGTTCAAAAAGCATGGGCTTCACTTCTTCAAGACGTTTTCTGGCAAACCGGAGAAGGCCGGCATTCTCACAGCTGATGCGTATCTCCTTGGCTGCCTTTTCAACAGCTTCGATCAAAAGACTCTCGTCAATCGGCTTCAGGAGATATGCCTCCGCCCCCCCTGAAATGCCCCGACGGGCATAATCGAACTCCTCATAGCCGCTGATGATGATGAAACGAACCTCTGGAAGGAATCTTCTGATTTCCTCCATGGCATCAAGCCCGCCCATCTTGGGCATGCATATATCCACAATACACAGATCCGGTTCCAATTCACGACACTGTGCAATGAGATCCATGCCATTATGGGACAACCCTGCTACTCTTATTCCAATACTCTGCCAGTCGAAGCATTCCGCAATTCCCTTCCTTATTTTCGGTTCATCATCAGCAATAAGCATATTAATAATCACTCATCTCACCCACTTTCTCCATAACGGGACTGGAGATGCTGACTCGGCACCATTCACCCGCCTGACTGTCAATGCTGATTCCGAACTCAGTCCCAAAATTCAAACGCAGCCTTTCATGAACGTTAAAGAGTCCATAGCCCTTACCTGAAGCAGCATCTCCGTTCAGATTCCTGTCCTCCAGCCTTATCCGCAGATCTGCCATGCGTAATTCAGACATGCCGGGTCCATTGTCTTCAACCTCAAGTACCAGCACTTTTCCTTGAATTCTCCCGCGAATTGAAACCAGTCCTTCAGTATCCCGATTCTTGATGCCATGGTAAATTGCATTTTCAACCAGGGGTTGCAATATGAGCTTGCATACATACAAAGATCTGATGCTCTCAGGAACATCAATCCGGTAATCCAAAAGATCCTCATAACGGACCCGCTGAATATCAAGATAAGCCTCAACATGACGGATCTCGTCTCCCAGAGTGATGATGTCATTGCCCCCACTGAGGCTGATTCTGAACAGATCGGTCAGTCGGCTGACCATCAGGATAACATCGTTGGCATTGTATTTTTTTAGCATCCAGTGGATGGTATCAAATGTATTATACAGAAAATGAGGATTAATCTGAGCCTGGAGCACACGGAGTTCCGCTCTCCGCTTACTTGCCTGCTCCATCCGAACCTGATCGATCAGGTTTCGTATTTCAATTATCATCCGGTCAAACGTTACTCCCAACTGGCCGATTTCATCCATATACTGAGGATTGAATGAAACACTCAGGTCCCCCTTCTCAGCTCTCCCCATCAGTTCCTTCAGCTTCTCCAAAGGGCGCACCACCGTGTCGGATATCCTTTGCGCCCCAAGGAGGGACAGTCCAAGAATCAAACCGATTATCGTAATAAAATACACTCTGAATTCCGTTACCGCATCCAATGTCTCATTTTCAGGGAAGACCCCAACAACCTTGAATCCGGTATAGCGAGAGGTTTCGTAGATAACCTGAAAGGGAACGCCAAGAATCGTCCTACTGAAGGTTCCGCTCAACTCCCCCTACA
>CAZEHS010000016.1:6688-44582 GCA_964511875.1 uncultured Peptostreptococcaceae bacterium
CATGACGGCTTCATGCTGGGAACGATGGGATTTTCTGGAGCATATGCAACATTCCCTTCGGGATCCAGTATATATACGAAACCGTTCTTACCCAGTTTAAAGCGGTCAAGTCCGGCTTTGAGCAGTTCAACGTCCATATCCACACTCAAGATTCCCAGGACGGAATTGTCCGGACCCGGTATCGGTTTCAGCACAGAGAGAATTCTATCCGAACTTATGGAATCATAATAGGCCATGTTTCTTCCATAAGGCCTGGAAAGAAACTGTATCGGGTCCTTATGCACGACCATGTCCATCCGCCATGGCTCTGTAACCTCCGCTACGGTTTCCGGCTGATACATCTCGTTGCTGATGAGAGTGCCGCTTCGATCGATAAGGGCAATTCCTAAAACCTCCGGATATTGATCCTTGATTGAACCGAACAGTTTGCGCACTTGAGTTCCATCTGCATCATCCATCGTCTTCAAATAATTCAGGACACCCCTGTCTGACTGGATGACGCCCATGGTCTTATCCATGTTGCCGATCCTGTTTTCCAGATCCAGCATCGCCTGGCTTATTGTTTGGCGAGTGAAATCCGTATAGGCGCCTTCCATTTGCCTTGTTATGGACTGATTCAGCAGCATTCCTATTCCCGTATATGAAACCAGAAGCAGCAACAGGAAATAGAACAGCAGACGCTGTTTTAATGAAAGATGATGCAGATGACTGTTCAGACTTGCAGCCCACTTTCCTGCCCTGCTCATGGCGCCTCCATGTTTCACGCTCAACGAAGTCAGGCACAGAAAGTTGATGATCTGCGCCTGTCTCTTAAGTATGACTCTGAAATTTTACAATGCCCTTATCTGCCTTTCAGTACTCGCGGAAGCAATCTCTCCACTTTCAACCAATGCGATGAAAGCAGTTACCAGCTGAGGGTCAAATTGTCTTCCGGCCTCCTTCATTAGAATAGTCAGAGCATGGCTTAAGGGCATTTCCGGTTTGTAGCATCGCTGAGAAATCATCGCATCGAAAGCATCCGCTATGCATAAGATGCGGGCTGTCAAAGGGATATCCTCTCCTGCAATCCGTCTGGGATACCCGCATCCATCATAGCGCTCATGATGTCCCAGGACAGCAGGTACGACATAATCCAGTGATGGCAGATGGCGAATAATATCAATGGATGCATCAACATGCCCCTGCATTATTCTATATTCATCCTTCGATAACTTACCAGGCTTATTCAGAATACTCTCAGGAATGCTGATTTTTCCGATATCATGAAGCAGAGCGGCCTGTCTGATATTTTCTATGATGTCTTTATTCAATCTCAACTCCCTGGCAAGTTTTACGGCATAAGCGGCCACATTATCGGAGTGACTGAACGTATAGTGATCCTTAGCATCGATTGCAGCAGTCAACGCATAAATTGTCGATTTGTATTCATCATACACGTTCGCATAATCAGGTTCTTCGATTTCCTGTCTATCATTTGACACGAATGTATCAAATGCCTTGATTGCGTTCTTACCCTTTCTTTTAACCTCATATACCGCATGTTCGGCGTTATCCAGCATTTCCTTCACGGATTTTGCCCCATAGGGAGCAATGCTGATTCCTCCGCTTATCGTGATGCTTTTCTGATGATAATTCAGCACGTTTTTTCCTACAAGCGCAATCTGGTCCCGGATGGACTCCGCCATTCTTCTTGCAGAGAAAACATCATACCCGGGCAGGAGGACTGCAAATTCTTTTCCTCCATATCTGGCAATATGACCATGTTTTCCAATGCTCGCATCAATGATGTCAGCAATGGATTTCAAGGCTATGTCACCTTGCTTGACTCCGTACAATTGATTGAAAAGTTTAAAATCATCCAGATTGATAAGTATAAGTGCCAGGGATCCATCCTTATTCTTTTCAAATTCCACTTGGATCAATTCATAAAAACATCGGCGGTTCAAAACACCTGTCAGTTCATCTGTCCTCGCTTCCAAATGCGCTTTTTCATAGGTGTGTGCATTCTTGATTGCAATCGAGGCAACAGAACAGATTGAAGATATGAAATTGATATCTTGGTTCCGCAGTTTGGACTTACGTCCATAATCGGAAAAAAGAATGACGCCGATCAAGAGTCCATTTTCTTTCAGCCCTATACAGTAAGCAACACCCAGTTTGGCAATCTGGTTTTTTTCCGTTTCCCACATGGCTTTATATTCTACACAATGAATGAATTCTTCAATAGACAGGTATTCATCGTTATCTCTGATCCATGTAATCAGAGGGTTGTCTTTCTTCAGAACACATGATAAGTCAGCAAGGGATTGGTCACTATGCCGCATGATGAAATCACCGGATCCATGTTCAGGCAATCCAATGTATATTTTCTTTATTCCTGTCGCATTGACTATTGCGTCAACGGTGCTTTCAAAAATGTCCTGCAGATGAAGCGTCTTAGAAACCTCAGAGCTGAATCTCTTTAAAATCTCATTTTGATTTTCTTCATCTTTAATGAAAATATCAGCAATGACCATCTTCCATAGCAAGAAAAGCAACGATACGATTAGAACAAAGCTCACCAGATGAATCGGCAGAATAAACTCCCGAGGCAGATTCGGTCTTGCATTAATAAAGGTATTATAATATGGCAGTATGCTGAAGAATACGGCAAAGCCCAATCCGACACAGAACATGTATCCTACTGACTCAGAAGCCATCAATTTCAGTTTGAACAACTGTTTTTTGATCAATGCATACATTAATAATCCTGCATTCATTACAGCCCCGACGATATCTATTGGAAATCCTTTGAAAACAGGCAAAATTAGTGCCAGATTGCCCAGGAACAGCATGAATATGCCTGCGACAATCGGGGCCGTCTGTTTTTTGATTCTCAGGTTTTTACTTGAGTTACTGAAAAGCACAACCATCATATGTATGATAACCAAAGCTGCAATTCCGAACAGCACCGTTACGTAACCGGTCATCTTATCATAAACCATCATGGTCTTGCCGCTTACCGTCGTTACACTCGGCCAATGCAAGAGTATGCCCGAAGGTAAATTTATTACAAAGCAGCTTAACAGCAGGAAAAGATACAGGATGCTGAAGTTTCTCTTCCGTTCCCCGACGAATGCCGCAATGAATCGAAAATAGCTGAAAATGATCAGCAGCAGCCCGCCGAAAGATACATGATACCAAAACACATAGGATGGCCAGACCAGCATCCTCATCATCAAGGAACCGCCAGTCCATAAAATCATGGACACTAACAGCAGCAAAAATGAGTTGATGATCTTATTCCTTTCGGAATTTATGAAAATCATCCACATGAAAAGATAGCAGAATAAAGCCATGCTTGATAGATATCCGTATATGCCCACTCCCATTCTAAATCACCTGCCATTCTGTCTGAAAGCTGTCCTGGATGCATAATAACTCTTCAAGGTCATAGTGCGGCGGATTCATCTTCGTGATTTCTTTGTTATGTTTATTTCGATATGTTTCAAAGGTGCCGCATTTTAATATTGAAATTACCAATGGATCCATACCCAGAATTTTTTTCAAATCGCGATAATCCTGATCAATATACTTGAAATATGTTGTAAGCAGTTCTTTGATGATATCAGCATTCATCGCATTCATAGAAAGCGACTGCCGTTCCAATTCAACAAACAAATGCATATATGGCCTGTTATTGTCAGTAAACTCTTTTTTAGCGACCCAATCAGTGACCGATAATCCGGACAGCTTGATAGCACTTCTTATACCATGCTCAGAAATCCGTGTAAACCCGGCAATATCGATAATTGGAGGCACTCGGTCCACATATTCGAACCGGGGAATGAATGTCTCGTCTTCCTTATTGGTCAACCCTACACATCGATACACATCACCTACACGATATCTGGCAAATGCACCGCCTTTCAGGACGGACAGGACTATTTCATACTTTTCTCCAGGAACAACTTCATCCATCAAATAAGTCCTTGGCTGATATTCAGGGTTTTCAAACGTTCTGTACATATCTTTTTCGCAAATGAACTCGAAAAAGCACGAATCAGGGAAGAAATACATCCCGTTCCTGGTCCACGTCTCAGTGCCGATGATGGACGGTTCTGTCCCAGCAAACAGTTCCATTGGACGAACACCCCAAAGCTGTTCAAGATCGTCCTTATAGCAGCGGTTATCCGTACCGGCAACCATGAACCCCTTCAGCTTGAACAGGTCTTTAGGCACAAAGGGGCGATTTTCTTTTTTACAGCGGTATTTTGCCTTCAGAATCCTCAAAATCATCTTTGGCTTGCATTTAAGCAGGGATGACAGACCGCCGGATGATCCTCCGGATAAGGACGCCAGACTTTGGCTGACCGCATAAGCAACGCTTCCAAGACCGAAGAAAAATTCAACATCCTTTTGCATTGCCATCTTGAAGCCTGCCTTATTGCGTTCCGAGAATGTCATATCAACCGCATCCTTAACCGGGGGCAGGAACTGAATATCGATTTCTTCATTCAAAGCCAATGGGAATAGTCCCGTTGCATAAGGTAAAGGCGCTAAACCATATAGTATCTTATCCGTATCCTCAACATCGAACTTACCCTTAGCTGTACTCGTGGAAAGAATCAGGCAGGCTGTTACATTATTCCTGTACCTGTCGAGCATGCTTCTTGTATAGGGTGCGACTTTTATCGGATGCTTACCACCCTCCCATGTCGTTTGAATCCAGATGATCGGATTGTCCGGAAGTGTTTCGGCCCTCTTCTGAAGAAGGATATCAGCATAATCGTCATAAGTCGTCAAAGGAACCATTGCGCGGAATTCGTCAATTGTTCTTGGTGTTCTTCCCTTCAGTATGGATTTACCCAAATCACATTTACTCCAAAGTGAAATTTGTTCGGTCATAAGTCTTTTTTGAATAACCATATATTGCTCTATATTCAAATCCAAAAATCCGCAATATGATTTCCATATATGTTCATTATTCTGTTCTTTCAACTTATGTTTCAGATTCATACGCTTCTCCTATTTCACCCTCATGGTAGAAAACCAACGCCTGATACTGGAATGATTGGGAATCAAGAATGGTGCAATAGCTGAATACTCTCCATAATCATGAAATGTTCGGGGAAATGTCCAAAGATCCTGAAAAACGATATATGTAATGTTCCAAAAGCAAAAAACAAGCGATCCCGCAAGCATCAGCGGCTGTTGTATCAGAAAGTATATCGATAGATATAAGCCTATGAACCACAGAACTCCAGGATGACGGCATAGGGCATACACTCCCTCGGTATGTACTCTTTTGTCCGTATCATCATTGATATATGTTTTTTTGAAAGGCAATGCAAAAAATAGCGTATGAATGAGCAAACCCATAAATATCAGAACGGAGGCCAGCCAGCCCGGATATCTGTTAGCGTTATCAACTAATGAGTCTTTAAAATGCCACAGGATTCCTGTTGTGGAGAGCCAAAGCAGCATGCATCCGACAAAAAAACAACGGTGCAGGATCCTGTTCTTCCATATGATGCTGTTTATATCATAGATGAAGAACAACAGGAATCCAAAACTACCAATAATTATGTATGTCATCCTTCTCCCTCCCTGATTAACGCATCATTTCCTTATATTATATATTAACAATTCCCTTACAAAAACACTTATAACTGCTCCAAGCCTTTTTCTTTCATGGAAATCATGAATCCAAATCCGTAATTCCTTCATACCCAGATTTTTGGCTGTAAATCCACAAAAAAAACCAGCCGAAATGTCCATCACTTCGACCAGATTAACACTGTTTCCATGGACATAGAAAATCCCTCTGAATGGCATCAGAGAGATTTTTCTTAAGGGATGATATGGCTGATTAATCAAGATCATAAGGCTTCAGAAATTTATCCACCAGTTCGTCTTTTCCCTGGTCATTCTTGATTTCAACTTTTGCGAAAACCCATTGTTTCACGCTGGCAGGATCAACGCCTGCATCGATAAACGGCTTTGGATTCAGTACGAATACGATGTCCTTGTCATTCGTAGCAGTATCCTTGGCCCACTCGAACACGTTGCCGTTTCCGAAGGCCACACCGTAATGGTCCAGTTTTTCATGATAACCGATGCTGTCCCGGTGAGTGGCAACAAGCTGTTTGAAGCTGTCCAAGGGCTCAGGCTCACCGCTGTAGGCAAATTTATCCGAACCGAGTTCTGCGTACACCTTCAGTATCTTTGAAGCGGGATCGTACAAATAGGCTTCCGTATCGAGCTTCTCAGTATCCAGACCAGCGTCCAGGAATGGGATTGCATCCAGCTCCATAATCAGGTCAGGTTTATTCTCCGCACTGAAATCCCTGCTCCAGATAAACCGCTCCCCTCCAGCTGATTGCAAGGCCCATCCTCCATTCTGATCATCGGCAGTCACCTTATCACCTACCGTGTTCAGTATGGATTCAAACGAAGTCACTGCCACTTTACCCACCACATCAGTACCCTGGCACCCTGCAAGAGCAAGTGCCAAAGTCAGCACCGCTGCACCAACAATCATTTTCTTCATAGACTCTTTCCTCCAGATGATATGTCTTTTCTTTCATACCCCTTGGGGGTATCTTATAGTGAGAGTATCTCATAGAATCATGGAGATTTTATGGAGGACAGCAAAGCCACTTGAACTCAAGTGATAAAACCGGAGTTCAAGTGGCTTTTTGAAGATTTAGGAAGTAAGTATGATGGTCTGACTCAGCGCCTGCCGCCTGGAATGTCCCAATGCTTGATCCGTTGCCCCCGGGTCCGTCCGAACATTGAATTCGAATCCTTCAGCTGCCCATTGCTGGCCTTGATGAGGATTTCCTCCCAGTTTGGACTGGCAATGAAATGAATCTGACGCTCAGCATCCTCCAGCTTCTTAACCAGGGATTCCAATAGGATAATCGCTTCCCGGTTCTTCGGACTGTTATGGTCCGTCGATTCATAAATCTTTCTGATCTCAGAAGCTGCGCCGCTAATGATGCTCTCGGCTTTGGCATATTTATTATCCATTGTTTGCCCCCTCCTGGGTTGAGCTGCCTTGTCCAACTAACAATGAAAGTATCATTCAGATTTTCAAATAATCAGTAAAATACCTTAATTACATACCCATTAACCAGCACAATAAACATGGTCAGCCCATTTTTCGGATTCTGTAAGGCTGATTAAGACTCACATTGGAGTGCAGGCAGCTTAACGGTCAGCAAACAGGATAAGCCACTTCGTAAGTGACTTCATCCTGTTATGCTGTGACTGCATGATTCGGATATTCATCCGATACCTGACGGTTCTAAGACTCCCGCTCTATAACCTTATGACATCATCTTTCTTCTTCATCTTATTCTCCATTTCATCAAGCTTTCTGGCAGCCAAATCCCTGCCTCCCAAGCCGAATGCAATGGCAAAGGCTACAGCCAGGGCGCCTACAAAGAAAATGAATGCAGAATTGATGATGGTCGTAGCAAGTCCCATTTGATTAAGTCCCATTGATGCAGCCAATATGATAATGCTCACTTTGGCAATCATGGCAAGGATAGAGGCATTTCCAGCCCCTGAAGATCTGATCAGTTCAGAGACCAAATTCGCCACATAAAGGCCGATACCTATAATGAGAACGCCTGTAAGAATATTGCCAGCCAACAGGATGAATTGTTCAATCAACCCGGAAAGTTTGCTGAAGCCAATAATATTTGCAGCTTCCAGTGCGGAGAACAGAACGATGGCTATTAAAACGAGTTTGCCGACTAATTGGGAAAGGTTGATTCTTGATTCTTTTATTCCAACCAGAGGCAGGACGCGATCAATACCTAGCTTGCTTAAGATGTTCGTGACTAAATCGCCAACCATCTTACCGATGAAATATGCAAAGGCCACTATGATAAAGGCTGAAAAAAGAACCGGTAAGAATGCAAATATTTTAGAAAGCATATCTGTTGCGGGCATTGAAATACTCTCAAGACCAAGTATATTAAGACCTGAAATAATTACAGGAATCAATATGATTACATAAACAACAGTTCCAATGAGCTCTGACAGGCTTTTACCCTTGTCTTCAACTGTAAGGCCGGTTGTTTTGCCGAAACTATCCACGTTCAATGACTTCAGGAAATTTGTGACGATATTGCTTACCAATCTGGCAATGAACCAACCGATCAGGATTACAAGAGCTGCAGAAAACAGATTCGGAACAAAGCCCAGGAATACATTCACCATATTCTGAACAGGTGCCAGAAGACCGTTGAGTGATAAAGCCGACAGTATTGCCGGAAGGAATAGAATGAAAACCGCCCAATAAAGCATCTCAGCAATTGCAGTGCTGAATTTAACCTTCTCAATTGATGAGGGAAGCTCCTCATCTACCTTCTCATCAATTTTCGTTTTATCAAATGCAATCAGGACCATTTTCTTCAGCAATGTAGCGATGGCCCATGCAGCAAGCAACAGGATTGCTGCACCTAATAATTTCGGAAGATATGCAAACACTGTATTCAGGATGTTATTGAAGGGCTGTGTGATAATTGGAAGACCCAGAACCTCAAATACAGAAATAACAACAACCAGCATGAGCACATAGTAAATAACACGGCTTATTATATCTGCAAGAATGGGTTTGCCGGGTTTTTCAAACTTGCTCAGCACCTTATCATTGATAAACCTGTTTTTCTCCAGGAATTTCTTAATGCGTGCCACAAGTATCCTTACAATGAACCAGCCAATAACCAGAGTGAGCAATGCGCCAATGATCTGTACTGTAGCTCCTTGAATTTGACTCCAATTATCAAGCATGAATAAGACCTCCTCTTAGTCTCCCATTCCCGCTGTATCACTGTGTTCCATTCAATTACCGATGTTATACATATACCCATATCAGTAAAAAATAATCAGAGTTTGAATTTCGGCAACCATGTCCGAAACAGAAAAAAATCAGATTTCCCTATAGAGAAATCTGATTTATCATGGATCCTTGATGCAATTTCAACTGTTCCCATCCGATTGAAGAAGTGTGTTGACAACATATGCCGCCAGCATCAGCCCCGCAACGGATGGCACGAAGGAAATGCTTCCCGGTGTCTCACGTCGCCCCTGCTGTTCCGGCTCCCAATCAAATATCAAGGGCTTTATTGGCAGCTCAGTGGAGAAAATGACCTGCTGCTTTCTGATGCCTCTTGATTTGAGTTCCTGGCGCATGACCTTTGCCAGAGGACAGGTGTGTGTCTTATGAATATCGGTGATCTTGAATTTTGATGGATCAAGCTTGTTACCGGTTCCCATACTGGAAATGATGGGAATCCTGCGCTGCTGGCATTGCTCGATCAGGGCAAGTTTTGAGCTTACCATGTCTATGGCATCCACCACGAAATCGAATCCCCCATCCAGATAGCCCACCAAATTAACGGCTTCAACTCGGACAGAGTGACTGTATACCACTGTTTCAGGATTGATGTCTGCAATCCTGCCCTTTAGAACATCGGTCTTCAATGCACCCAAAGTACTTGTAAGCGCAGGAATCTGGCGGTTGATATTGGTTATGTCCACAGTATCATAGTCAAAAAGGCTTAGTGTGCCTATTCCAGCCCGGGCAAGAGCCTCAACCGTATAACTGCCGACGCCGCCCAGACCGAATACAGCCACATGGGCTTTTTGAAGTGTTTCAAGACCCTGAAGTCCAATGAGTTTGGCGGTCCTGGCGTACCGGATATCTAGCATGAGCGGACTCCTTAACTCTTAATAATGATAGGATCACAAGAATCAAATGATCCAGTGCTGCGTTTATTTATAATCCGCTTCAATCCCCAAATCCTTTAGGGCTTCACCGTAGATATTGTCCAGAGCCTGATACATGGTACCTTCATCAAATACGAACTTTCCGTCACGCAGTACCTCGATCCAATTGCGTACAGCTTTCGTACTCACAAGATCAGGATTTTCACGGGTGAATGTCTCATACGCTTCGCGTATCTCAGGTTTTATTTCTTTTGTTTCAAAGTCATAGATCGGTGAATTGTTCGAGCCTCCAATCAGGTTCCACAGATAACCGGCGTAGGATTCCTTTACACGGTCAATACGTGAGGATGCACCATATTTAACGATGTAATTCTCCGCTCCTATCAGACGATTTGAGAGATCCTTCAAATCGATCACAATGGCAGCATCTTTCATTGATACCTTGTCACTTTCAATGGCCATCAGTTCGATGTAATCCTTCATCTCCTGACTTAAGTATTCCGAATACTGTTTATAGCTGGAGTAATCCACAATTGGGTACCATGAGCCTTCAAAGTTATCGAACCGATAACCGCTTTTTCTCAGTTTGCCCAACAGGTCTGCCAACTCCTTGTTTTCAATCGATGAATAGGTCTCCGGATCATTGAGGTCGTCCTTCTCCATTCCAAGCAGAGCTTTCTGGTTTTCCTCAGTCAGCAGCAGGTCTGTGAAATCTGCAAGGTGACTTTCCTGAAGCGTTTCAAGACCGGACACCATTATTTCTGCCCCTTCCGGCCCCACAAACTGTATGCCGGATTCGATCAGGGTAACCATTTTCTCCGGTTCTTCATCCAACTTTACCAGTTCAGTGGCATCTTTGATGATTTGTTCCTTCTTGAGCGCATCAGCATCCTTAACAGGCGGTGCCGGAACCGGCGCTTTCTCTGGAGTGCAGGCTATGGCAATGACAGTCATGGTAACGATGAATATGATCAACAGGATTTTTTTGTGCATAATCATGCTCCTTTCGCTTTATCTAGTTCATAGTATAACGCAATCCAGAAGCACCCGTCTTTACAATTCAATGACAATTGATATGCCGAATTTCTATTTCACTGCATACGCTCTCAAGATTCCAACAATCGTGTTGACGGCCTTAACCATGGAAGGAATGGGGATATACTCGAATTTGCCGTGAAAATTATGACCTCCGGTGAAGATGTTGGGTGTCGGCAACCCCATGAATGAGAGACGAGCTCCATCTGTGCCGCCTCTGATGGGTTTGATCAAGGGTACGATTTCCAAGGATTTCATTACTGCTTCAGCAGTTTCAATAATATGATATACCGGCAGCACTTTATCACGCATATTGAAATAGGAATCCTTCAATTCAAGTGTGAATGTGCCTGAACCGTATTTTTCGTTGAGATATTCGACAATACCAACAATTTTAGCTTTCCTTGATTCGAACAGGTTCATGTCATGATCTCTGATAATCATCCGTAATGTGGCTTTTTCAACCACGCCATTGAATTCCGTAACGTGGAAGAAACCTTCATATCCTGCGGTATGACCGGGTGTCTCTGCAGATGGAAGCATTCCTATTATTTCATGGCCCAATAGAACAGCATTGACCATCTTATTTTTAGCTGTCCCGGGATGAATATTGATTCCTTGAATTTGAATCGTGGCTGTCGCAGCATTGAAGTTCTCATATTCCAGCTCACCAACCTGTCCGCCATCCAGGGTATAGGCGAAATCCGCCCCGAAAGCGGCCACATCGAAATGATCCGCCCCCTCTCCAATCTCTTCATCGGGTGTAAAGCAGATCCTGACAGTACACCTTGGGATTTCCGGATTGGACAGCAGGTATTCAACAGCAGTCACGATTTCCGCTATACCTGCCTTATCATCTGCGCCCAACAGAGTGGTGCCGTCTGTAACAATCAGATCCTGTCCTTCATATTCCCTGAGCTCCGGAAAAGCTTCCGGTGTCATTTGAATCCCAGCGCTCAGTTCGATGGTGCTGCCGTCATAATTTTCGATTATTCCTGGTTTGATATCATTTGCGCTGAAATCCGGACTGGTGTCCATATGTGCAATTAGTCCGATGACCGGACCGTCCGGCACTGTGCCGGGCAATGTGGCTGTGACATAGCCGTTCATATCCATGGCTGCGTCATTCAGTCCAAGGTCAAGGAGTTCATTTACCAGCATCTCTGCCAGCTTCAGCTGTCCCGATGAACTGGGGGTAAGCCCGCTGTGTTCGTCTGCCCGGGTATCGATATTCACATATTTCAGGAATCTTTCCGCAACTTTTTCCATTTAAAACCCTCCCATTGTTGTCAGCATCTCTATCTGAATTACCGCTTCATCCTATATCGTATTTGGAGATATATTCCTGTATAATCCATTCGAACTGTACCATCAGATCTTTGATCAATGATTGTTCAGATGATGACCTTTCCCATGCGTCAATTCTGGCAACCGGAAGCAAATGGATAGACGTACCTGTTATGAAAGCCCCATCAAAGCTTTCGAGCTCAGAAATGTGAATCCTTCTTTTGACAAGGGGAATTTCCTTTTCAAGAATCAAATCTATCAGCTTCTGTCGGGTGATTCCTCCAAGTACGGCGGCATCGGGTGCTGTGAGAAGCACTTTGCCATGAGTGAAAAAAAGATTTGAGCGGCTTCCTTCCGAAATGAATCCATCTGAATCCACCAGAATCATCTCATAGAGATTCCGCTTCTCACATGCCAGTGAAACAGCCTGCTTGAAATCTGACTGCCAGACTTTTGCATTGGGATTGTCCCGTTCCATGACAAGGAGTCCGGTTGCAATCCCCTCAAGGTAAATGGATGGTTCAGGATAATGGCTTTCAACAAAAAAGCCGCTCCATGATATCCGGGTCCCGTTCATCCATAGATTGAGCCGGATGTTCTGATTGCTGATTGAGCATGCATCAACCAGATCATGAATGGCCTCTTTTACCATATGTTCATCCAGAATGTGTGTGAATCCTGCAAGATGTAAGGACCGGTTCATCCGTTCAAGATGCGCCTCTATAAAAACAGGAACCCCTGAAATAAGACGGATTACTTCATAAACGACATCTGCATCCTGCGGAATCGGAATCAGTTGATCGGCCGGTTTCAATGCGCCGTCGACAATCACAATGTCACTTGATTTTGTTAGTGAATTCATATGAACCCCCTGGTATCATTATAACGTTTCCCCCCATTAAACGTGTGAAATGAGAGAACCCGAGTATTAATATTCCGTAAAATCTATGGCTTGATAGCGTTGACAACGACCTTATAATGCGAAATACTGGAATGGCGAATATGATATCGGAGGAAAGAATGGACAGATTCCTGCATGCTTCAGTAAGACTCAATACAGATTTAGGCCGTGTAACACGGTTGTTTTCTCAGCCCGCTCATATGACACGATGGCTATGCGGCCAGGCTGAAATCATTCAGGGTGGATCTGTCATCGTTCTCAGGGACTTGAATGAACCGGGAGATCTCTGGAAATGGAATGTTGAGGAAATCGTACGGGAGAAACACATCAGCGCCAGGTGCTCGGATTTTTTGCACCTCGATGAAAACAGCTGGTTCTCGCTGGAAATCCAATTGATGAAATGCGCTTCTTTGACAGAATACTGCTCAGAAATCCATGTGATTCAGCGTGGATTTGACATTTCAGAGGCTGGAGATGCTCTCCGTTCTGATTACCAGGATTTTTGGAAAGCAAAGCTTGAAACCCTGCGTTCTCTGATCAACGGGAAATGGATCATCGAAGACAGGGATCTCAGCCTGGATATTTTTAAATAGGCCATCACGAACGATATACCATCAGGTAGAATATATCTTCTCCTGCCAGGGTATTACGAACATATCGCCTGATCTTTTGGAATCCGCATGATTCGTAGCATCTGATCGCACGTTTGTTGAAGGTCCTGACTTCCAGAGCCAGCACCTTTTGGGGATATCGCTTTTTCGCAATGCCGATAAGAGCACTCATCACCTCGGCACCGAAACCCTGGCCACAGTAATCCGGCCTCAAACCGATTCCAATCAGGATGAAGTTCGGCACCACTGAAAACCGGCCGAAAGCGACTAATCCATTATCATATTTGAAGCCGATATATTCTGCGGATCGTTTTTCAGGTATGGACAAATCCCACCCCTCTTTTACGACAGTTTCCCAATCTGCATAATCATATACATCATAGGGATGAGGATAGTGCCAGGAACAGATATTTCGCGCATCAGTCTCTGTCAGTATTTCAGCAACGAGGGGTTTCGAATTTTCTGATGCCATTACCGTATCAGTCCTTCCTTCTGAATCAATTTCCGTGCTTCTTCAAAACTGTCCTCAAAGCCATTCAGATCCGTATTCCTCCATGGTGTCAGATAACTGTTGAGATCCTCAGTTGTTTTACCTGCCACAGACCATTTGGCTGTCACGAGGAACAGTGAGAAGTTAAGGCGATCATCCTGACTGACACTTTGGGTCACCTTTTTACCATATGTTTCTGTACCGATGAGTACCACATTATCTTTCAAGTGCTCCTTCAGGGTCAAGGCAAGTATCTCCGAGCAGGAAGCGCTCTCATGATTCAATAGGATGACGATCTTATCGAATGCAATCATTTGAGGATCCGATACATATTGATACCTGCTGAGATCGTTGTATTGCTCCTCAAAAATAATCACATTCGGCAGCAATGCATCGCATACCTGGACGCATTGATCGATCATGCCTCCCGGGTTGTCTGTCAGATCCAGTACAACCACGGATCCTCCAGATTCATGTATTTTCCTTAGAGCCTCAACAACGCGACCGCCGGTCTCATAGGCAAACTGTTTGAAACGGATGATGGGGATTCCGTCCTCATTGAAACTCGAAAAATCGTCAATGTAATCAGAAGCATTCGTATCAGTGTATTCGGTACTCATATCAGATAAGGAATCATAGTTAAAATATGTATGTTCATCTTCTGCCAGTTTGGATAGACCTTGAACATAATTCTCAAAGTCCTTATAGGTCTTTACAGGTTTTTCAGTCAGTTCATCACGGAGATGCTGATATTTTTCAGTTTCAAAAACATCATGATAGTAATAATTGTATTCGATATCGCCTATCATGTTTGAAACCAGGGCATCCGGCATTAAGCCCATCCTTGCACCTGCTTGTTCCAGCAAACCCCGCCCGTCCAATAGGAACAGTGATGCCATTATTGCAAGCAGAAATAACAGATAGAGCCAACGGTTCCTGATATTCTTCTTTTGGGGTTTATGGTCCTCATCTGTAATCATCAGCCACGCTCCTTTATCTACCCATGATACCATGAAAATTTGATGATATCATGGCAAATGAAAAAGCGGCCGGCAGCCGCTTTTAGATGGGATATTCCCTTAAGTAATTTGCTATTCCAGATGTCCGAATGCTTCTCTCATATATGAGCTGAGGGTATTTTCATCAAAATTCCCTCCCTCGTGAATTTTACCCAGTTTCTTGATCTTGCAGTATTTTTCGCCAGGTACGATATATCCCATGATCACAGATTCTACAAGATCCTCAACCTTGTTGTAAATTCCGATTTTGACTTCAATAGCTTTCGGAGTACGGATGAAGCGGATGAAGTTATGATGGATGGTAAGCGTAAGAATGATCTCGTCCCCTTCATCATAAGTAATCGCTCCATTGGAGGCTGCAATCAGGTCCTTCATCTCATTGTGCACGATTCGAAAGTATTTGCGGATCATTTCCTCAGCATCATCAAGTTGCGTTTGTTCGCGTCTTTCTTCATATACCTTGGAAAGCTCCTCGGCATATTTCTTATTCAGTTTTTTGATCAGATCCTCTTTATAATCATAGAAGTAATGTTTTGACATACGCGACACCCCTTTCGCTTTTGTTACTATTAATATACCCAATGTTTCGTAAGTTAACAGCATATTTTAGTATGTTTTTCATAAAAACATTCAAGAGGTGAGCAGATGAAGGTCATTGATTTAGAAACCTGGGATAGGAAAAATCATTTCATTGTATATAAGGACGTGACTTTTCCCCATTTTGGCGTTACCGTTCCCACTGACATCACAGTACTGCGTAATTTTTGCAAGCGTGAAGGACTATCCATCTTCAAAATGCTGATGTATCTGTCCATGCGCAGCGTGAACCGGATCCAGAATTTCCGAACACGAATACGTGGTGCTGAAGTTGTTGAGCACGCGATCATCCATCCGCGATTCACCACCATGCTGAAGAATGATCTGTACAGCTATTGCGAAGCCGAGTATTCCGAAAACCCGTTGAAATTCATGAAGAACTGTGACGAAGCGCTGATAGCCCTTGATGATGTCCCCTACCTTTTCCCTGATCCAAATCGGGATGATGTGGTATCCGTTACCAGTCTGCCCTGGGTCAGCTATACGGCCATTCAGCATCCTATTCAAACAGACCCGCTCAACTCCCTCCCTTGGATCTGCTGGGGTAAGCATTTTCAGGAACAGGACAGGATCATGCTCCCCTTATCCTTCCAATGCCATCACTGCTTGGCGGACGGGGTTCATATAGGCCGATTCTATGAACAGATGCTGAGTGATATCGCTGATATCGATACGCTATTCCAATCTTCATAGAAACACATGGATTTGATTCTTATGCTCTGTGAATTATCAACCTTGCTATATTTTTTTAATAGAGTTTGCCAATAATCACCCTATTTATGTGTATAGCCTTGACCAGGCCTTCAACCCCTGCTATACTACTCGATAAGAACTGAACATTCAGAAAACTTCGATCAGGAAATAGTAGTCTGACAGCAATCTCTCAGAGAGCCGGGAATGGTGGAAACCGGCAGATGCGCTTCATGATGAATGGTCCTGTGAGTTCAAACCGAAGGCTTAGGCTGGTAGGGGCGACGGGTCTCTCCCGTTATAGAGAGCATGAATTAACGGATTCATAGACTTCAGTGAGGCTATAATCCTGTTCCCTATCCGGTGCAGGTTTTTTTAATACTCATAACTAAGGTGGCTCGTACCCTCTTCCTTATCCAGGAAGAGGGTTATTTTTTTGGAGGTGGAATCATGAAAACAGTCAATATCGTACCTGTAACCCGACGAATCAGTACAGACCTATTAACTCCCGTATCACTATTCCTGAAGCTGCAGGGGTTCAGCCAGCCATTCTTTCTTCTTGAGAGTATCGGCGATGAACAGGATCTGGGACGCTATTCATATGTCGGCCTTGACCCTATTGCGCTTGAGTCCCTCATCGGCCCATTCACCTTGGATCAGGCTGATAAAGCAATGAAATCCTTGAAATGTCACGAAGACAGCAGCTTTCCCAATCTGCTGTCCGGAATCGTAGGTCATGTGGCTTACCATGGAATCGAGACAGTCTACCCCATCAGTCTGAAGCACGATTCCGAGCTGCCTGCTCATCAGTTCTTTCTGGCACAGGGCATGGCAGTGCTGGATCACCTGAGAAAAGATCTGATACTTGTTCACAACCTGATTGATCCAACCCAGCAGGATCTGCTTGATGCAGAGAAGCATCTGGACAGAATGGTCGATGAACTGACCAAGCCTGGATCGGATGCTTCCTGGGAGATTCCTAAGGAGTCCGCACCGCTGACCTTCCGTTCCAGCTTCAGGAAGGCTGATTTTCTTAAATCAGTCATTAAGGCAAAGGATTATATCCATGCCGGAGATGTTTTCCAGGTCGTTCTGTCACAACAGTTCACAGCGAAAGGCGTACTGAATGGCTTTAATCTCTACCGTCATCTTCGCCGTTCAAACCCAGCCCCATATATGTCATATATCCGCTTCCCCGAATTCGAATCCCTCTGTTCATCTCCGGAAATGCTTGTCCGAATGAGTCCTGACCTTATTGAAACCGTACCCATTGCCGGGACACGCCCGGTAATGAACGATGGCCTGGATGATGAACGGGCTGATGATCTCCTGAGGGATCCCAAGGAACTGGCCGAGCATCTGATGCTGGTGGATCTTGGTCGTAACGATATGGGAAAGGTAAGCATGCCCGGAACAGTCGAAGTCACTGATTACTGCAAGGTTCATCGCTTTTCGAACGTGATGCATCTGGTATCGAAGGTTCAGGGTATTCCCAAACCAGGCACCGGACTGGTGGAAGGAATGCTCAGCGCGTTTCCTGCAGGCACTGTAACAGGAGCACCTAAGCTCCGAGCCATGGAGATCATTGATGAGCTTGAGCCGGTTCCACGGGGCCTTTATGCGGGAGCAATCGTAATCCTTGATCCTCATGGACAGCTAAACAGCTGTATTGCCATACGAACCATTACCCTGAAGGAAGACACCATAACCCTTCAGGCCGGGGCCGGTATCGTCTATGATTCAGACCCTGAAATGGAATATCAGGAAACACTGAACAAAGCAAAGGCGCTTTTCAATGCGATCGAAGCCAGCACCACGGGAGGTGTCACCTATGATTTTAATGATTGATAATTACGATTCCTTCACTTATAACCTGGTTCAACTTTTCCAGCGGCTTGATCAGGAGGTTACGGTCCATCTCAACGACAGGATAACGTCTGAGGAGATTCAGGCGTTGGCACCGACATCCATTATCCTGTCTCCGGGTCCCTGCACACCCTCTGAATCAGGCGTGTGTCCGGATGTGGTCCGGAAACTGCACAAGTTGATCCCGATTCTGGGTGTATGCCTGGGACACCAAGTGATTGGAGATGTTTTCGGTGCAAAGGTAGGCGGCGCTGACCGGATCATGCACGGCAAGACTGACATGATAAGACATCTTGATGATCCTTTGTTCGGAACGATTCCCGAGGAATTCACAGCCGCCAGATATCATTCTCTTGCGGTAAGCGCACTGGTGCGTGCACCTGAATTGCAGCCACTTGCCTATTCAGCCACGGATGGCTCGCTGATGGCCATGAAGCATCGCAGTTATCCGGTATACGGCCTGCAATTCCATCCTGAATCCTTTGCCAGTCAGTATGGTCTGGAAATAGCCCGGAATTTCATTCGAATTGCTGAGACATCAGTCACGACACGCTAGTCTATCATGGAAAGGAGAGATCCCATGCTGCAAAAATACCTTCACGCCATATCTCAACGAAACAATCTCAGTTACGAGGAAGCTCTGGATCTATCCATAACCCTTATTGCACCCGGACACTCTTCTGCAGTAGTGGGAGCCCTGCTGGCCTCACTAAGAACCAAAGGCGAATGTGCGGACGAGATATCAGGATTTGTATCCGGATTGAAACAGAATGCCGTTAAAATTCCTGTGAAGCAGGGAGAAATATATGATGTTGCAGGCACCGGAGGCGATGGTGCCCATACGCAGAATATCAGTACACTTACAGCACTTATTCTTGCCGGCGCCGGCCTTACCATCGCGAAACATGGCAATCGTTCGGTTTCAAGCCGTTGCGGCAGTGCGGATGTCCTTTACGAAGCCGGAGTGAATATCCATGCGACACCGGATAACATAGCCCTGCAACTTCAGGAATGCTCTCTCTGCTTTATCTACGCCCCCTTAGCTCACCCCTCAATGAAAAATGTGATGGAGGTTCGAAAGTCCTTAGGAATTCCCAGCATCTTTAATCTGGCAGGCCCGCTGTCCAATCCCGTTACCCTTACGGGTCAGATCGTCGGCGTATATAGCCCTAAGCTTATGGACAGGATGGCAACTGTCCTGCTGAAGCTGGGAATGAAACGCGGCGCTGTGATTCACGGCCACGGAGGACTCGATGAAGCATCTCTCAGCGGCCTCAACAGTGTTCTCTTCATTGAGGATGACCGCCTGATTCCAGCTCAGATCAGCGGAAAAGACCTGGGTCTGAAGAGCGCCCCGATCTCAGATCTCAGGGGCGGCTCCCCGTCAGAGAATTCTAAAGCATTGATGGCTGTGCTTAACGGTCAGTCAGGAGCATTCAGGGATTCCGCCCTCCTGAACAGCGCCATCGCCCTTTACGGATTCGGCAAATCCGAAACCCTGGGTCAGGCCCTCCAGGCAGCCAGGGAAAGCCTGGACAGCGGAAGTGCCTTGGACAAGCTCAACCAGTTGATTGCCGTCAGCAATCTTCGGGAGGCCATATGAACATCCTTGAACAGATTGTAGAAAAAAAGAAGGAACAGCTCCCGGAAATACGAGCCATGGCCGCGCATTTAAAAAAAAGAACCCGGCCGGGATACAGTCTGAAAAAGAACATCAATGAAAATCCGAATCTGTCTGTTATCGCAGAAATCAAACGCGGATCCCCTTCTCTCGGCCTTTTTGCTCCAGACCTTGATATTGAGGCACAGGCTCTCTCCTACCAAACTTATGGAGCCAGCGCCATATCTGTCCTCACAGATGTAAATTTCTACGGCAGTTATACGGATCTGGAAATGATCGCTCATCAGATTCAGCTGCCTGTCCTGGCAAAGGACTTCATTATCGACGTTTCACAGATTGCCGTGGCTCACGCTGCAGGTGCCGATGTGATTCTTCTGATCGCAGCGATCCTGACACCGGAAAAAATCGCTGAGTTGGCTGAAACAGCCAGGCTGAAGGGATTGGAAGTGATTCTTGAACTCCATGAAGTTGACGAAATCCCACTTGATTCAATCCCCCCCGACGTCATACTTGGTCTGAACAACAGGAACCTGAAGACCTTTGAAGTTTCTATCCACAATGGCATTCGACGGATCCAGCGCCTAAGGGATATCGGAGTTCCAATCATAGCCGAAAGCGGAATCCATACCCTGGATCAGGCCCAGCTGTTGAGCGAAGCAGGATTTTCAGGAATGCTTATCGGCGAAAGTCTGATACGCAGCGGAAATGCAGGGAATCTGCTTTCTGACTTCACCCGGATCCCAAGGAGGTGACGGTATTGACGAGAATAAAGATCTGCGGCATAAGGAATGTCACCGCTGCACAGGCCGCCATCAAGTATGGGGCTGATTATCTGGGATTCGTCTTTGCTGATGGAAAAAGACATGTGGAACCGGATCAAGTCCTGACAATCCTATCAGAATTGAATTCTACGGTCAGAAGCGTTGGTGTGTTCCTCAATCAGTCTCCCTCAGAGGTTTCAGGTATATGCAGACAAGCCGGAATCACTCATATCCAGCTTCATGGGGACGAAAAACCTGCGGATTATTCATTCATAGGCCTCCCAATCATAAAGGCAATCCCGGTCACACCGGAAGGCTCTGTACTTGATGCAGCTCTGGAATTTTCCCGATACGGACTTCTTGATACCCGGCTTCCCGGTCAGACAGGCGGAACCGGAACGCCATTCAACTGGTCAGCAGCAGCCGGAAAACTGCCCGGTATGCCCTGTTTCCTTGCAGGGGGCCTGAATTCAAACAATGTTCTGGAGGCTATCGAACTCCTCGCTCCTTTCGCGGTGGATGTAAGCTCCGGGGTAGAAAACAACGGTGTAAAAGATCCTGAACTGATCCGTCAGTTCATTCAAAAAATCAGGAGGTAATACTATGGATGCAACAGCAAAGGTTGGCCGTTATGGCCCTTACGGCGGTCAATATGTACCCGAAACGCTTATTCCAGCCCTTCAGGAATTGGAGACCGCATTGAATGATGCATTGAAAGATCCGAGTTTCATGGCAGAATATGAACATCTTCTGGTAACCTATGTCGGCAGGCCCAGCCTGCTGTATGAGGCTAAGAACCTGAGCAAGCGCCTGGGTGCCGCACGGATTTTCCTCAAGCGTGAGGATCTGAACCATACCGGCGCACATAAGATAAATAATGCCCTGGGTCAGGTTCTGTTAGCAAAGAGAATGGGTAAGACACGGATCATCGCTGAAACCGGGGCCGGTCAGCACGGCGTCGCCACAGCAACCGCCTGTGCCCTCTTGGGCCTGCAGTGCAAGGTTTACATGGGTGAAGTGGATGTCGCCCGTCAGCGGTTGAATGTGTACAGGATGCAGCTCCTTGGAACCGAGGTCGTCCCGGTGACTTCAGGCTCCAAAACCCTTAAGGATGCCTGCAATGAAGCCCTGAGAGCATGGATCACGGATATTGACGAGGCGCATTATGTCCTTGGGTCAGCCTTGGGTCCCCATCCATATCCGCTCATGGTTAAGACCTTCCAGGATGTAATCGGTCGTGAATCACGAAAACAGATCATGGACATGACAGGTCGGCTTCCTGACCTCGTAATGGCTTGCGTGGGCGGCGGCAGCAATGCTATCGGAATGTTCAATGCATTTGTCGATGATGAGAATGTTCAGCTTATGGCTGCGGAGGCCGCCGGAAAAGGGCTGGATACGCCGTACCATGCGGCATCCCTGATGAAAGGAACCTTTGGTGTCCTGCATGGGGCCGCTATGCCGATCCTCCAGGATGAGGGCGGACAGATCATTGAAGCCCATTCCATTTCTGCAGGTCTGGATTATCCGGGAGTCAGCCCTGAGCTGAGTTATTTGAAAACCAAAGGCCGATTACGATGCGAGGCAGCCACCGACGATGAAGCACTGCGCGCATTCCGGTTGCTGGCGGAAACGGAAGGGATCATCCCAGCATTGGAAAGTGCCCATGCCGTTGCAGTCGCCGAAAAAATCTGTCCAGCCCTCCCCTCTGACAGCATCGTTCTGATCTGCCTTTCAGGACGCGGTGACAAGGATGTTGAACAGGTGCTTTCCATCGAAGGAGGTAACAACCATGCATGAATTAACCATAAGACTGTTGGATTCCCGAAAAACCGGAAAACCTGCCCTGCTTCCTTACCTCATGGCAGGAGACGGCGGCCTGGATAAGACTGCCAAGCTTATCACGCTATATGAAGAGGCAGGGGTTGCCGCCATCGAAATAGGCATTCCCTTCTCAGATCCTGTTGCTGATGGACCCGTCATCCAGACTGCCGGCCTTCGGGCAATGGAAGCCGGAGTGACCATCCAGAAAGTGATGGCTTGGTTGGAAGGCCTGCCTGAGCCAAAGGCACCGAGGATCGTCATGACATATCTGAATCCCATCATGCGGATGGGAATAGATGCATTTTTCGACCAGGCTCGAAGGGCTAAAGTCAGCGCTGTGATCATACCGGATCTGCCCCTTGAAGAAATGGACCTGTGTACGGATGCCGCTTTAAGAACCGGTATCCCGATGATTCCGCTTGCATCCCCCAACACGACACCCAGCCGCCTCAATCGGATTCTCACAAAGACTGACGGCTTCATCTATGCAGTAACCGTCAGTGGTGTGACGGGTACGCGGAACGGACTCCCTGAAGCCTTGAAAAATCGTCTGGCTGAAATCCGTAGAGACACTCCATTGCCTGTAGTTGCGGGTTTTGGTATTTCTAGCCCCGAGCAGGTCGCAGAGCTTAAGCCTTACTGTGATGGTTTCGTCATAGGGTCCCGTTTCGTGGACATGGCTTATAGGGATGATTTTGAGGGAATCCGCGCTTTCATTGCTGAAGTGGGTATGTGATTATCCAGATGTGAACCAAAGCCTTAAAACTGACAAAGGGAGAGATCACCACGTCGCATGCTCCTCGCTTAGACAGTAGTCACTGTCATTGCGAGCCGCCGGCGTGGCAATCTCTCCCTTGTTTTATCCGATGCCTATGTATCCCATTGATTAGATATAATATCCATCACCACGGATGGACCCGGATGAAGGCATAATAATATTTTTTAATCCATGTAAATCCGTGTAATCCGTGGCAAATTTCCTTTTATTTTGCTGTCCAGAGTTTTGCAATATTCATTATTTCTCCCCAATGAAGACCGATTTCAAGCACCAGGCTCAGTACACCGCACAATGCTCCTGCTGTCAGCCACCTGATTTTTTTCTTCTGGGCCCTGTAGGCTTCCATTTCATATTCCCATGCATAGCGATGCTCACTTGACAGCATATCCCGAATTTCAGGTTCAGGTGCAGCCACAGCATTACCTCTGGTTATCCCTCGCCGTTGCTTCTCTATTTCCAATTGTTTGAGCAGTTCTTTATTAGGCATTCTTTCCTCCCGAAAATCAAAGGGTTCATGGGGTTCATAACCATGTAAATTCTCTGTCTTGTAATGTTTTTCCTGCTGGGCATCCGGTTTTCACGCAATTATTTTTTGTTTTCTATTCTGCAGGATTTTCGCGACTTATGTAGAATGTTAAACAACTTAGAGAATTATGCCCGGGAGGTGATATTGTGCACTTGATCAATGCGCAGTACAGAATTTTAGACGTATTTGAAAAGAATCCGCTTCAAAGTCTTATGCTGGGCTCCTCCGTTGAGAACCCAGAGGATATTGTCGTTATAAATGAAGTGATCTGGAGTCCACTGTTCACCCGCGAACTGATTGAGTCCTTATTTTCCGGATTTATCAATCTGAGAACCCATTCTGAGGATGATTTCAGCTGCCAGCTGGTAACTGCCTATCATAAGGGAATGCCGATCAATAAGTATCTCTCCAGTCGGACACTTCCATTTCGGAATCGGATTAATCTGTGTTATGAATTCCTGAAGACCATGGTATCCTATAACGATTTCCCTCCCTGGATACAGGATATACTTATCGATGAGGATCAAATCATCGTATGGGATGACCAGCTGCTCTATAACGAACTGCTGATCCTTAAAACGGACAATGCCGATTATGGCGAAAAAATAAGTTTTACAAAAGTACAGAAGAAAATTCACAGGATCATCGGAATGCTCACCGGTGATTCCTTGGATGCCAGCCCTGCATTACTGGGTTTCCTTGAAGGGCTGAAGGGCAATGCTGCCGAACTGGATTCCCTGCACAGCATATATGATGGATTTCAAAAGGTCTACCTCTATGATTACTACCTTGATCAGGATGATTCCCTCCAATCCGCCCCTATCGTCATTCCGGTCCCTATCGTTGTTCCGGTCCCAATCGTTCAGCCTGATGAGGATGATATGGAAATTCCGGATGATAAGCAGGAGGATCCGGTTCCTGAGAAGGAAGAAACCCTGATTCCTCCACCCGTCGAAATGGATTCAGTCGATGCTGATATGGAAAAGAATCTGGAGCTGTTTTTTAATCGAAACCGGCAGGAATCAGAAAATTCTGCTGGAAAAGAGAATAATCCGAAAAAATTCAGAAACTGGTTCTGGATCATGATGGGAATTGCAGGCTTATCCATTGCGGTCTGGGCAGCATCCCAATTCTTCATGTCCGCCAAAGCACCGGTAGCTTCCTACACGAGTACAAAAAACGACACGGTTTGGGTTCTGGAGAACAAATCCACCTTCAGTGACAAGACATCTTTTAAGCGGTGTGAATGGACTGTTTTTCAGAACGGAAAGCTGATAGATCTCTATGATACTTATGATCTGACACTTGCTTTAGAGGAAGAAGGTATCTATCAAGTTGTCCTAAGAGTCATGGATAGTGACGGAAACTGGAGCAATTTGTACCAGACAGCACTTGAAAACCATCCCTCCGGAAACAGCCCTGAAACCCCACAATCGGGAGCGAATCTGAATACAGGCACTGTTTCTGATGAGAAGATGGGTCAATTCGCTTTGAAATTCTCCGATGACCGTACCCATAAGGATTCCGCCTTCTTCCGAACCGGCAGTTATTCCCTGCAGGTGTCCCCTGGCAGTAAAGCTGAATTCATAGAAGTGAAAGGGTTTCTATTAGACAATAATGGCATGGTCTCAATCTGGATCGCCAGTGAAAATGCCGATGAAGTCACACTTGTTTTCACAGGCTACAATCAGAATAGCAAGGTATTCTCCAAGGAAATAAGTTATAAGCCCATGACGCCATGGCAGTGGGAAATGCGCCAGTTTACTGTAGAATCCGATAAACCGGTTAACAGGATGACGATTTCTGTAAAAGGAAACTCCCTGATCAATCTGGATGATCTTACAATCGACAGCTATAAGTGAGTTACATACGGAAGCCGGCTCTCCCAGGAGAGCCGGCTTCCGTTTCAGCTGTAGAAATCAGATTCTGAATTTGTTGATCAACGTATCCAGTTCAGTTATCAGGTTGATGTTGCTCTGCATGATTCCGGCAACACGACGGGTTTTCTCAGTCACATCCTTGGTCATTAGCAGGATATTCTCAACGCTCGTTGCTTCCTGATTCGTTGCTTTGCTCACTTCCTGCATGCTGTCAGCAATCGATGTCATGGAACTGGTTATTTCTTCTGAAATGGCACTGAGCTCCATCATAATGCCGTTGAATACTTCTGCATCATCATTATACTGATCTCCAATGGCTATTAGCTTTTCATAGTCCTTCAAAACACTGGTTTCAATGAACTTAAGAATCTCGCCGGAATCCTGGATCAGTTCATTTACGGATTTTTGTATGAAATTGATCGTCTGCTGTATGGTATCAACCAGCTTTGCCGATTCAACCGCCAATTTCCCTACTTCGGATGCCACTACAGCGAAGCCCCGTCCTGCCTCCCCGGCTCTAGCAGCTTCAATCGACGCATTCAGAGCCAGCAGATTGGTCTGGTTCGTGATACTCATGATGCCATCCAGCAGACTGCTGATCCGATCAACATGTTTGGCATTCTCAATGGCATTTTCAAGTCTGCTTTTGACGCCGCTGAAAACACCATGTGCTTCTTTGCTGGATTTGATGGCATCCTCTTTCATACTGACAGCCCTTTTGCTGACATCCCCTGCTTTTTCAGCTCCTTCAGTTGCTTTTGCAGCAACGACCTCGACTGCTTCCTTGATTTCATCGATGGTTTCACTGACAACAAGGGTGGTAGCACTTGTCTCTTCGATTATGGCCGAGATATCCGATGTTGAGCTGAGTGTCGAGCCTGTGTGTTTTTCCAGGATTTTCATATCCCCTGCTATGACACCCGATTCAGTACCCAATTCTTCAGAGGTTCGTATCATGCTGTCGAGAAGCACTTTAAGCCCGGAGCTTACACTATCGAATGCCTGGGAAATTTCGCCGAGTTCGTCCGTTGATTTGAGATTGATTGGTTCCCTGAAATCCAGATTCTTATAATTATCCGTATGTGCGATGATTTTGTTCAGCGTCTTATTCAACGGTATGACGATCAATGCTATAAGTATGAATGAAAAAAGGATAATGACACTGGAAATTGCTATGACCTTAATGTAAATGCCTCTTTGGATATCCAGCAGATCATCCACATATACCCCTGTTCCTACGATCCAGTTCCACTCTTCGAATCCTTTGACAAAGGAAATTTTGGGCTGCGGAGTGTCCTTTCCGGGTTTTGGCCACTGATATCTGACAACACCCTCACCATTTTCTTTGGCTGTTTTGATGAACTCCTGAAAAAGGTATTTACCGTCAGGATCCTGCATGTCAAGCACACTGGTATCATCAAGTTCCGGCTTGGCCGAATGCATAAGCATCATGCCGTCATAATCATTGACCCAGAAATATTCCACTTCAGAATAGCGCAGAGCCTTGATCATGGCAAGCGCATCTTCCTTCGCCGCTTCCTCTGATTTCACCCCTGACTTTGCCAAATCATATTGGCGGGTAATTTCTGAGAGTGGGAGATCTACCAGTTCATTGAGTTTGACAATTGTACGTTCTTCGATGATCTTATTCACTGTCGGAATGATATAAAGCATGATCAGCAGTGAAAAGAACAGAATAATGAACAGCGCCAAGACCATAATCTTATTCTTCAGCTTGATATTTGCAAAACCCATGGCATCAGCCCCCTATTTCCGGATGTGTACCCATTTGAATGGGCTTGTATGCAGTATATAGGAAATAAAGTGCAATGAATACACCTGATGTCAGTACCTGCATTGAGACAGACACAATACATCCATTCTGATATAATAAGTAATTATCCCTCAAAGGAGGCATTGCCGATGTTCGTAACCACCGTATCGATTCATGTCAAGGAAGACAATCTGCCGGATTTCATTGAAGTCAGCCTGAACAATCATCTGAGTTCAATTCAGGAACCAGGTAATCTTCGGTTCGACATTCTGCAGAATACTGAGGATGCCACACGCTTCACGTTCTATGAGGCTTATGAAACAAAGGAACAGGCAGCCGCTCATAAGGACACACCTCATTATTTGAAATGGCGCGATACTGTGGCTGATTGGATGGCCTCGCCGCGTATAGGCACGGCTCACTATTCCCTGGCCCCAACTGAGAAAAGCCGATGGTGATAAGACCATTTAAGCATCTGAGGATGCCTCAACTGATTTTCGGACCTGATACCCTTTCCAATCTTCCTAAACTTTCAATTGTCCAGCAGGCTCAGGCTATCCTTTTGATAACCGGCAGCGCATCATTCTGTTTGTCAGAACGCTATGCCCATTTGAAGACTTCCCTCAGCGACAGCCATCGCACTGTTCATGAAGCTTCCGTATCTGGAGAACCATCTCCTGAGATGATCGATACCCTCTGTGCAAAATACCGGGACCAGTACATTGGTGCTGTCATTGCCATCGGCGGCGGCAGTGTGCTTGATACAGGAAAGGCACTGTCAGCAATGCTTCCTGTACGGGATTCAGTCACCCGCTATTTGGAAGGAGTAGGTACAGACACACATCCTGGATACAAAATCCCATTCATCGCTGTCCCAACGACCGCAGGCACAGGAAGCGAGTCTACTGCAAATGCGGTTCTCAGCCAGGTGGGTTCAAGAGGATACAAACGCTCCCTGCGTCATGAAAACTTTGTGCCAGACATCGCCCTGCTGGATCCTACTCTTGCGCTCACATGCCCACCTGCCATTACAGCTGCAGCTGGCCTGGATGCACTCACCCAGTTGATGGAGGCTTATGTTTCGACCAAAGCAACTCCATTGACAGATGCATTGGCTCTCGACGGGATCCGTGCTGTCGGAGGCAGTCTGATTCCTGCCTGTACCACAGAAGGCAATGATATCGGCCATCGGGGAAACCTGGCCTATGGCGCATACCTTTCCGGTGTTGTACTTGCCAACGCAGGCCTTGGATTAGTGCATGGCTTTGCTTCCCCCATCGGCGGTCTTTACGGAATTCCCCACGGTATGGTCTGCGGAACACTCCAGGGCGAAGTATTGCGCATTAATCTGCAGTTGCTGAGAGCTGCAGGTGCAGCAGGTGAACCCTGGCTGAATAAATACGCATCGATCAGCAGTGTTCTCACAGGCTGCGATTCAAGGGATACGGACAAGGCCTGCACCCTCCTTCTTGAGCTGATAACCGGATGGATCGATACCCTTCAGATCCCCCTGCTTGGAGCATTTGGAATCATGGATACCGATCTTGACGCCATCGTTGTGCAGACGGATGCAAAGAACAACCCCGTCAGTGTAAGCAAGGAACTGATGCGGGAGATTCTGGTGAACAGGCTTTAATGATACAACTTTTCTGGAACCACCGAATGCACCGAAACCACCGAAAGGATTACGCTGGGCTTGAGAAAACCCATCCGTTTCATTTCTTCGGTGATTTCGGTGATTTCGGTGGTTTCGTGTTTTTTTAGCTGCGACCCCAGATTTGCGGTATCGACATACGAATACTCTGAGCGGACCCCAAAAGGGAACCATGTCGACTACACTACTATTCAAGGAGGAACACAAACAATGCATAACATGAAAAGGATCGTCAGTACAACCCTGATCAGCGTCCTATTGATTGCTTTGGCAGTGCCTGGTTTTTCATTCGCCGATTCAAGCAAAAGAGAAGACGACACCAAAGAAAAAGGTAAATCCGCAGCAGAAAATTACATGAACAATCAATCCACCCATTTCAACTTCGACAAGATGATCAAGGACTTTGATTTCATGGATGGGAAAAAAATCAAGGTTCATCATAAAAATGTGAATTTTGATGTGAACCCCGTCATCAAATCTGGCCGTACACTGATTCCAGTACGTGCAATCACAGAAGCTATGGGAGCCACTGTCAAATGGGAAGATCCAATCGTAACCATCACCAGTGAAGATACTAAAACTGTCATCATATTCAATCTGGATACCGGTGCAGTAACCGTGAATGGCACCGTGAAAACAATTGACGTGAAGCCTGGCATGATCAACAACCGTACATTCGTCCCACTGCGTTTTATCGCTGAGGCTATGAACTTCAACGTCACTTATGATGAGAACACAAAAGAAGTAAATTGCGATAAAGACGATCGACATGACAGCGAAAAACCTGTTCTTGATACAAAGAGCGTTGACTTAACTGACTCTGACATTGAAGATGTGGTTTTGAAGGTTGATATGAACGATCACAAACTGGCTTCAGTAAAGAATACCACAACGACACCTTCTGTTCTGGTATTGACTGATTCCTATACAGTAGATCATAACAAGATCACATTCAAAGAATCTTTCATCAAATCCCTTGCTGCTGGAAAAACTATTCTTACGCTTGTTTTCGAAGCCATTGATAAAGAATTGGTAAATCTTGATTTCACTATCGAGAAGTAATACCAGTGAATCCATGCACTGACACAAACATTTAAGTACGAAGCCTTCCGCTAAAGTTAGCGGGAGGCTTCATATCTTTTTAGTCTTCAAAAATGCTATAATATTCTATTAGCGACCCCATTTTCAGTTAACCAGACTACGAATACATATATAGTGTGACTGAGGTGACATATGATTTTATTCAACAGCCTTGAACGCAGGGTTCGGCTGGCTAAGACTGATCCAGAGGAAGCCAATCGGCTGATCACTGAATTTCAGCCATTTGTTGCAAAAACAGTCCGCGATCATATCGGTGCCTATGTGGATCAGGAAAGCAGCGACGAATTTTCCATATCCCTGTCTGCTTTCCATGAAGCAATCCGCGCATATGATCCTGACAAAGGAAAATTCCTGTCTTTCGCTGCCCGGATCATTCGACTGCGCCTCATTGATTATTACCGGAGCCAGCATAAGAACAAACCGGAATATTCACTGGAAGCATCACAGGAACCCGGGGAACAGGATTATACGAATCCTCTGGCCCTAAGGAAATTCGATGCCGAAAGAGAAACCCTGCAAAGACGCTATGAAATCCTGGCCCTGACTGAAGAATTAAGCCAGTGGGGCATCACATTCACTCAGTTAGCTGAAAATTCACCAAAACAGGAGAACCTCCGAAGTCTATATACACAGGTTGCTCATAAGATCACCCAGACCGAATCACTCAAAACCCGTCTGATTGAAACAAAGCGGTTGCCAATCAAAGAAATTCAGGAAGTATGCAGCATTGACCGAAAGCGGCTTGACCGCGGCAGAATATTCATTATCGCCTGTTTCATCATCTTAACCGGTGATTATCAATTCATAAAAGACTATCTGGAATGGAAGTGATCCTATGCGCGGCATGGTAATGGAAGTACAAGGCAATACCTTGGTGGTACTCACTCCACAGGGACACTATATCCGAGTCAGGAATCATGGAGGCGCTGTCATTGGTGACAGTGTCCCTTGCGATAATCCCATAGCTCCGCGGATTGTCTGGGTACCAAGAAAGGCAATGGCACTGGCAGCTTCTTTTATGCTGATCTGTACTATAAGCCTGAGTGCCTATGGATACAGCCAGCCCTTCGGGATAGTCAGTATCGATATCAACCCAAGTATGACCCTCACCTACAACTGGTTTGAACAGGTCATCAGCGTAGAAGCCTTGAATGCTGATGCAAAAAAGCTCCTGCCGAATCTGAACACACTCAGGAACAAACCGGTCCTGGAAGCAGTAGAGACTGTTGTATCAGCAGCATCACAGGCTGGTTATCTGAAACCGGAGCTGAAAAATGTACTATTCATCTCCGTCTCCGATAAAAACAGCATCAAGCGTTCCACCGCAATCATAAAAACTCTTATAAAAGAAATACCGGAGATTTCCGGTGAAACAGAAACCGTTCTATTAACCGGCAGCACAAAAACCTATGAGAGTACAAAAAAGAATCATGAGACACCTACGAAAGACCTGATTGAAGCAAGCCTGAAGAATCAACCCGAAAACGATCCTCTGACCCATTCCAGCAAACCCCTAAGGGAGATCATGAATGATCAGAAGATCAAACAGGACAGGCTCAAAAACCCAAACAATCCAAATGTCCCAAATGACCCAAAAGTCCCAAATGATTCTATCAATCCAGTGATTCAGGATAATGGCAACGCTGCTGGAAGCGATAAGACCTCAAATAAACCGGAAACAAAAACCAAACGTAACCCTACTGAAAAGAACAATGTTGATAAAAATTCCAAGTCCGGCCCTGAATCCTTCAAACCTGGCCCACCCTGGGCAGACAATAAAAGCAACGGATCCGATAAAGACATCTCTCAGCGAAACCGATATAATAACTGGACTCCATCAAAGCATTGATTGAATATCGTACACCAAGGTCTGTTCACCGGAAAACAGATTTCACGTTTGTATCCGTTATCCAGTGTTTCAAAAAAATGCATCCTCCCGTTCAAGTTGCGGGAGGATGCATTTTATTCGTTCAAGCTTCCAA
This sequence comes from uncultured Peptostreptococcaceae bacterium, assembly GCA_964511875.1. Taxonomy (GTDB): domain Bacteria; phylum Bacillota; class Clostridia; order Peptostreptococcales; family Acidaminobacteraceae; genus CAZEHS01. The sequence goes on from CAZEHS010000016.1 coordinate 38,812, forward strand.
GATAGCCCTTTCCATCACTTCCAGCAGCTCATCAAGCCTGTGCCGCTGGGCTCTGGCACACTCATGGGCAGGAGCACTGCAAATATAGCACCTTCTGGATTCATGACCCAGGTCTTCCCTGCTCAGACTTTTACCTGCTGCTCCATATACGTCCAGATCGACGAACCGCCCTAAAGAATGTTCGTTCTCAATCGATACAGCAAGAGTTTTCAATGCTTCAAGAGGCATATCCACCACGCGTATCATGACATATCCCTCTGCAGATACCAACTGTTTTTCTACCAGCACATAGTCCTTTAATCGCTTTTGGAGTTCTGCTTCAACCGCTTCAAATATTCCCTTTGATATGGGGGTTTTCTTGATTCTCCCAGGCATATTGACCCTATGGGTAAATATAGGCTTCTGGTAGATTTTCCGAAGTTCATCCTGTAATTCTACCCTGTCTTCACGGGCCTGAAGAATATCATTGTTCATTTGTCAATGCGGCGTGACGGAGTTACGAATCCGTGCCGCTGCCTCCCTTCCTTCAGGGGTTTCAAAAATATAACGCCAGGTGGTTTCAGGGACCAGGCTCCTGATCGATTCATCCGATCCATCCCTGATGAGCTGCCGTACCTGGGACGCGCTGATGGGTTTCCCTTCATTGGGCAGCCTTGGAATCTCCATCAAGGTCAGACCCTCTTCATTGAGCACCCGTTTAAGGGTTTTATTATAACTGAGTGTTACGTCGCAGTATGGCTCCTCCCCTACAAAGCGGGTGGTTATGCCGAAAATCCTGCTGAAATACCTGCAGAAAATCCAGGCATCCATCTCCATATAGGCGGCGGAACGTTCATCTGCTTCCCTAAGAAAATAGGAGGGAAATGTCGCGCTGGAGATGATATACTCCGTTCCCGGCAAAACAGTCACATTTGGGATATGAGCGGTACCACGGCGCACCATTTCAAGTCGATCTGAAAAAGCAAAGACAGAACGGTTTTCCTCCACCACGAACAGTAGTATTTGGCGACCTGTTGAAGCTGCCTGCTCTACCAGGTGCAGATGGCCCAGGGTGAACGGATTGCAGTTCATTACCAGTGCAGCCCGGTCTTCCCCTTCACTCAGCCCAGCAGCTGCTTTCAGCTTGTTCAGGCGCTGCTCGATGGATATAATCCCGCCTTCCAGTAAAGCCGCATGTTCTCCAGTGTAGAGCCTTTTAAAATTCAGGCTTTTAAATAGGCAGGTGTTATGGGGCTGTGTGAATACAAAGTAGTGGTAATATCCTTCATCGAAGAGCCTGTCGATCAATATTTTAACCAGATCGGCTGACAGGCCTTCCCCCCGATGCTCCGGAGCTACCGCAAGGCATTTTATGACCCGACCGGCTTTGGAGCAAGTACCGATCAGGGAATCCTTGATCCGCGCCGCCACGGTGAAGTCCACATCCGCATCCAGAATAAGGCCTGATTCAAGCAGGAAGTCGTTTATTTCAGAACGTTCCTGATTGTTTTTTAGATTGATTGGGTTTAAAGTGAAGCTTTTCATCGATTCACCGGCTTTCTGTTTCTTCACTTACCTTCCGCACCACATCAATTACCGTTCCATCCCTGTATTGGACCACCGCAACAATATCATCACCAAGAGCCACATCCTTCGGGATCCCTGTCATTCCTTCAGCCAGGGCCAGTAGCGCTTCCATTGTCATGATAGGCAGGCCCGCCTTGGTAAGATTCTCAATGAGATCGGCCCGCTTGGGATTCACAGCGATCCCCCGTTCTGTAACCAGAACATCTACAGTTTCTCCGGGAGTAGTGACGGTCATGACCCGCCGTTTGATGATGGGCAGCCTCGCTTTTACCAGATTGGTCACAATTATTGTGAGCTTGGAACCCGCGGCAGTGTCACTGTGCCCACCGGAGCCGCCGATGATTACACCATCGGAACCTGTGGTGACATTGACATTGAAATCCAAATCTATCTCAGCTGCCCCCAGAATCATGACATCCAGATTATTTACAACGGATCCTTTGTTGTGAGGATTTGCGTACTTGGAGGCATCCATAGCCATATGCTTCGGATTGTCACGGTATGACTGCACCGCCCTGAGATCAAAACATTGTACATCCAGGATGGCTTTGAAGAGGCCTTCCTCAAGCATGTCCACGATATATCCGGTAACTCCGCCTGCTGCAAAGCTGCCGACAATTCCCGAAGACTTCATCATATCTTTAAGTTCGCTTGCAACGGCCAATGAGGTTCCACCGGCACCGGTCTGAAAGGATATTCCATCCTTGAGAAGTCCTGAGGCCCCGATGACCTTTGCTGCATTCCGGGCAATCTTCAAACCCACTGGATCACGCGTGATCTGAGTTGTTCCCGATACGATTCCCGCAGGATCGCCGATTGAGGGTACCACAACCACATAGTCCACATTCAGTTGGCTTATTTCAGCGGGTGCCGCAGGGTATTCCACCAGATTATCCGTGATCACAACCACTTTTTCAGCATACTGAGAATCTGCCACTGCATACCCTAAGGCACCGCATGCAGATTTACCGTTGACCCCGTTGCAATTTCCGTATGGATCCGCAGACGGTGCCGCAATGAATGCGATATCGATGGGCATGTCACCGGATTCTATTGCCCGCGGTCTTCCGCCATGGGTCATCATGACAGCCGGTTTCTGAAGAACTCCATGGGAGATTGCCCGCGCCACAGGTCCAGACATATAGTTGGTGCAGATTCCGGTTACCACTCCGGATTTCATCATTTCCACCAACGGTGCATGGGTTGGAAAAATAGAGCTTATTGCCAGGGTGAGATTCCTTATCCCCCGCTTTTCAGCGGCTGACATGACCATGTTGAGAACTGCATCCCCGTTTCTCAGATGGTGATGGAAGGACAGGGTCATACCGTCCTTTATTCCTGCAGCATCCAGCGCAGCCTCAATGCTTTCCAGAATTTTTGTATCTCCCGGCTTCACAGCCTTTACACTTACTGCGATCCGCTGAGATGTTCCTGTATTTTCAAATGCCCCGGCGTATGGCTTGACCGGTCCGAATCCATCAATATATTCAGGCAGTTCCCTGCCGACAGCATTCTTCATAAAACCTCCGTTTTGTATCCTTTATCAAAAAAATCCTTACTGATTGACAACCTTTCGCCACAGATGTCACAGATGAAAATCGATGGGTTCAATCTAAATCCTCATCGCACTTCATCAGTGCCATCTGTGACATCTGTGGCTAAGCCCTGTTTTTATTTTTTGTTGCCTATAGCAGTCCCAGAACCTTCGCCAGAGCAACTGTCTGCTGGGCACGGCTGATGATAGGGGCATCAACCATCTTTCCATCAAGGGAGAAGACGCCTTTGCCTTCCTTCTCAGCTATTTCCATCGCTTCAAGCACCCTGATCGCATGCTTTATCTCAAAGGATTCAGGCGAGAAGGATTCGTGGATTGGATCCACTTGTCTGGGATTAATGGCAGCCTTTCCAGTAAATCCAAGATTACGGGCTTTGAGTGTATCCTGTCTGAGTCCAGCGAAATTATCCACATCAGTAAAGGGGGTGTCTATTGAATCCACTCCCAGCGCTTTGCATGCGATGGCTACGCGGTTTCTGGCATATAGGATTTCTTCACCCTCAAATGTCCGGCGCACACCCATATCCGCTGTGTAATCTTCGCCGCCGAAAAGAACGCCCACTGTTCTGGATGAAACCTGGATGATTTCGTACACCTTTTCGATTCCATATGCACTCTCAATCAGCGGAATAAGCTTGATGGTTCCCACGGGGATCCCTGCTTTACGTTCCAGGATGACCAGTGTTTCAGAAGCAAGACGGATCTGATCCTCGTCGGCTTTAGGTATAAGCAGGACATCGGGCTTGACCTTTCCCATGGCTTCCAGATCCTTTGGACCATAGACTGTGGTTAAAGGATTGATCCGCACAACAATTTCAGATGATCCAAAGTCAACGGTTTCAATTGCTTTGCTTACCAGAATCCGGGCGCTGTCCTTCTCAGTGAGGCTTACTGCGTCTTCAAGATCCAGTATGATTGAATCGGCGCCAAGAACACCGGCGTTCTGAATCATTCCTGGATTGTTCCCGGGAATGAACAGCATGGTTCTTCTCAAAGCACCCATCATTTCACCTCATCTTCTGACGCCCGTATGAGTGCGGTTTCCACCCGGGCACCAATGGTATAATCCAGGGCCCCTTTATCCTGGGCCTTGATACGCACGTCCTGAACACCCATGATTTTCACTGCATTCAGAATGGCTTCACGAATCTGATCTCCAAACTGCTTGATTACAATACTTTCCAGCTCCAACTCTATGCCCGGCTTCTCAGCTGGCATGACCATTATAAGAATATCGTTTGATTCAAGTGTTCCTGCCTTTGCAACCCTGGTAATATTCATTTTTTTGCACCTTCATTCCTGTTCGCCTGCTCAAGGTAAGCCTGTTGCCCGATCTCGTAATAATTGTTACCCTGGCTGTCTATAGCCACAATTACCGGCAGATCTTCCACAACGAGCTTCCGAACAGCCTCTGCACCCAATTCCTCATATGCTATGATTTCAACACTGCGTACACATCGGGCCATTACAGCAGCAGCTCCACCAATGGCACCAAAATAGACCGCCTGGTTCTTACAGATGGATTCTATTACCTCAGGTGTCCGTGCGCCTTTTCCGATCATTCCCCGAAGGCCCAGATCCAACAAAGCAGGCGTATAGGCATCCATTCGTCCGCTGGTGGTAGGGCCGGCCGAACCGATTATATTCCCTGGTTTTGCTGGCGAAGGACCGACATAATATATGATTGCATCCCGAATATCGAAGGGCAGACTCCCCCCGGCAGCCAGCAGCTCTGTCATTTTCTTATGAGCGGCATCCCTGGCAGTGTAGACAGTGCCGGAAATCAGCACCACATCCCCAGCCTTCAGGGACTTGGCCTTATCGGCCGTGAAAGGTGTCGTTACACGGATCTCCATGGTCAGGCCTCCTTAAAGCTCAGTTTCTGCATGCCGCGCGGCATGGCAGTTGATGTTCACAGCTACAGGAAGTCCTGCAATGTGTGTGGGATATGTTTCGATGTGGACTGCCAAAGCAGTTGTTTTTCCGCCAAACCCCTGAGGGCCAACACCAAGTGCGTTGACTTTTTCCAGGAGTGTTGCTTCCAGCTCCTGATAAAAGGGGTCTGCATGCTTCGAATCCAATGACCGCATCAAAGCCTTTTTAGCCATGCCTGCCACCTTGTCGAAGGTACCGCCGATTCCAATGCCAAGAATAATTGGTGGACATGGATTGGAGCCCGCCAGCTTCACGGTTTCAAGCACGAAATCAATGACCCCGTTCAATCCTTCCGAAGGCTTCAGCATTTTCAACCGGCTCATATTCTCAGATCCAAACCCTTTTGGTGCAATGGTTATTTTAAGGTGATCTCCGGTTACCACTGAATATGCAATGGATGCAGGCGTATTGTCCCCTGTGTTCACACGGTTCAAAGGATCCTTCACGACAGATTTTCGCAAAAATCCTTCTGCATACCCTTGCCTAACGCCTTCGTTGATTGCCTCTTCCAAAGAGCCTCCGATGATATGCGCATCCTGCCCCAGTTCAACAGCAACATAAACCATCCCTGTATCCTGACAGATGGGCAGCACCCCTTCTGATGCGATGGTGAAATTCTCAATGATCCGGTCCATGATGATCCCAGCAGACTGAAATGGCTCTGCGGCCCGCATGTCCTTGATCCGCCGTTTCACATCCTCCGGCAGCTGATAAT
>CAZEHS010000017.1:0-39780 GCA_964511875.1 uncultured Peptostreptococcaceae bacterium
CTCCCTCCGGGAGGGGGATGTCACAAAGTGACAGGGGGAGTCGCAGAGCGGATTCCCAGAAGTGACCCTGAAATAACATATACAAACCAAAAAGAGGAGCACAAAATGGGAATTCTCATAGATGGAAAAGCTGTAGCTGCAGATTATACTGACCAACTTAAAGCACGCATCGAAGCATGGATCAGGAAATCTGCCATTCAACCCGGACTTGCTGTGGTACTGTGCGGTGAGGACCCATCCTCGAAGGTATACGTAAACAATATCATGAAAAAATGTGCGGGATTAGGTCTGGCAGTGACCAAGTATCTGGTGGATCCTGAGCTGGGAACTGAAGCGCTGCGTCAGCAGGTGGTCGCCTTGAATGAGGATCCTGCAACCCATGGCATCATCGTACAATTTCCTTTGCCGAAAACAATCGATGAAAAGCTGATTCGAGAAACCGTAGCACCTGAAAAGGATGTGGATTCTGCCGGGTCTTCCAATATAGGACGCCTTTATGCCGGTCTGAACGGCTTTGTGCCCTGCACACCAAAAGGGATGATGCTTCTCCTGAAATCCCTTGATATGAAGCTGAGCGGCCTTCACGGAGTCGTTGTGGGGCGTAGCAACGTGGTAGGAAAGCCGGTTGCACAGCTGATGCTGAATGAGAACATGACGGTGACCATATGCCATTCAAGAACACAGGATCTGGGTGCCATCACCCGGCAGGCAGATGTCCTTATGACCGGCGTGGGTGTCGCGGAGCTGATTACACCGGATCATATCAAACCCGGCGTAATCGTCATCGATGCAGGGATCAATGTGACTGAAAAGGGCCTGGTCGGCGACGTTAATTGGCAGGCGTGTCTTGAAAAAGCCGGCGCCATCACGCCTGTACCTGGCGGCGTAGGCCCTACGACCAACCTGATGTTGGCAGAAAACACTTTGGAGGCATGCGTCCTGCAATGCGGATCCGAACTTTAAGTATTACGGAGGTAACGCTGTATCTGAAGCGTATCCTTTCAAGTGACCCGATACTCAGTCATGTATCCCTCCAGGGTGAGATATCGAATTTAAAATCCCACTCCTCCGGGCATTTGTATTTCACACTTAAGGATGAAAATGCCCGGATTCAGTGTGTGATGTTTCATGGAGATGCCCTTGGGCTTAAATTCATGCCTTCGGACGGTATGTCGGTGATTGTTAAAGGCCAGATATCCGTTTATGAGCGGGAAGGACGCTATCAGGTCTATGCCCGGCAGATGGAACCGGCAGGCATGGGAGATCTTTTCGCCCGATTTGAGGCCATGAAAGCCCGTCTGGATGCTCAGGGATATTTCCGATCCGAACGAAAAAAACCGATTCCACGATATGCTCAGAGAATTGGCGTTGTAACGTCAGCAGACAGCGCAGCCTGGCGGGATATTCAGTCAGTGATCTCACGGCGCAATGACACTGTCCAGGTTTTTCTGTGTCCGGCTGCTGTTCAGGGAATCACCGCCGCACCAGAGCTTTCATCGGCACTCAGGACTCTGGACCGTATGGGGCTGGATGTATTGATCCTGGCCAGGGGCGGCGGCTCCATCGAAGAGCTGTGGGCTTTCAATGAAGAGCCATTGGCAAAAACTCTCCTGCATTTGAAAACACCGGTTATTACAGGGGTCGGACACGAGACTGATTTTACAATCGCAGACTTCACTGCGGACTTAAGGGCCGCGACCCCATCCGCTGCAGCGGAGTTGGCTGTCAGCGACAAACAGATGATGAGGCAGGAGCTGGCACGGGCTGTAAAAAGACTTTCTTCCATAACACTTCAGAAACTCAACCTGGAGCACCGGCGTCTGGAACGGGTTGAACCGAGCCGGATGGGCACATCCCTGAAGCACACCCTTCATTATAAGGCCAATCAGAGCCTTCATCTGATAAACAGGGAGAGAAACGCAATCAGCAAGCATTTGCGTGAAAAGGAACATCTAGCGCAAATGGCTGCACATCGACTGGACGGTGTCAGTCCGCTCAGGGTTTTGGAACGAGGATACGCGCTTGTTACAACCGAGTCGGGAGAACGGGTTAAAAGCACTGCGTCAGTTGACTGCGGACAGCTTTTATCGGTCCGATTACAGGATGGCACGCTGAAGTGCCGCGTCGAAGACGGAAATAAGGGGAACTGATATGAGATCGAAGAAGAAACTTGAAAACACCTTTGAATCCGGAATGGAAACGTTGACGCATCTGGCTGATCAGCTGGAATCTGGAGATTTGGGCCTTGATGAATCCCTTTTGGCATTTGAGGAAGGGGTTAAGCTTTACAGACGTTTGCAGGAACAGCTGGAAATCGCACGGTTGAAAATCGAAACCATTATGGCAGAGAACGAACCAGAGAAAAATCCAGGTGAGGAGACAGATGACGATGAACTTTGATAAGATCCTTTCAGAGAAGAAAAAACAGGTGGAACAACACCTTTACACATATTTTTCGGGATTTAACGGGCTTCAGCAGACCGTGTTCCAGGCTGCAGACTACAGCATCAAAGCAGGAGGGAAGCGGCTTCGGCCGGTATTGCTTCTGGAGGCATGTCAGCTGTTCGGCGGTTCAGAATCGGACGCCATGGATTTTGCGTGCGCGATTGAAATGATCCATACCTATTCACTGATTCATGATGATCTTCCTTCCATGGATGACGATGATTTCAGAAGAGGCAAACCGACGAATCATGTGGTTTATGGAGAAGGCGCTGCTATTCTTGCAGGTGACGGGCTTCTCAACCGTGCCTATGAGGTGATGATTCAAAAAACCATGAGTTCCGATACGATGACAGACCGATATCTCCATGCGATGAATGAAATTGCCTCAGCCGCAGGGATTGACGGCATGATTGCAGGTCAGATCGTGGATCTTGAATCCGAGACCAAGTCGGTTCCAATTGAAACCGTTGATTTCATACATTCTCACAAGACAGGGGCCCTGATCACTGCTTCACTGGCTGCAGGCGCTATGATCGGCGGCGCAGGCGAAGAAGACCTGATCAATATCCGCCATTACGGACGCAATATAGGCATGGCCTTTCAGATCATCGATGATATCCTCGATATCACTGGAGATCAGGAAAAACTGGGTAAGGACATCGGCAGTGATGCGGAAAAGCAAAAGTCTACATATCCCTCCTTACTTGGCCTGGAGGAATCCCGAAAAATCGCTCAGGATCTGCTTCGGGAAAGCAAGGAAATTTTGGAGGCTTACGGAGATCGCAGTGATTTCTTGAAAGCCCTTTCTGATTTTCTGGCAAACCGGGAATTCTAAGGAGGATGACTCTTGAATTTTTTTGATGGATTATTTCATAACCAGGTTTTCGTCATTTCCTTCATATCCTGGTTTACGGCACAGCTTCTCAAAGTACTTCTGACGCTGTACTTCGATAAGAAACTTAACCTTTACAGGATGGTGGGATCAGGCGGCATGCCCAGCTCCCACTCATCAACCGTAATGGCCCTTTCCACAGCCGTAGGACTTCTTAATGGCTGGAACAGCGAAATTTACGGCATGTCCCTCATATTTTCCATAATAGTCATGTATGATGCCTCCGGCGTACGCCAAAGTGTCGGCAAACAGGCCATTATCCTGAACACCATCCTGGATGACCTATACCAGCACAAACCCATCCGTGAAGAACGGCTGAAGGAGCTTGTAGGTCATACGAAGGTGGAAGTACTTGCCGGGGCGGTATTGGGGATTGTTATTGCGAATTTGATGATTTAAACCCCTCCGGGGAACCGCTCTGCGACTCCTTCCGTCAGCTGCGCTGACACCTTCCTCCCGGAGGAAGGTTGAGATGTCAATCTCCCTCCGGGAGGGGGATGTCACGAAAGTGACAGGGGGAGTCGCAGAGCGTTACAGAATATTGCTTCACCAAGGGAGTTACTCCATGAGTATATTAGATTCAATTCATTCACCTGAACAACTTCGTTTCCTGACCGATGATCAGCTTTATGAGCTTTCGGACGAGCTGCGGGTGTTTCTGCTTGAGAGCATTTCTCAGACAGGCGGGCATCTGTCTTCCAATCTGGGAGTCATTGAACTGACACTGGGGCTTCACTGTGTGTTCGACAGCCCCAGCGATAAGATCGTTTTTGATGTGGGACACCAGGCGTATATCCATAAGATACTGACAGGGCGTAAGGATCTTTTCGGAACCCTTCGTCAGCTGGATGGACTTTCAGGGTTCCTTAAAAAAAGTGAAAGCGAGCATGATATTTTTGAGGCGGGGCACAGCAGCACTTCTATTTCAGCAGGGCTGGGCCTTGCCATTGCCAGAGATATCGTTGGAGATAAGAATCATGTCATTTCAGTGATCGGTGACGGCGCCATGACCGGCGGGATGGCTTTTGAAGCACTCAATCATGCCGGTCATACAAAAACCCGGTTCATAGTCGTACTGAATGATAACGAGATGAGCATTGATGAGAATGTGGGAGGATTGTCCCGCTATCTTGGCCGACTGCGTACGACCCCAGGATACTACCGGGCAAAGGATGAGGTTGAAACCCTCCTCGGCAGGATCCCTGGTGTTGGGAAGACATTTGTGAAATCCATTCAGAAAGCCAAGGACAGCCTGAAATATTTCCTGGTGGCCGGAATACTGTTCGAAGAATTAGGTTTCACCTATCTTGGCCCCATCGATGGTCACGATATCGCAAGCCTGAAGGAAGTGCTCCGATTGGCCAAAAAAGTACAGGGACCTGTCCTTGTACATGTCATCACTAAAAAAGGGCTGGGATATACACCGGCTGAAGAAAAACCGGATGATTTCCATGGGGTAGGCCCCTTCGATATCGAAACTGGCATTTCCGTGTCAAAAGCTAAAGAAACCGGATTCTCTCAGGTGTTCGGTGAGATCCTATGCGAATTGGCAGCTCAGGATCCTAAAATCGTTGGCATTACGGCCGCTATGCCCTCCGGAACCGGCATGAATCAGTTCAAAAAAGAATTCAATGACCGGTTCATTGATGTGGGCATAGCTGAGCAGCATGCCGTCACTTTGGCAGCAGGACTTTCGACAGCGGGGATGAAACCCATTTTCGCTGTGTATTCAACATTCCTACAGAGAGCCTATGACCAGATTCTTCATGATGTGTGCATGCAGAATCTGTCTGTGATTTTTGCGATCGACCGCGCAGGCCTGGTTGGCCAGGACGGAGAAACCCATCATGGAGTGTTCGACCTGTCGTATCTGATGCACATGCCGAACATGACTGTCCTGGCGCCGAAGGACGGCCGCGAGCTGAAGGCCATGTTCCAGTATGCCCTGACAGTGAAAGGCCCAGTGGCAATCCGTTATCCCCGGGGAAGCGCTTATCTTGAAAAATCTTCACATCCTGAGGGCCTGATAACCTGCCCCATGTGCCATCTTCGAGAGAGTACCGCGATCATTTTTGCAGTCGGTACCATGTATCATACTGCGGAGGCCGCCATTCACCTTCTGAATGAACAGGGGATCAAATGCTCGCTTGTTCATCCAAGGGTCCTGAAGCCGTTTCAAACGGAACAGCTGCGCGAGATTCTGAACCGTTACGATCACTTTTTTGTACTGGAGGATAATGTGCGTTCCGGAGGGTATGGCATGGAAGTCATGAACGCATTGCAATCCGAGCGGTTAAGATCTTATACCTTTAACAGTCTGAGCTTTCCGGACCGTTTCATAGAGCACGGGACAGTTCCTGAATTACTGGAACGATATGAACTTGATGCGAAATCGGTCTGTCGTCGGATCATTGAAGTCATCCGGGTGGAGGAATAATGGCAAAGGAACGGTTGGATGTGTTACTGGTCAACCAAGGGTTGGCTGAAACACGGGAGAAAGCTAAAGCGGCAATCATGGCAAGACTGGTCCAGGTGAACGGTCAACCTGCAGATAAGCCTGGAACGCAGTATGATGAAGGGGCTGTAATAACGGTTCAGGGAAAAGCCTGTCCTTATGTGAGTCGTGGGGGCCTAAAGTTGGAAAAGGCGATCCATGAAACCGGATTGTCATTGAGCGGTGCTGTCTGTGCGGATATCGGAGCCTCAACCGGAGGTTTCACAGACTGCATGCTTCAGAACGGCGCCGCACGGGTGTATGCCATTGACGTCGGATATGGACAATTGGACTGGACGCTCCGAAACCGCCCCGATGTCGTGAATATGGAGAGAACCAATATCAGAGCGGTTGATCCTGATTCATTTCCTGAAAAGCTTGATTTTGCTTCTGTTGATGTTTCATTCATTTCACTGAAACTGGTACTGCCTGTTGTCATGGCGCTTCTGAAGCCGGAGGGAAAGGTGATCTGTCTGATCAAGCCTCAGTTCGAGGCAGGCCGTGAGCATGTAGGAAAAAACGGTGTGGTTCGAAACGCCGATATACATGTCAGTGTACTGGAAACGATCATATCCCTTGTCCAGGGGTTAGGTGCCGGAATCAGTTATCTGACATATTCTCCAATCAAGGGGCCAAAAGGAAACATCGAGTTCCTCATGGGCTTCAGCAGGAATCATGATACTGGTGGGGATATGCAGGCAACCCACGTCAGTGCAATCGTTGCAGAGGCTCATAGCTCACTAAAGGTTGAATAGCCGGTTGGAGTCATTGATCGCGCGAAAAATATTTATGCAAAAATCATGAATAATAAAGGGTTTTTTGCATGAAGCATCGAAATTGACATCCATAGGATACCATTAGGAGGAAAAGTATGAAATATTCCAGACACACGAAAATCCTGGATGTGATCGAGAATTACGAAATCGAGACCCAGGAAGAATTAGCCCAAAGGCTTAAAGAAACCGGTTTCAATGTGACTCAGGCCACGGTTTCCAGGGATATCAAGGAACTGCGGCTGATAAAGGTCCTTACCAAGGAAGGCCGTTATAAATATGCTACCATCAAGCATCAGGAAAGCGGAATATCGGACAGATTCGTAAAGCTGTTCCGTGATTCGGTCACCTCGATCGACCATGCGGCCAACATGGTCGTGATCAAGACATTGCCTGGTGCTGCCAACGCCGCAGCCGCAGCCCTGGATACCCTTTCGATGAAAGAAATCGTTGGAAGCCTGGCTGGCGATGATACCATCTTCATTCTGGCCCGTGACGAATCCAAAGTGGCAGGTATCCTTGAAGTATTCAGCAAGATGATGGAATAACGATTGTCGGGAGTTGCAAATGCTGCATGAACTCAGCATAGAGAATTTCATACTGATAGATAGGATCACCATGGTCTTCGATGCCAAATTGAACCTGCTGTCTGGTGAAACAGGGGCGGGAAAATCAATACTGATTGATGCCATGGGCTTTGTTCTGGGTAAAAAGCCGGATAAGACATTGATCCGTTCAGGTCAGGAACGGGCTATGGTTCAGGCTGTATTTCATATGAATCCTTTCCAATCGGCGGTCATAGAGTCTGAATACGGCATATCGGCCGATGACGGACTGCTGGTGATTCAGCGGGAAATGTCTGCCACGGGACGAAGCACAGCCCGGATCAACGGCTTGATTGTCACTGGCAATACCCTGGAACCCATTGGCGAACTGCTGGTGGATTTCCACGGACAGCATGCCCATCAGTCACTTCTGCATCCGAAGAATCACCTGTCTGTTCTGGATGCTTATGCGGGTGAATCCCTTCTTGATCTGAAGCGGGATGTCCATGAAACAGTGGGTTCTCTGAATGAGTTGGATAAGGCTGCAGCTGCTTTCGGCTCAGACATCAGGTCTCTTCGGCGCCGCCTGGAGGTTCTCGATCACGAAATTCAGGAAATTGATGCTGTCCGATTGGTTCCGGGTGAGGATATTGAGCTTGAAGAACAGCATGAGACGTTCAGGAATATGGAAGAGATCATCAGCACACTCCATCTTGTAGGCGAAATCCTTGATGCTGATGAAACTGAGGGGATTCCTGTTCTGAAAGGCCTTTCCGAGGTCACCCGCAAATTGGGACAGATCAGCGCGTTCAATGGAGACATCAGAGAATATGAAACCGGCTTCAGCGAACTCTATCATGACTGCTCAGACATGGTTACAGAGTTGAAACGGTACACTGAACGTCTTTACTTTGACGAGGAACTGTATCAGCAGGTGACGCTGCGGCTGGATCAGCTGAATCATTTGAAACGGAAATATGGTTCGACAATAGAGAGCATTCTTGATCACCAAAAAACGGCACAGCAGGAATACGATCAATTGCTTGTTGCCCTGGAGGCACTGGAGCATTATTCGGTGAAGCGCCAGGAACTGGTGGATCAGTACAGAGGTCATGCGGAAAAACTCACTGCATTGAGGGTCGAGGCAGCGAAAGGATTTGAAAAGGCTCTGCTCAAGGAGCTTCGGGTTCTTAATCTGCCAAATGCAAAGCTTCGGTTCCAGCATACCCTAAGGAAGCATCCATGGGATTCGGGAATCCACAGTGAAGGTGCGGATCTGATGGAGATTCTGATCTCCATGAATGCGGGAGAATCACTTAAGCCTCTGAAATCAGTGGCTTCAGGGGGAGAGCTTTCCAGGCTGATGCTTGCTTTAAAGATCGTACAGGCAAACAGCGATTCGATCGGGACACTGGTATTCGATGAGATTGACAGCGGGATCAGCGGGAAGACCGCCGCTATCGTCGGAGAGAAGCTCGTTGAGGTATCCAGAACCCATCAGGTCCTGTGCATCAGCCATTTGGCCCAAATTTGTGCCCTTGGTGATCTGCATTACCTGATTGAAAAAAATACCGAGGACCAGCTGACCACAACCCGGATCCGGCCTCTGAACGGGGAAGGGAGAATAGGTGAAATTGCCCGGATACTTGGGGGGGCACACATATCGTCAGCCAGTCTGAAGGCATCAGAAGAATTGCTGAAAAACGGTGAAGACTTAAGACTTCAAAGGGACAACTTAGACGCAGTAAACTGAGGAGCATCATGAATAATAAGACGCGTGTACTGATTACTGATGACAACCGCCATTTTTGTACGATCCTGAAGGAAATCATCGAAAAGGATGGAAGCTATGATGTTGTCGGTGTTGCCCACGATGGTGTGAGTGCTTTGGAGCTGATCAACCAGCTCAGCCCGGACATGGTGATCCTGGATATCATAATGCCCATGCTGGACGGGTTGGGTGTTCTGGAAAAATGCAGGAACATGGAACCTTCAAAAAAACCGCAGTTCATTGTCATGTCAGCTGTCGGGCATGATGATATAACATTTCGTGCCATCAATCTGGGTGCCTCATATTATGTTGTCAAACCCTTTGATATGGTTGAATTCATGCGCAGGCTGAAGCAATTTGCTGCCGGAAAGGAACCTGAGCCCACACAGTACAGACGAATCAGCACAGAAAGCATGGAAGATCTGGTTTCAAATGAAATGAGAGATTTCGGGGTACCGATGCATATCAAAGGGTATCAGTACATAATGGATTCCGTACTTATCGTCCTGAAGGATCCCTCCACTCTGGGGAAGGTGACAAAAGCGATTTATCCTCCTATCGCAGAGCTGCGTGATACGACTGCCAGCCGAGTGGAACGCTCCATCAGAAACGCCATTGATCTGACGTTCGCCAGAGGCAACCAGACATCCCTTCGCAGAACCTTTAAACTGGATGAACAACCGGAAAAGAAGATCGCAAACAGCGAATTCATTGCCGTGATTGCAGAAAAAATCAGGCATGACATGAAATAATTCCACAGGAGCATGTATGGATGCTGTCTTGAACTTGCCAGGTTACGGAGCAATTTCATATGCACTCGCTTATACAGCATGTCTGAATTCAATCCTGCCGGGAACGGTAAGAGGGAAACCTTTAAAGCTCTTTGCCTTTTTTTGTCTGATTCTTCCTTACATAATGTTCTTCTTAAAGCCGAACCTGATCAGTCATGAAATTTTCGCATTGGGACTCATCCTGATATCTGCACTTATTTTCAATCAGAAATTTTTTGTCTGCTGCTACATGTCTGTCATATCGTATCTGACAGTTACATTCGCAATGCTATGCACCCATGTGCTGGCGTTTGCGTACAGGACGCCGGTAGACCTCAGCTGTGTGCTTTCATACCCTGAAACGTTGGATCTGAGTCTGATCAACCTTGTTTTCATATGGCTGCTGCTGCAGGGATACCAGGGTTTCATCCGTTTCTTCAAAGGTGTTTCCAAGAAGACAAAGTCGGATACGCGAATCCTCATCCTCATAAACGGTCTGGGGCTGGCTGGTCTTCTGGTGGCTTCCAATGTCTATCTGCGTTTTTTAGCTGCATATTCCCTCGAGCTGGTTCGCATACCCAAGCTGATGGTTTTCCTCATCTGCGGTTTCGCAGCCATGGTCCTGATCACGGGGCTTTTCCTATACCTGCTCAGCAACACCATCATAAGCAGACTGCATCTCAATGAAGTAAAGCAATATGCTGAAAGGGACATTCAGACCGGTGTTCTTAACAGGCAAACCGGTCTTGACACTCTGGCGTTGAGAATCCACGAAAGCAAGTTGAAGGAAAAACGTTTGACAATCTGTTACGTGGATATCAATAACCTGAAGAAGGTCAATGACAAACTCGGCCATAAGGCAGGAGACCAGCTGATAGAAGTAGTGAGTGAAGCAATCCGTTCCTCCCTGCGGGATAAGGATTTCGTTTGTCGTCTGGGCGGCGATGAATTTCTGATAACCTACTGCGATTGCGGTCTGGTACAGGCAAAATCAGCCTGGAGCAGGATACATAGCGTACTGATGAAGAAAAATGAGGATTACGGGATCGGCTTTCCTGTAAGTGTCAGTTATGGTTTTTCGGAATATGGCCTGACTGAAAATCTCAGCGTTACGGATTTCATTGAACAGGCAGATGCAGCAATGTATGCGCATAAGTCTAAGTACAAGCATCTGAGGGAAGGACATAATTCTTCAGAAGTGCTTGAATAAACCAACTGCATGAACTATCATAATTTACAGTAGATTCTAATTTGTCCGTTGAATGACAGTATAAAGGGGAATTATCATGGATGAAGTTTTAAAACGATTTGTTGAGTATCTGGAAACCGAACGGGGGATGACCGCCAATACAATGGATGCCTACTCCCGAGACATTCGTCAGTATTCGGATTTCCTGTTGAACCATGGCTTGATTTCATTTTCGGAGGCAGGGGAAACCACTGTCATGACATATCTTCTTTTCCTTCAGGGACAGGGTAAATCACCCGCCACGATTGCACGCCAGCTATCTTCCATTCGCGGTCTCTATCAGTATCTGCTGAATTTCGGGCAGGTGACCCGCGATCCGACTCTTAAGATCGAATCCCCGAAGGGTCAGAAAAAGATTCCGGTGGTCCCCACGGTCAAGGATATCGAAGCGCTGATAAGCCAGCCCAGCAGCAGCTCAGAAATCGGAATCAGGGACAGAGCAATGCTGGAACTGCTTTATGCGACCGGCCTGAGAGTTACGGAACTGACTTCCCTCAATCTGGAGGATGTCCGTCTGGATCTGGGTTTTATCCGCTGCAAGAACCGTACGGGAAGCCGGGTTGTCCCTCTTGGAAATATGGCGCTTCAGGCGCTGAACGACTATGTGAAGAACGGCAGAAAGCCATTTGTTGAGGACGGAGAACGGGCCCTGTTCCTGAATTATAACGGTGGACGGCTGACAAGGCAGGGCTTCTGGAAAATACTTAAGCAGCACACCAAGGATGCGAATCTGACCCAGCCCATTTCCCCGCAAACCCTCAGACATTCATTCGCAACACATCTTGTTGAAAACGGAGCTGACCTGAAGGTTGTCCAGGAGATGATGGGCCACTCCGGCATAGCATCAACGCAGTTTTACATACAAGTATCTGAAGAGAACAAGAAAGAAATCTACATGAAAACACATCCCCGTGCATGATCGTGAGACCTTAACAGGTCTCTTGTTTGTTTGCTTTGTGGTATCTTCACATAGTTATGTTATGGTTAAGGCGGTTATACTTTAACTAAAGCACTGTTGAACCTGAAAATTTCTCATCGGCTTGTCATAGCAAGGAAAAGAAGGAGGAGAATATGGCCAAACGGGTTATTCTGTTTGTCTTGGACAGCTTGGGAGTCGGGGCACTGCCGGATGCTGAAAAATTCGGAGATCCGGGTGTCCATACTCTGGGACATATCTTTGAAGGATGTAAGGGCCTGAACATCCCGAATCTCGAAGCGCTGGGGATAGGTAATATTGAAGGGGTGAATATGATTCCCGCTGCATCCCATCCCATGGCCGCATATGGCCGTTCAAAGGAAGCATCGGACGGAAAGGACACAACAACGGGTCATTGGGAAATGGCCGGCCTCTATATGCCTGAGCCGTTCAACACATATCCTCAGGGATTCCCGCCCCATATCGTAGAGGCCTTTGAGGCCCGAACAGGCCGTAAGGCCCTCTGCAATCTGCCTGCATCAGGTACTGCAGTCATTGAAGAATTTGCTTCCGAGCACATGGCAACAGGGAACCCGATCGTCTATACATCCGCTGACAGTGTGTTTCAGATTGCAGCCCATGAGGATGTGGTCCCATTGGATGAACTGTACCGCATGTGTGAAATCGCCCGTGATATCCTGATGGGTAAGGATGCGGTCGCACGCGTCATTGCCAGGCCTTTTGTCGGTATTCCCGGAGCCTTTGAACGGACACCGAATCGGAGGGATTTTTCTCTGGAGCCTCACGAAGCTACTGTACTGGACCTTGCAAAGAAGGAAGGCCTTCAGGTTCGTGCAGTAGGTAAGATATGGGATATATTCAACGGAAAAGGAATCACTCATGAGGTCCATACCATAAACAATATGGACGGAGTGGATAAGACACTGGAGTGGATCCATGAGGATTATGAAGGGATCCTGTTCACCAATCTGGTGGATTTCGATTCAAAATACGGACATCGCCGAGATATCGCCGGTTACGGGATGGCTCTGGAGGAATTTGACAAGCGAATTCCGGAATTGCTTGCCGGTCTCAAGCCACATGACATACTGATTTTCACTGCGGACCATGGCAATGATCCCGCATACAAAGGCACCGACCACACACGGGAATATATCCCGATTCTTATCATCGGAGAAGGGATCACGCCGGGCGCTCGGATTGGCACACGCGAATCCTTCGCAGATATTGCTGCAACCATCTCAGAGTTTCTGAATATCCCTGCCACCCCTTACGGGCAGAGCTTCTTGCCGCTGATAACCAATCACTGATACGAGGTGCACCTATGTACGATATGGATAAGATTCAGGAAGCAAAGGTCTTCATTGAAAACCAGATTAAAGAAATCCCCAAAGTCGGACTGATACTGGGCTCCGGGCTAGGAATCCTCGCTGATGAAATCACTGAGCCGATAAGGATCCCTTACGGTGACATCCCTCATTTTCCAGTATCGACCGTGGAAGGCCATGCAGGCATGTTCGTGTTTGGAAACCTCAGCGGAAAAAGAGTCGTGGCCATGCAGGGAAGGTTCCATTATTACGAGGGCTACAGCCAGCAGCAGACGACTTTTCCAGTTCGGGTGATGAAGGCGCTGGGTGTTGAAACACTGCTCCTTACCAACGCCGCAGGGGGGGTGAACACCTCCTACAAGCCGGGTACGCTGATGGTCATAACCGATCACCTGAATTTCAGCGGAAACAATCCTCTAATGGGCAAGAACCTTGATGAGATGGGACCCCGTTTTCCGGACATGTCAGAGGTATACTCCCGCAAGCTGGCATCGGATATGGAAGCCTCTGCCGCCAAGTTGGGGATTCCGCTTCAAAAGGGCGTATACGTCATGATGTCCGGTCCATCCTATGAGACACCGGCAGAAATCCGCATGCTCCGCACCCTCGGAGCAGATGCAGTCGGTATGTCCACCGTTCCTGAAGCGATCATCGCGAATCACTGCGGCATGTCAGTTGCAGGCATATCCTGCATCACCAACATGGCCGCCGGCATACTGGACCAACCCTTGAATCACCAGGAAGTAATGGATACCGCTAAGATGGTCAGGGGTCAGTTCATTGAACTGGTGAAGGGGATTGTTGGGGAAGTGCTGTAAAAGAATTTGATCTGAAAAATGTTCCCCTCCGGGACTCCCCCTGTCACTCCGTGACATCCCCCTCCAGAGGGAGATGGAGCCATATTGACCTCCCTCTGGAGGGAGGTGGCAGCGCAGCTGACGGAAGGAGTCCCGGAGGGGGAAACGGAAATAACGATTGTCAATTCAACCGAAAGGACCCCCCCATATGCGCATGTACGATGTGATACAGAAAAAACGGGACGGCGGTGAGCTGTCTCAGGAAGAGCTGCAGTTTTTCATTAAAGGCTATACCGATGGATCCATACCGGATTATCAGGCGGCAGCCCTGCTGATGGCCATTTTCCTTAAAGGTCTGAACAAACAGGAAACCGGGGATCTGACCTATGCGATGATGCTGTCCGGGGATGTGATCGACCTCAAGGCGATCGAGGGTGTGAAGGTTGATAAACACAGCACCGGCGGGGTCGGTGACACGACCACCCTTGTGCTGGCCCCTCTGGTGGCCGCCTGTGGCATCCCGGTTGCCAAAATGAGCGGACGGGGACTCGGACATACCGGCGGAACGGTTGACAAGCTGGAGTCTGTTACGGGCTTCCACACGGAGCTAACCACGGAAGAGTTCATCCGAAATGTCAACGAGAAGAAGATCGCTGTAATCGGCCAGAGCAGGAACATCGCTCCGGCTGACAAGAAAATCTATGCCCTCCGTGATGTGACGGCAACGGTCCACAGCATACCGCTCATTGCCAGCAGCATCATGAGCAAAAAGCTTGCTGCCGGCAGTGATGCGATCGTGCTGGATGTGAAGGTAGGAAGCGGTGCCTTCATGCGGACGTTTGCGGATGCATCGGATCTTGCACGGCAGATGGTCGAGATCGGTGATCATATGAAACGGGATACCGTGGCTGTGATCACTGCCATGGAGGAGCCACTGGGATTTGCAGTAGGCAATGCACTGGAAGTGAAGGAAGCGATTGATACACTGATGAATAAAGGACCGGCAGACCTTACAGAGCTGTGCCTTCGCTTAGGTGCCTACATGGTATGGCTGGGCAAAGGCTCGGATACTCTGGAAGGCGCCCGGTCGCTGGTTGAACACGCTCTGGCAAGCGGGGCGGCCTATGATAAGTTCATTGAATTCATCACCGCACAGGGCGGTGACAGCGAGCAGATCAGACATCCGGAGAGATTGCCGGCAGCCGCCATCCAGAAGGAAATCATCGCAGATGCTGAAGGATACGTCGCACATATTCAGTCTGATGAGGTGGGAATCAGCGCTATGCTGCTGGGCGCTGGCCGGGAAGAACTGAACAGTGTCATCGACCTTTCTGCAGGGATCCTGCTTCGTAAGAAAGTGGGAGACGCTGTGGCTGTTGGGGATGTACTGGCGGTTTTCCATACGAACCGTCCGGATAAGATAGCTGAGGCGGAGAAGAGGTTCAGGAATGCTTACAGGCTCTCTGCCGAACCGGTTATTCCGGAGCCCATCATCAAGGCTGTCGTTACCACCTCCGGCATACAAATTTTCGATTCATCCCTTTAAGGAAACAACCTTTCGTTTAAACCCTGATTATGCGGGTAAGAATATGTAGAATCCAAAAATGGGGGTGCCATATGAACC
Organism: uncultured Peptostreptococcaceae bacterium; assembly: GCA_964511875.1. Classification (GTDB taxonomy): domain Bacteria; phylum Bacillota; class Clostridia; order Peptostreptococcales; family Acidaminobacteraceae; genus CAZEHS01. The sequence goes on from CAZEHS010000017.1 coordinate 15,626, forward strand.
ACAACGAAATGGAACTGATCAAACAAGCGATCCTTAATGAAATCGAGGGCTATGAGTTCTATAAACTCACGGCCTCACAGGCAACGTCTCCAGATACTCAGGATGCGCTGCTGTCCATTGCCAATGAGGAGATGACTCATATCGATTGGCTTAAAGCACTTTTCAACAGTCAAAAGGAACCCGGAAACGAATTCGACATGGCAATGGTGGCCGATCCGCCGGCTCCCAAGCTTTATACCTGGGATCACCTGATGTGCAAGAATGTTGGCCTCGCAGTCAGTGTTTTCGGAATTGCCATGGAGATGGAAAATGTCGCCATCAAGTTCTATGAGGAAGCCAAGCAGAAATCGGAAGACCCGAAGCTGGTGCATCTGTTCGATACGCTGATCGGCTGGGAAAAGAATCATTACGAGCTGTTCGCTAAGGAATATGCCATCGTTCAACAGGACTGGTGGTCTGATCAGGGATTCGCACCGTTTTAAGGGCACATTGCCTGGAAATCTGATATAATAAACGAGCATCCCGATAAGGAGGCTCGTTTATTATGTCTGTACTGATAAAATTGGATCAGTTCGAAGGACCGTTGGATTTACTGTGTCATCTTATTGATAAGCACGAACTGGACATATACGATATACCGATAGCCCTGATTACTGAACAGTATCTGGCTGTGATCTACGATCTGCATGTCCTTAATCTTGAACTGGCCAGTGAATTCCTGGTAATGGCCGCAACTCTTCTTGAGATCAAGTCAAGGATGCTCCTGCCTCAATCGGATTATGGAGATTCGGAATCACTGCAGGAGGATCCCCGTATCGAGCTGGTTGGAAGAATTGTGGAATATCGGCGTTATAAAGAGGCAGCGCTCCATTTGCAGGAGCTTGAGAGTCAGTTTGGGCAGCGGCACTTTAAAGAACCAGAGGATCTGGACAGGCTTCTGGATCGCAGCAGTGACGCGCTTAAGGAATTGGATCTTGAAACGGATCTTCTCGTTGAGGCCTTGAAAAGAGTTCTCGAGAGAATGGATCGGATTGATAATCACCGGGAAATCTACTTCAATACCATGCGTCGGGATCCTTTTACTGTGGAGGAGAAGATGGGGTGGATCACCCGGCGGTTGAATTTTTCTAGCACTATCCGCTTCATGTCTCTGTTTGAAGAGGATGCAAGCCGCCTGGAAGTCATCACCACGTTCCTTGCTCTGTTGGAGCTCATGAGGGGCGGCACGGTGAAGGTCAGGCAGGATGTCAGACTGGACGATCCTGAAATCATAGCGATAGAACAGGTGGAATATGGACAAGATGCTGTCAGTCATTGAATCGTTACTATTTGCAACCGGAGAAAGCCTGTCTGCCCGAAAGCTTTCGGAAATTCTGGAGCTTAATCTTGCTGAAACCCGAAAACTGGTTCTGGCTCTTCAGAAACTCTACGAGGACGAAGGAAGGGGCATCCGGATCATTGAACTCAATCAGTCCTACCAGATGACGACTGCAATGGACAATTCCGTCTACATAGATAAGCTGTGCAAGCAGACAAGAGCCAAAGGGCTCAGTCCCGCAACCGTTGAAGTGCTTGCCATCGTTGCCTACAAGCAGCCTGTCACCAGAGGAGAGATCGAAACGATCCGAGGAGTCAGCTGCGACAAGGCAATCAGGACCCTGGTGGAACGGGATCTGATAGAGGTTCGTGAACGGCAGGGTAATCGTGGCAATCTGTACACGACCGGCGAGGAGTTTCTCAGGACCTTCGGACTTCGATCCCTGAGAGATTTGCCGGTGATGGATGCATTCAGACAGCTGAGCATCAGTGAAATCGACAGTGGAGAATAATTTGCGACAAAATGAAACCCCGAAAATTCAAACTTTTCGGGGTTTCATTTTGTCCTTAAGTTTCAGATAGACCAGTGCGCCTAAAAAGGGAATCCCTGCTGCCAGAACATAGGTGGCAGGTAAAATCCCTTTCAGGTCCGTGTACCCGGCATCTGCACAGACCTTATAGAAGTATGCGATGATCAGAGGGTGAGCAAGATAGACATAGAACGTTGCAGCACTGAACGTGACTGTTCGGGAGATTTGTTCAGGTGTTTTTACCCTTGGCACCAGTGAGGTTGACAGACCCATCAGGATCAGGATGGAAGCGAGACTGAAAAGCTGCCAGAGCTGAGGGAACCTGGATATTGCCGCTTCGGGATTGAACCTCGAATAGAGGTATGCTCCTGTCAATAAGGCATAAAGCGTTCCTGTAGGACCAAGGTTCTTCTGAATCCAGGTTTTCATGTTTTCGTATTGAGCGCCCCATACCATTCCTGGGACAAAAAAAATCAGATAGGGGACAAAGATCCGATCCATGTATGGAAACGGCGTGATACGATACGAGAATGCAAGATGGATCGCCAGAACGGAGGCGAGGCCGATGAGCGGTCCTATACGTTCAAGCATGAACTTCAGAAAAGGGAACATCAGATACAACTGAAACAGGATCACTACGAAGTACAGATGATATTCGCCGGTGCCCAGGAAAATGACTGAGAGGATATTGTGCAGATCAATCGCGTAGTAACCTGCACGGGCATAGATGTAAAAATAGGCGAAGCTCCAGAATAGATAGGGAATCAGGATGCTTTTCATCCGCTTCCTTACAAAATCGAGAATCGAGAGTGGTTTGTTTCCATACCGCAGCATCAGCGCCAGGCCGCTGAGGAAAATGAAGCTCGGAACTGCGAAGTTTGACAGCCCATTGAGAAGCATTGAGATATTTCTGACTGTCTCATTTGCAGCCGGTTCCGTGATTCCCCTGGCTGAAGTGTGGATGGCGATGACCGCAAGGCAGGATATCAGTTTCATCAAATCAATTTCCAGGAATCGCTTATTGTCCAAGGGAAACTCCTTCTAACCTAAAGAATCAGCATGACCTCTCTCAGAAGCTTGGAGACGGTTGCAGTTGATACTCCGGATAAATCGTAATCCGGCGCCAGTTCCACAACGTCGGCTCCAATGAAATTGAGCCCTCGGATGGTTTTGAGCGCTTGAAGCATTTCGCGGAAGGTCAGACCGCCGGGCTCAGGAGTACCGGTGCCCGCCAACAGGGACGGATCCAGCACGTCCACATCGATGGTCAGATAAACAGGAGCTTCACCGATCGCTGCCACCGCTTCATCAAGCCGTGAGCAGTCGAAAGGGCAGAGAAGGGTGTGTCCCTCTTCCATCGCCCACTGGAATTCTTCCTTCATTCCAGATCGGATACCGAACTGGAAGATGCGCTCATCACCCAAAATATCCCAAGCCTTGCGGATCACTGTAGCATGAGATAGGGAGACGCCCATGTAGTCCGTGCGCAGGTCCGTGTGAGCATCGAAATGGATGATATGAAGGTCAGGATGTTTTCGGGCAGCGGCTTGGATCACCGGGAGGGACACAAGATGCTCCCCGCCGATCATCAGCGGCTTTTTCCCATCTGCGAAAAGCGCATCGGAGTAGCTCTCAATCATCGCCAAAGCCTTGGCGGTGTCCCCGAATGGGATTTCCAGGTCTCCGGCATCATGTACGGCATTTTCGGTGATATCCTTATCAAGGAACAGGCTGTAGGTTTCGAGGCCGTAGCTGTCCGGTCTGATCCGCATAGGAGCGAATCTGCTGCCGGGCCTGTAGGAGCAGGTACCGTCGAAGGGCGCTCCGAAAAGCACCACTTTGGCATCCTCATAGGGTGTATCACAGCCGATGAATGTGGCGGTATTATAAAGTTGCATTCTCGAATTTCTCCTTTACGTAATTTGGCAGGGCGAAGGTGCCCACATGCAGGTCCGTGTTGTAGTAGCGTGTTTTCAGGTTAAGGCCGTTCCAGCGTTCGGCGTTCAGATCATTGATGGGATGAATGTTCTTGGATGCGAAATTGAAAAGCCAGTATCCGCCCGGGTAGGTCGGAATGGCGGCCTGATAAACCTCAACGATCGGAAACAGCTTCTTCAGCTTCAGATTCGAGCTGATGCCGACCTTGAAGAATTCCTCGTATACGGGGGTTTCGTTCTGATTGACGCATATGCCGTTCTCTGTGAGTGCACGGTAGCAATTTGTATAGAATTCCGTTGTGAAAAGGCCCTCGCCGGGACCGACAGGATCTGTTGAATCGATGAGGATCAAATCATAGCATGCGTCCTTGTCTTCTACCCATTTGACTCCATCCTCAAAGTGCAGATGGACCCTTGGATCATCCAGTGAACAGGAAATGGCCGGGAAGAATTCACGTGCGGTATCGACCACCATCTTATCGATCTCTACCATGTCAATGTGCTCAATCCCGGAGTAACGGGCCAGCTCGCGGACGGTTCCGCCGTCGCCGCCGCCTATGACGAGGACCCGCTTGATATCCGGATTCGCCGCCATGGATGGGTGAACGATCATATCGTGATAGATGAATTCATCCTTATCGGTGACCATGACCAATCCATCAAGGGTCATCAGTCGGCCGTATTCAAAGGTTTCAAGAATATCCACCTTCTGAAAATCACTTTGTTTCGAATAGAGTGTCCTATCAACGCGGAGTGAAAACCGCACATTTTCATTATGTTCTTCAGTGTACCAGAGTTCCATGTCGTACCTCCTTATTATTGATCCAGCCTTAATCATATAATATCTGCACTGTTAGTCAATAAATAATCTTAAAAACGGGCTGAAAGTATGCTACGCTTTAGTATGACCCAATAAGGAGGAAATCCATGATCACCATACAGATCCCTGAAGCCCATCAGGCCGATGCAGTAGGCCGGTTCATAGAGAATCATCAATTAATCCGTTCATCACTTGTCAAACTCGAGGAATCAATGGTCCTCATGGAGGGTGACAGCATCCTTGGATACGCCGCGTATCAACGGGAAGCAGATGAAGCCTCAGTGCTCGTCACCTTCATCGACCCAGGCATGAGGGGTCAGGGATTCGGGGACGGACTCCTGCGGGCGCTCCTGAATCTGATGGAACGCAACGGGATCCGGCGTTTTTTCATTCCTTCTGATGCCAGAACAAGAGGGTTCTACCTGTCGGAAGGATTGTGCGACAGTCTCCAGGTGCCTGGCTGGGCGGAGTCGCCTGTATCAGAGCCATCCTGGTTTGAAGGGACTCTTCCGGAATTTTTCCAGAAGCCCTGCAAGGGAGGACATCGCTGACCATGATCCCATTCCCGATGAATAACGCGGTTGAGATCCTTTGGCAGCTGGTGCCCCGGTTCGTGACTGCTGGGGACATCTGCGTTGATGCCACTGTTGGTAACGGAAAGGACACAGCGGCTCTTTGCCGGATTGTCGGCAGCAACGGTCATGTGTACGGATTCGATATACAAAACGAAGCATTGGAGCAGGCAAGTCTTCTTTTAAATGGCTCTGTGCCTGAGACTTCATTTACCCTCATCCATGCCAGTCATGCATTGATGAGCCGTCATGTGACGCAGCCGGTGGATCTTGTTCTGTTCAACCTTGGGTACCTGCCCGGAGGGGACAAGAGCATCACCACAAAATCAGAAAGCACTCTGAAAGCAATGGCTTCATCGCTTGAGCTGCTGAAATGCGGCGGAAAGCTGGCAGCGGTCCTCTATCCAGGCCCATGCACCCGGAGCCGTAGAGGCTCAGGACATAAAGGAATGGGCTTCAACACTGAGCCAGAAGGAATTTTCGGTGGTTGTCCTGGCCTTCACCAATCAGGTGAACAATCCGCCCCAACTATTACTTATAGAAAAGAGAGGATGAACCATGCGAATTCTGATATCCAACGATGACGGCATAAATGCAGCAGGCATCAATGCCCTGATCGATCTTTTATGTCTGGACCACGAGATTTACGTTGCAGCTCCCACACTGCAAAAGAGCGCCAGCAGTCATGCCCTGACGATGCAGCACCCCATTACAGTAAAGGAATTTGAAGACCCGCGGACCGTTACAAGCTGGGCGATCGGCGGTAATCCGGCAGACTGTACGAAGCTGGCTCTTGAAGAACTGCTGGGATTCAAGCCTGACTGGGTGATTGCAGGCATCAACCACGGTCCGAATCTTGGAACAGACCTGCTTTATTCCGGGACAGTGGCTGCTGCTGCAGAGGGTACGCTCTTCAATGTCCCTTCCATAGCGATTTCCTATCTGGATTATGAAGCTGTGAACCTTAATGAAGCAGTGCTGGCAGTAAAAGAAGCCTTGGACTGGCTCTTCAAGAATCCGGTGGGGGGAAAGACCCTTCTCAACATCAATATACCCAATCTGCTGCATTCGGATATGAAGGGCCTGAAAATCACCCGGATCGGTGAAGCACGATATGATAAGCCTTTCAGCAAACGGCTTGATCCAAGAGGGAATACCTATTATTGGCTCGCCGGAGATCTTGTGCTTGAGTCCGAGGGTGATGACGCTGATGTGATTGCCGCCCGTGACGGTTTCATCACCATATCGCCGGTTAAGTTCGCATTTGATGATTGGGAAAGTCACAAGGTATTGAGCGACAGATTGATGGGGAGATAGATAGCTGATGTCAATCGTTAATCGTCGTAATAGCAGACCCTTGGTCTGCTTTCTTGTATTTTTGAATACCGTCATGAGATTATACAAAATGCAATTATACCTGCACGAAAGCAGAATTGTCAGACGAAAATGAAATGTTACTTGCATTAATGTTCGGGTATGCTATGCTTTAAATAGAACAGTAAAGGAGGCGCTCTGCAATGGCAATTGACAGGGATCGCGTTGAAGTGAAAATAAATCAGGCCTGGTGTAAGGGATGCGGTATTTGTGTCGCATTCTGTCCGAAAAAGGTACTGGGTCTTGACCCGCAGATGAAGGTTCAGATGCTGGATCGGGAAAATTGTATCAAATGCGGCCAATGTGAGCTTCGTTGCCCGGATTATGCAATCTACCTGGGAGGTATCGATAATGAGTAACAGACGGGTTTTACTGATGCAGGGCAATGAGGCTATCGTAGAAGGTGCATTGGCTGCTGGAATGAGATTCTTTGCGGGTTACCCGATTACGCCGTCAACCGAGATCGCAGAAATATCCGCAGAACGTCTTCCTTATCTGGGCGGATCCTTCATTCAGATGGAGGATGAAATCGCCGGTATCGCGGCTGCAATAGGGGGGTCACTGACTGGTGCCAAATCCATGACAGCAACCAGCGGCCCGGGTTTTTCGCTTAAAATGGAGAATATCGGATATGCTGCAATTGCAGAAATACCGCTGGTAATCGTTAACGTACAGCGCGGCGGACCGAGCACAGGTCTTCCCACATCACCTGCACAGGGAGATGTGATGCAGGCGAAATGGGGCACCCATGGAGATCACCCGGTAATTGCCATAACTCCTTCCTCCGTGAAAGAATCCTACCATTTGACAATAAGAGCTTTCAATTTAGCTGAAAAATACAGGACGCCGGTCATATTGCTTACCGATGAAGTTGTGAGTCATATGCGGGAAAAAATTGAAATCCCGGAAGCCCATGAGCTGGAAATAATCAACCGGATCAAGCCCACTGAAGCACCGGAGGATTACAAGGCATACGGTATCGTTGGCGATGAACTGGTTCCGCGGATGGCAGGCTTTGGCGATGGATACAGGTATCATGTCACAGGCCTTTTCCATGATGAAACCGGATTTCCCAGCAACAGTTCCAAAAATGCCGATGTCATGCTGCGGCGTATCATGGATAAGATTACAGACAATGAGGATGACATCATCGATTACGAAGAATATCTCACCGAAGATGCGGAATATGTTATCCTATCCTACGGCAGCACCGCCCGAACAGCCAGAAGCGCAGTCAATAAGCTCCGAGAGGAAGGGTACAAGGTAGGGCTGTTCAGGCCCATCACCATATGGCCTTTCCCAGAAAAAAGAGTTCATGAGCTTGCTGCTGGATTGAAGGGAATCCTTGTAGCGGAAATGAACCTCGGACAGCTCGTCCTTGAGGTTCAGCGCGTGGTCAGCGGCAGGACTCCGGTAATCCATTACGGCCGGGCTAATGGGGATGTCCTTACACCACCTGAGCTGGTGGCAAAAGTCAAGGAGGTTCTGGGATGAGCAGCGAACTGATACAGAAATATTTCCGCATGAATAAGCTGCCTCATATCTGGTGCCCGGGCTGCGGACATGGGATAGTAACTCAGGCCCTCGTTAAGGCCATCGACAATCTGGGTCTTGATAAGGACAAGGTTTGCATCGTATCAGGGATAGGCTGTTCCTCTCGGGCACCTGGCTATCTGGACTTCAACACCCTGCATACGACTCATGGACGGGCTCTTGCCTTTGCTACGGGCATCAAGCTGTCCCGGCCTGAGCTGGAAGTCATCGTTGTCAGCGGTGACGGCGACTGCTCTGCAATAGGCGGGAACCATCTGATCCATGCGGCCCGAAGAAATATCAATATAACTACTGTTGTTTACAACAACAACATTTACGGTATGACAGGCGGTCAGTACTCACCAACGACCCCCATGCATGAATACGGCACCACAGCGCCCCACGGCAACATCGATAAGCCATTTGACATCGCACAGCTGGCTGGGGGTGCAGGGGCCACATACACGGCAAGGAGCACGGTATACCATGCCAATCAGATGACCAACTTCATCCAAACTGCAATCGCGCACAAAGGCTTCAGCCTGGTGGAAGTCATCAGCACCTGTCCGACCTACTACGGGCGCAAGAATAAAAAAGGATCCGCAGTGAACATGCTTCAATGGCTCAAAGACCATTATGTTGATGTAAAAGCAGCCGAGAAGATGACACCGGAACAGCTTGAAGGGAAATTCATGATGGGCGAGTTCAAGAATTCACTTGCTCCCGAATATACCGAAGAATACGGAAAAATCATCAGACAGTGTCAGCCGGATTATGACTATGTGGACGGAATCGAGACCGATTGATAACAGCCGACCAGAACGGAGGATTTATAATGGCAGTGAAGACAGAGATCCGATTGACTGGTTCCGGTGGTCAGGGACTGATTCTTGCGGGAATCATTCTGGCTGAAGCGGCAATCACGGAAGGCCTGAATGCGATCCAGACCCAAAGCTACGGCCCTGAAGCAAGGGGCGGAGCGAGCAAGGCGGAAGTCATCATTAGCAACGAAGAGATCGATTTTCCGAAGGTTGATCAGGCGGATATCATTCTCGCTCTGACCCAGGCTGCGGCTAATACGTATCTAAAAACAGTAAAGGCAACGGGTACAGCCATTGTGGATGCTTCAGTGATAATCCCTGAAGGGTTCACAGCCGGCAGGATCATCCACGTGCCGATCATCGATACCGCAAAGTCCGTACTCGGCAAGCCCATCGTATCCAACATTGTCGCACTGGGATTCATTGCAGAGTTTTCGGGATTGGTTTCTCATGAAAGTGTTGAAAGAGCAGTACTCAGCCGCGTTCCCAAAGGAACCGAGGATCTGAACCGAAATGCACTTAATGAAGGATATAAGCTTGCAGTAAAGGCAAAATGACAGTTAGACTTCATTCTCTGTCATACTCTTTTCAAATATGATATAATGACTTCATAAACACCCGCTGGATTCAGTGGGTGTTACTTTTACAGGGCAGGTGAAATCCATGAGTGAAGAATACCGGGATTTGCTTAACCGCATCCAGAATTACTACCCCGAAATGAGCAAGGGACAAAAGCTGATTGCCGATTATATTTTTGACAATTATGACAAGGTCGCTTTCATGACGGCCTCGGCCTTGGGAAAAACCGTGAATGTAAGTGAATCTACAGTTGTACGGTTTGCCAATGCCCTTGATTATGATGGATATCCGGTGCTTCAGAAAGCGCTTCAGGAGTCCATCAAGACAAAGCTCACTACGGTCCAGCGTTTCGGCCTTTCTGAGGATATCGCAGGCAACGAACGTAATCTGCTGCGAAAGGTCATGCATTCAGACATAGATAACATCCGTAAGACAAGTGACGAGCTTGATCCCGTTCTGATGGAGCATATTGTCCACAAGATTCAGACCGGCCGTCGGATCTATATCCTGGGACTGCGAAGCTCAAAGGTTCTGGCAGAATATCTGGCATTCTATCTGAACTTCATCATGGATGATGTCCATGTGATCCCTTCAGGAGCCAGCGACATCCTGGATAAGCTGGTCAAGATAAACCAGGAGGATGTCCTGATCACTATTTCGTTCCCCCGATATTCCCGAAAGACCTTTGACGTGGTCCGATATGCCAAATCCCAGGGTGCGACCCTGATCGGGATCACTGACAGCATGATGAGTCCGCTGGCATCACTGGTGGATTACACCCTCACAGCCAAATACAACATGACCACCTTCATCGATTCCCTTGTAGCTCCCATGAGCCTGATCAACGCACTGATCATCGCACTGAGCCTCAACGAAAAAGAGAAGCTCAAGCACACATTCGATCAGCTGGAGCGGATATGGGAAGAAAACGACGTATACAGCAAGACAAAGTGAGATAGAGTATTTTTCCGTGTGTTCCGTGGTAAATATTTTTATATTTCATCAATTAACAGAGTGGAGAGTGCTATGATTCTTACGATTGCGATAGACGGTCCTGCAGGTTCAGGGAAGAGCACGATTGCGAAGCAGGTGGCGGAGCAGTTGGGAATCACCTATCTGGATACAGGTGCAATGTACCGTGCCATAACTTACAAGATTCTGAAGCGGAAGCTCAGGATCGAGGATGGTCCGGAGCTGAATGAGCTGCTGGCAGGAACCGAAATGGACCTTCATGACAGCCGAATCTGGGTGGATGGGGAAGAAGTGACGGATGAAATCCGGAGTGCTGAGATTACATCCCATGTTTCAGCGGTTTCCAGCCTGAGGGCAGTCCGGGAGGATCTCGTTCGTAAACAGCAGGCGATAGCAAAAGGCAAGAGCATCGTCATGGATGGCAGGGACATCGCTTCCAAGGTTCTGCCTGATGCGACGCTGAAGATTTTCCTTACAGCAAGTCCGGAGGAGCGGGGACGCCGCCGTTGGCTTGAAATGTGTTCGAAGGGTCAGGCGGCTGAACTTGCTGACATCATCACAGACATTGCCAGACGGGACGCCCTTGATACGAACAGGATCCATTCACCCCTGATCCGCACCCATGATGCACTGGTTCTTGACACCTCAGAGATGGGTATCGAGGATGTGAAGAAATGGATCATAGAACGTGTCACTGAAAGGATCAATCAACAATGAGAATTCACATCACATCAAACAGCGGCTTTTGTTTCGGCGTTAAAAAAGCCGTAGAAACCGCACTGATGGCGGCAAAGGATTTTAAAGGCAGAAAAATCTACACCTACGGCCCCATCATTCACAACCATCAGGTGACGGAATATCTGGCAAGTGTTGGCGTTGAGATCATCGAGGACCTGGAAAAGGTTCCTGGAGAAATTGTCATCGTCCGATCTCATGGGGTTCCCCGTACATTTTATGATCGGGCTTCTGCCCTGAAGATCCAGGTCATTGATACCACATGCCCTTATGTCCGTAAGGTTCAGCAGTTGGCGATGAAATATCATAATGACGGCTATCGTGTGGTGATCATGGGTGATGCAAACCACCCCGAAGTCATAGGAATCAACGGTTGGACCGGTTTCACATCAGTTGTCATGGCTGGCACCGACAACCTGGAAAGCCTGAAGTGTGAGCCAAAGGTGTGCTTTCTTGCCCAGACTACGCTATCCCTGGAACTTTGGAAAAAACTAGAGAATGCTGTCAGTGATTTTCCCGGAGAAGTTGTGCTTTACAATACCATATGCGCAGCCACTGAAGATCGTCAAAAAGAATGTCAGGAACTTGCATCGAAAGTTGATTTGATGATTGTAATCGGGGGTAAACACAGCTCGAACACGCAAAAACTATTCCAAATCGCTTCACAACATTGCACAAATGCGATTCATATCGAGAATGCCTCGGAAATGTTGATGAATCTTATTGGAAAGTATGATAATATAGGAATAACTGCTGGTGCTTCAACACCTGACTGGATTATTAAAGAAGTAATAGAGCAATTAGAAAACGAAGGCGAGGTAATTGTGAATGACGAACGGTAATACGATGGCAGAAATGATGGAACAGATGGACAACAAATCTTTCAGAACCCCACGGAAAGGAGAAATTCTGAGAGGGAAAGTCGTCCAAGTCACTGACTCAGAAGTCGTAGTCAATATCGGCTACAAATCTGACGGGATCATCCCTAAGTCCGAATTGTCAAATATTGCGGACGTGAACCCCAAAGAAATGATCAGTGAAGATCAGGAATTGGACGTACTTGTTCTTAAATCAGATGATGGAGAAGGGAATGTCCTCTTGTCACTGAAGAGAATCAGCATGTCTAAGGACTGGGATGTTCTCATGGATGCGTATAATGCCCAACAGCATGTTACCGTCCGTACTGGAGAGCCTGTGAAGGGCGGCATGATCGCATTCTTCAATGATATCAAAGGCTTTATTCCTGCATCCCAAATGACCCTTAGCTATGTAAATAACCTGGATCAGTTTTCCGGCAAGGAATTCGAAGTGGAAATCCTTGAACTGAACAAAAGCAAACGAAAAGTAATTTTTTCACGTAAATCCATTTTGGCAGTAGAAGATTCAGCCAGAAGAGAAATTTTCTGGAACGGAGTCGTACTGAATGAAGTGATTGTCGGCGAAGTCAAACGGATCACCAACTTTGGTGTTTTTGTTGATATCGGCGGCGTAGATGGTCTGATTCACATCTCCGAGCTTTCCTGGGGCCGCGTGAGCCACCCTAACGAAGTTGTTAAAGTCGGCGACAAAGTGAACGTTTTGATCCTGAACGCCAATAAAGAAGACAACAAGATTTCACTCAGCATGAAGCAAGCCACTCCAAATCCTTGGAACACAGTGGAAGAGCGCTATCATGTTGGTGATGTTGTTGACGGCAGAGTTGTCAACCTCACTGATTTCGGCGCATTCCTTGAAATTGAGCCAGGCGTGGAAGGTCTTGTCCACATTTCCCAGATCTCCAGGGAACGGATTGAAAAGCCTTCCGACGTACTTAAAATCAAGGAAACATATCCTGTTAAGATCATTGAGATGAATCTTGAAGACAGAAAGATCAAATTAAGCATGAAGAGCCTCCAGGAACCAGCACATGAAGTCGAGCACGTTGCTGAACCGGTTGTATCTGAAGAAGTTGCCGCTGAAGAAGTTGCAGAAGACGGTGACGAAGCATAATCTATAGCATTGGATGGTAGCCGATGGAAGGATACGAGAAGTTTAAGGAACAGGTATTCAAACTGATCGGCCTCGATCTGACACTGTACAAGGAACGGCAGATGAAACGGCGTATTGAATCCTTGGCAAAGCGTAATGGAGCGAACACGTTCGAAGCCTATTACGGGATTCTTACCAAGAACAAGACCGCATTTGACGAGTTTATCAACTATCTGACAATCAACGTATCGGAGTTCTTCCGCAATCCCCAGCAATGGGACATCCTTAGGGATGAGATCATGCCGGAGATACTGAAGCGCAATCCCCGTCCCAAGATTTGGAGCGCGGCCTGCTCTACAGGGGAGGAACCCTATACCTTGGCCATGGTCATGAGCAATTTCTTTCCGCTCAAAGACCTGAAAATCCTGGCTGCGGATATTGATCTGGAAGCCATGAACAAAGCTAAGATGGGGATTTACTCGAAGAAAAGCATCGCCAATGTTCCTGAAGCATTCAAAACCAAGTTTTTTTCTCCTTTGAGTGAATCCTACAAAGTGAATGATGATTTGAAGCGCTGCATTGATTTCAAGCAGATGAATCTTCTGAAGGATGCATATCCAACAGGACTGGATCTCATCGTGTGCCGAAATGTCATGATTTACTTCACAGAAGAAGCAAAGGATGAGATGTACCACAAGTTCAATAAGGCTCTGGCGCCCAACGGCATTCTTTTCGTTGGAAGTACTGAGCAGATCATAGTACCCCAGCGGTACAATTTCAAAGCCAATAAAACCTTCTTTTATCAAAAATTATGATTTACTCCCGCAGGAGACTGCGGGAGTTTTTATTTGCAATCGCTCAAACGTGGGCGTAAAACGTCCCTGAATATTAGAGGAAATCAGCAATTTTTACTAGAAATTGAACAAAATAATTAGAGTAAACGTGTGCGTAAAGTGATATAATACGATTGAGAAATAACTCTTGCGGAGGAACCATCATGAAAAAACTGACTGTTGGCATCATTGGTGCCGGTCGAATTGGCAAAGTACACGCCATCAGCATCACCAACAATGTACCAGAGGCTTCTATCAAATGGATTGCGGACTACAAGCTTGATGCCATCGGCTCATGGGTTGATGAAATGGGCATCCCAAACAAGACGGACAACCATATGGATATCCTTAATGACCCTGAGGTGGATGCAGTACTGATCTGTTCATCAACGGACACCCATTCACAATTTGTCATGGATGCCGCCAAAGCCGGAAAACACATCTTTTGCGAGAAACCTGTTGATCTGAGCATTGAAAAGATCAAGAATGCACTGGATGCAGTTGAAAAGGCCGGTGTGAAGCTTCAGATCGGTTTTAACAGACGGTTTGATCACAACTTCCGTACAATAAAGAAAATGGTCGTTGAAGGCAAAATCGGCAATCCCCATATCATCAAAATCACTTCAAGAGACCCTGCACCCCCACCAGCTTCCTATGTGAAGGTTTCCGGCGGCATTTTCAACGACATGACCATCCACGATTTTGATATGGCCAGATACCTGTCAGGCAGTGAAGCAGATGAGGTTTATGTAGCCGGTGCTGTTCTGGTGGATCCGGCAATCGGTGAAGCAGGGGATATCGACACGGCTCTGATCACCATGAAAATGAAGAACGGCTGCATCGTAAACATCGACAACAGCCGCAAAGCGGCTTACGGCTACGACCAACGGGCTGAGGTGTTCGGCTCCAAAGGCAAAGCGGAGTCCGGCAACGATATGGCTTCTACAGTGACTCTGAGTACGGAGGATGCCGTAATAAGCGAAAAACCACTATACTTCTTCCTTGAGCGCTATATGGATTCATTCAGGGACGAAATGAAGGAGTTCGTGGATGCTGTCATTAACGACAAACCCACACCTGTTCAAGGGATCGACGGTCTGAAACCTGCCCTGATCGCACTGGCTGCTCTTAAATCCTACAAAGAGAACCGCCCGGTGAAGCTGAGCGAAGTTGAGTAGTAACCACTGGGGGCGCCTGAAAAGGCGTCCTTTTTCATGCTCATCCTTGTGGTGGTTTTTTGTATACATTATTCACGACAATCGGTTGAAAACGTTATCATAAATGTGTTATGATGATTCTGAAATAGGGGAAACAGAATAGCATGCTGTAGCAGTTCAATCATGAAATTTACTTAGGAGGTTTTATTAATGAGTAAACCAATTCTTTCAGCTCACTTTGAATCAAGAACACCATCAGGCGTCCGACTGGCACAAATGAAATATGAGGAACGCAAAGTCAAACCCGAAGCTGTAATCAATGTAGGCATTGGAAACGTTTCACTCCCAACAAATCCAGCGATGCAGAAACGGATGTTTGAATTGGGCGCAACCGGAAGTCCTTTCGCAAAGGGCGTTGTAAGATATTCGACTACTGCCGGTACTGTTGAGTGCCAGGATGCATTCAAAAATATCCTGAAGTGCGAAGGCTTTGATACGAGCAAGCTGATGGTTCAGATAACTGACGGCGGTTCTGCTGGTATGGAGCTGCTTCTGATCGGCCTTTGCGGTCCTGCCGGCACGGATGAGAAGCCTCTGATGATGATCGATCCGGCTTATACCAACTATATTTCCTTTGCAGAAAGAGTCGGTCGTAAAACAGTTACAGTCAAGCGTCATTTAGGTGAAGACGGTAAATTCACGCTTCCTGAGCTTAGCAAGATTGAAGAAGCCATTAAGGCCAGCAATCCAGGAGCACTTCTTATCATCCCTTATGACAATCCGACAGGCCAGTTCTACGATTATGAAACGCTTAAAGACCTTGCCAGACTGTGCGTAAAGTACAACCTCTGGATGGTCAGCGATGAAGCATACCGTGAGCTCTACTATGAAGAAGGCGGCCAGCTGGTCAGCATCTGGGGCATCTCCGATGCGGATGTGCCTGGGATCGAAGGCAGGAGAATCAGTGTCGAGACTGCTTCAAAGGTATGGAATGCCTGCGGCCTTCGTATCGGCGCACTGATCACTGACAATGCGGAGTTCAATAACCGTTCCATAGCTGAATATACTGCAAATCTCTGCGCAAATGTAATCGGTCAATATGTCTTCGGAGCCCTTGCCCATGAAAGCAAGGAACAGATTGCCGCATGGTGCACGAATATCCGCGAATATTACAAAGCAGAAATCGTGGCAGTATACAACGGTTTGTTGGAACAGGAGCCTGGCCTGATCGTTTCTAGCCCTGATGCTTCCATATACTCAGTAATTGATGTAAGAAACGTAGTAAAGCCGGGATTTGATTCAACTTCCTTTGTCCTGTACTGTGCCCAGGAAGGCGCAGTGAACATCGATGGCGTTGAAACAACCCTTCTGGTAGCACCGATGAAAGGGTTCTATGACATCAAAGCAGGGGAGGAGAATCCAGGAAGCACGCAGTTCCGGATCTCCTATGTAGAAACGCCTGAAAACATGGCTAAGATACCTGAATTGTTCGTTAAACTTTTAAAACAGTATGAAGAAAAAAGATAGTCAATCGAATATATGAAAAAGACCGGCTCTTTCCCTGGATTCAAGTGGGAAAGAGCCGGTTTGCATTAACGGTGTTTTTTCTGACTTCTGACAAAATCGGTTACGGTGAAGGGATTATCTGAAAGACAGAGGATGTAGTCAGCAGACACTTTGAAATAGTTTGCCAGTCGGATTATGAAATCAGCATCAGGAACCCGCTTATTGTTCTCATAGCGGGATAGTGTCGTCTTAGTGGTATCTAGATCTTCTGCCAGCTCATCCAGAGTTTTTTTTCTGGAGTGCCGCAGGAATTTCAATCGTTCGCCTAAGGTTACTGATATCATCATATCCACCTCACATTCCTATTGTAGTCAATGCACGATAAAATAACAATTGTTTTCAGAATATTTTGTTTGAAATAATACAACAAAAGGGAACTTGTGATTCGGAAGTGGCAACTAGGATTCCCTTTCGGTATCCAGATTCATCAATCTGTGGAACAGTTCATAACAGAGACATGAAGGGAGAGATTGCAGAGAGAGGGAAGATCAGACAGTTTCTACCCTGCGATGTATCCAAGTTGCCATTCGTAATGGGTCGTTGTCCAAACGGTAACTCTCTTTGTCCGTTTCGACCCGCCTCTGACTATGGTATAATTAAGATTGCGATTTGAACGAAGGCGGAGGGCTTATGAGCAAACGAACAGAGACGACAATCAGTGAAGAAGTGTTGGTCCGCAACCAGATCACCATGCAGGAAATCAGGCGGATTTCCGACGGAAAATTATATGACGAGGGGAATTCTCCCCGATTCTTTATAGATACTTATGGGTGCCAGATGAATGAACACGATTCTGAGAAGCTCCATGGGATGCTGAAAATAATGGGATATGTCGAGGGCGAAAGCTTTCGGGATGCGGATCTGGTCATCATCAATACCTGCTGTGTCAGGGAAAATGCAGAGCTTCGGGTGTTTGGCAACCTGGGTCATATGAAACCCATCAAATCCAAGCGTAAGGGGTTCAAGATTGCGCTGTGCGGATGCATGATGCAGCAGCCTCATATCGTGGAAAAAATCAAAGAAAAATACACGCAGGTTGATTTGATATTCGGAACGCACAACCTCCATGAATTCCCGGAGCTGCTTCTGAAAACCTTTGATGCGACAGCAACGATCGTTGATGTCTGGCAGTCGGAGGGAGCCATCGTTGAAGGCCTGCCGGCGGTTCGCCGTGTCGGAGTAAAGGCGTATGTCGACATCATGTACGGCTGCAACAATTTCTGCACCTACTGCATCGTGCCTTATACAAGAGGCCGGGAGCGCAGCCGGAGCATCGAATCCATTCTGAAAGAAGTACGAGAACTGGTGGCGGAAGGGGTGAAGGAGGTTACACTCCTTGGTCAGAATGTGAATTCATATGGAATAGGCCTGGAAATTCCAGCCGATTTTCCGGATCTGCTGCGAGCTGTCGGAACCATTCAGGGCCTTGAACGGGTACGGTTCATGACCAACCATCCAAAGGATGTTCCAGATAAGCTTATTCAAACCATGTCCGAATATCCATCCGTATGCAATCATATCCATCTTCCTCTTCAGGCCGGAAGCAATCGACTGCTGAAAGCCATGAACCGTTATTATACAATCGAAGAATATAAGGATGTGGTGAAACGTCTGAAACAGGCTATGCCGGAAATCGCCCTTACGACGGATATCATCATCGGATTCCCCGGTGAAACAGAAGAGGACATCGACAGTCTGATTTCCGTTGCCGAAGAAATACGATTCGACAGCGCCTATACCTTTCTTTACAGCGCCCGAACAGGAACACCTGCTGCGAAAATGGAAGGCCATATTCCTGAAGAACTGAAGCATGTGCGCTTTGAGCGGGTTCTGAAGGTATTCAACGGGATCGTGATCGAGCAGAACAGGAAGATGGCAGGGAAGACGGTTGAGGTTCTGGTTGAGAGCAGGAGCCAGAAAAATCCTGAAGTGTTGACAGGCCGCGATGAAGGAAACAGGATTGTTAATTTCAAAGGGGATCCGGAGGATATCGGCCGGATGGTTCAGGTACGGATCACAGAGCCGAAGAGCTTTTCGCTTTTTGGGGAGAAAGTTTGACCTAAATCTCAATCTCCCTCTTTGGCCGTTCCGGCATAAGCGATGCACACCAAATCTAAGATTTGGGTGCCCTGCTTAACGGGGATGTCCTGAAAGGACAGGGGGAGTCGCAGCGCAGTCACCCTCCGGGGCTCCTTCCGTCAGCTACGCTGCCACCTTCCTCCCAGAGGAAGGTTGAGATTGAGTGCTTTCCTTATGAGATTGATATAACCAAAATCAGAATACAGATACTTAAGTGAGGAAACCATGGAACACCTGACACCGATGATGAAGCAGTATTTCGATATTAAGAAAAACTATCCGGATTTCATCCTCTTTTACAGACTCGGAGATTTCTATGAAATGTTTTTCGATGATGCCATCAAGGCCTCCAAGGCTCTGGATATCACGCTGACATCCCGGGCCTCCGGCAATGGTGAGAAATCACCGCTCTGCGGGGTTCCTTACCACTCGGCGGATGGATATCTTGCCAAGCTTGTCGAAAAAGGCTTTAAAGTGGCTATCTGCGAACAGACCGAGGATCCTGCCCTGGCAAAAGGCATCGTCAAGCGGGAAGTGGTACGGATTGTGACTCCGGGTACCGTGATTGATCCATCAATGCTTGAGGACAAGGCCAATAACTATCTGGCCTCACTGGTTCTTGAAGGTGATTCCTACGGACTGGCCTACGCCGATATCACAACCGGTGAGCTGCGAGCTACCGGCGGGATGGGCGGAGAAGGTTGGCAGACACTTACGGATGAGCTTGTCAAGCTGAAGCCCAGTGAAATCATCCTCAGCCTTGATCTTGTACTGCCGGAGCCTGTTCAGGAAGCCCTGTCTAAGATTGTGAATCCGGCGATGACCACTCACCCGGAGGCAGTTTTTGCCATTGAGAATGCCCATCGGAATCTGTGCCGCATATTGAACATCGGCACTGTAGACAGCTTCGGTCTTGAGAAGGAACATCCCGCCCTCCGGGCGGCCGGGGCGCTGCTCAGTTACATTGAGGAGACTCAAATGGTTCAGCTGACCCATTTCAGGACTCTTCAGATTTATCATACCAGCGCTTTCATGCTGCTTGACAAATTTACCCGCCGCAATCTTGAGCTGACAGAGACCCTTCGGGGCAAGGATAGACGAGGGTCCCTGCTGTGGGTTCTGGATAAGACGAAAACCGCCATGGGAGGCCGTAAGCTCCGCAAGCTGATTGAAGAACCATCAACGGACTTGACGGCCATCATTCACCGGCATGAGGCAGTTGAAGCCCTGCTGAACAATCACATGACCCGTGAAGAGCTCCGGGAAACGATGAACCAGGTATATGATATGGAACGGCTGTGTTCCAAGGTGGTCTACGGGACTGTGAACGCCCGCGATCTGGGAGCGATGAAGCAGTCATTGGCTGTCATACCTGCAATCAAATCATTGATTCATGATCTGAAAGCCGGAGAGCTGCTGGATATCTCAGATAACCTGGATGATCTTCAGGATGTCTGCAGACTGATTGATGAGGCCATTCATGAGGATCCCCCGTTTTCGGTCCGGGAGGGAGGATTCATCAGGGACGGATACAATGAGGATCTGGACGAGCTGCGCACAATCATGACTCAAGGCAAGTTCTGGATACTGGAAGTGGAAGCCAAGGAACGTGAAACCTCCGGAATCAGGAATCTTAAAATCGGTTTCAACAAGGTTTTCGGCTACTATATTGAAATTACGAAATCCAATCTGGCTTCGGCACCGGAACATTATATCCGTAAGCAGACGCTGGCCAATGCAGAGCGCTATATAACCCCTGAGCTTAAGGAAATTGAAACCAAGATTTTAGGAGCTGAAGAACGGATCTTCAAATTGGAATATGAGCTTTTCAGTGCGCTTCGTGAACAGGTGCTGAGCCATGTGGGCCGAATTTTGCAATCCGCTTCGTCGCTGGCGCTTCTTGATGTACTGGGCTCCTTCGCAGAGGTGAGCTTCCGTAACCGGTATGTCCGACCTGAAATGCTTACCGGTAACGGAGTTGAAATCAGCGACGGCAGGCATCCTGTCGTAGAGCAGATCACAGGTCAGGAGGGTTTTGTCCCGAATGACACCCTGCTGGACATCACGGACAATCAGTTCTACATTATCACCGGACCGAACATGGCTGGTAAATCTACCTATCTCAGGCAGGTTGCCCTGATCGTACTGATGGGCCAGATGGGATGCTTCGTTCCGGCAACATCCGTGCGCATGGGAATCGTTGACCGTGTTTTCACCCGGATAGGTGCATCCGATGACCTGTTCCAGGGTCAGAGCACATTCATGGTGGAAATGACGGAGCTGGCCAATATCCTGAATAACACGACTGTGAACAGCCTGATAATCCTGGACGAAATTGGGCGGGGAACAAGCACCTACGATGGCCTGAGCATTGCCTGGGCAGTGGTCGAGTATCTTTCTGCCAATGCAGGAGTGAAGGCGAAAACCCTGTTCGCCACCCATTATCATGAGTTGACGGAGCTGGAAGGGAAATGCCCGGGTGTGAAAAACTACTGCATATCCGTCAAGGAGATCGGGGAACAGATCGTGTTTCTTCGCAAGATAATTCGAGGAGGCGCCAATCAGAGCTTCGGGATCCAGGTTGCCAGACTGGCAGGCATACCGACAGACGTGATACGCCGTGCAAAAGAGATACTGATTGAACTGGAAGAGCATGACATCAACAACCCTTACCAGTTACCGATCGTAAAACCCCCGGAGGATCCTGAAAATCCGCAGCAGCTTGACCTTTTCATGCTGCTGGAAACGGAAATTGTCGATGAGCTAAGACAGATGAACATTCTTGAGATGACACCCATGTCATCCTTCAATAAACTCTATGAACTGATTCAGAAGGTTCAAACCCGCTGAGGTGCCTATGGAAATGCCAAGGATTTTAAGACTGGATGCTCTGACCGCCAATAAAATCGCTGCCGGCGAGGTGGTTGAACGTCCTTCGGCTGTTGTAAAAGAACTTGTTGAAAACGCCATGGATGCCGGAGCCACACAGATCACCGTCGAAGTCCGCCATGGCGGCAAGACGTATATACGAATTTCCGATAACGGTTCCGGAATTCCTCACGATGATATCCCTTTGGCACTTGAACGGCATGCCACCAGTAAAATCCGTACCGTTCAGGACTTGAACACCGTGCACTCACTGGGATTCAGGGGGGAAGCACTGGCGAGCATCGCTTCGGTCTCATTGCTTGAGCTGATAACCCGTCCGGCCGAAGCAACAGTCGGTTACCGGCTGGAAGTGCAGGGCGGACGATCGGTAACCCTGGAAGAAACAGGCGCTCCTCAAGGGACCACAGTGATTGTGAAGGACCTTTTTTTCAATACACCGGCGCGGATGAAATTCATGAAATCCAATGGAGCCGAAATGGCCGCCATAACCGAGTGGATCAGCCGCCTTGCAGTGTCCCGACCCTTCGTGAGCTTTCGTTTCATCGGGGATCAGCAGGATATCTTCATGACGTCCGGGAACGGCAAATTGCTGGAGGCCATTGCAGGGGTCTATGAGCGCAGTATGGCTAAGTCCATGATTCCGCTTGAAGCGCAGCATGAAGGCATGGTACTGACCGGATTTCTCGGTGATTTGTCCCTGAACCGCGGAAACCGTCAGATGCAGCATTTTTTCGTCAATGGCCGGACAGTCCGCAGCACATTGCTCTCTGAGGCGCTTGAATTGGGTTATCAGGGTCTTTTGCCCATCAATCGGTTCCCTGTGTGTTTCATTAATCTGGAGCTGGATCAGAAACGTCTGGATGTGAATATCCATCCGGCCAAGATCCAGATCCGATTCCAGGACGAATCCGCTGTTCGCCAGGAAATCTATCAGATGATCCGCGAAACCCTGTTGAATCGGAATCTGATGCCTACTGTCCGATATAAGACTGAAGCAGTCATTCCCGCAGAAAGTCCTTCCATGGTCCCTTGGAAACCGGAGGTGGCCGAGCCTGCGGTCATCAGCGCAAAAGAAGAAGCCCGACCGGTAGAAACAGTCATGAAACAGCCGATTGAAATCAACGATGGTCCTGAAATATACAGGGCTCCTGATCCGAGCCTGATCCTGATGAAAGCGGAGCCTGAAGTCCTTTCATTCAGTCCGGAATCGGACAGCTCCTTTTTAAAGGAAACACTTTATGACGGACTTCACATCATCGGACAGCTTTTCAGGACCTATATACTGGCAGAGAAGGATAACGCACTGTTTCTGATTGATCAGCATGCAGCCCATGAAAAAATCCTGTTTGAAGGCTTCATCAGGGACTGGAAGAGCCATACGATGACGACTCAGCTGCTCCTGACCCCTGAGGTCCTGGTCATGGAACCAAAAGCCGTCATGCACAGCGAGGATTTGAAAACAGTTTTCGAACAGGCCGGCTTCCATTACGATATTTTCGGAACAGATACACTTCTGGTCAGGGAGGTTCCTCTGATCGGCATGGTGCCGCTGTCATCGGATCTGCTTAAAACCATGCTCCAGGATTTCGTACGGGAGCTGGAAATGGGGAAGGACCTAACCGACGTGCGTCAGGAGCTGATTATCCGGGAGTCCTGCAGGAAAGCGATAAAGGCTTCAGATTCGCTTGATATGCTGGAAATAGCGAGCCTGATCAATCAGTTGAAGACACTCGATTCTCCCTATACATGCCCCCATGGGCGCCCTATCATCATCTCAATAGAAAAATCCGAACTGGAAAAACGCTTTAAGCGCATATGAGGTACTCATGAATCCCGTCATCATCATAGCCGGTCCCACTGCGGTCGGTAAAACAGATATCACATTGGCACTGGCAAAGCGGCTAAACGGCGAGATCATTTCAGCTGATTCCATGCAGGTGTACCGCCGTATGGACATCGGCAGTGCAAAGCCATCGCCGTCGGAACTGGCATCCGTACCCCATCATCTGATCGATGTGGCTGAACCGGATCAGCCGTTCTCAGTTTCTGATTTTCAACGGCTGGCCAAGGAATCCATCCGCGAAATTTTAAAAAATGGCAGAACACCGATTATTTCCGGAGGAACAGGACTTTACATCAATTCACTGCTCTACGACATGGATTTCTCGGGAACGGCTTCTGATGATACCTACCGGAAAACCCTGGAGGAATACGCGAGGACAGAAGGGACTGAAGCTCTCTATCAGCGGCTTGTGAAGCAGGATCCGGAAGGGGCTGCAGCCATCCATCCCAACAATATCAAGCGGGTGATCCGTGCACTTGAGATAAACGAAATCGGCGGTGTGAATAAGAGTGATTTTGCACGAAATCCGGTGCGGAATCTAGAATTTTCATTCATATTCGTCTGTTTGACCCGTTCACGCAGTGAATTATATGATAGAATCAATAAAAGAGTTGATTTAATGCTGTCTGC
>CAZEHS010000018.1:0-39749 GCA_964511875.1 uncultured Peptostreptococcaceae bacterium
GCGGTTCTCAGCGCCAACTATCTGCTGGAGAAGCTGAAGGGTCATTACAACGTGGCTTATCCCGGCATCTGCATGCATGAGTTTGTCCTGGCAGGGGTCAATGTCAAGGATGTACCGACACTGGATGTGGCAAAACGGCTGCTTGATCTGGGCTACCATCCGCCCACCATCTACTTCCCGCTCATCGTGGACAACGCCATCATGATCGAGCCCACAGAAACGGAAAGCCTGGAAACCCTGGACATCTTCGTTGAAAAAATGATCCAGATCGCCCAGGAAGCCGCAACCGATCCCAAAATGCTCCACGATTCCCCGATGCACACTTCCGTTCGCCGCATCGACGAAGTCCTGGCTGCACGGACCCCGGTACTGAAATACCAATGGTGATCCAATACCGTTCACACCCCCTTTAATAGAAACGCTGACTCCATACACAGGACGCCCTTTCTCTCAGGAGAAGGGCGTTTTGTGTATGGAGGAAAATTTGTTATAATTGAGGAGTTGGCAGTAAAATGTCTTAAGGGCGCTCTGCGACTCCCCCTGTCACCTTCGGTGACATCCCCGTTAAGCAGGATGCCCAAATCTGTGATTTGGTGCATATCGCTTATGCCGGTACGGCCAAGGAGGGAGATTGACATCTCAACCTTCCTCCGGGAGGAAGGTGTCAGCGAAGCTGACGGAAGGAGTCCCGGAGGGGCAAATTTCCAATCAGAAAGCAGGCTTACATGGAACGTTGGCAAATCAATCTTAATACCCTGTGGTTCTCCCAGGTCATCTCTCTGATGAGCTTCGGGTTCGGATTGCCTTTTCTTCCTTTTTATATACAGGAGCTGGGGATCACGGATCCTGTTCGGCTCAATCTTTATACGGGTATTCTGACTGCAGCTCCTGCGGTGTCCATGGCCATAATGGCGCCTCTATGGGGAATCGCTGCTGACCGCTGGGGCAGGAAGCTCATGATACTCCGAGCCATGCTGGCTGCGGTGTTTGTACTTGGCGGTATGGGTTTTGCCCAGAATGTCTGGCAGCTTTTGGCCCTGCGGGCGGCTCAGGGAATTTTCACCGGAACAATAACCGCAACCAACGCCTTTGTCGCATCGGGAACACCTGGGAAAAAGCTCTCCTATGCTCTGGGTTTCCTGTCGTCTTCCAACTTCATCGGATATTCAATTGGTCCTGTCATTGGGGGCCTTTTCGCAGAATATATGGGGTACAGGTTCAGCTTTTTTGCCGGGGCGTTGCTGATGCTCTTTGGGGCTGTTCTGGTTCATCTACTTGTCGTGGAGGATCCGACATCCTATGGCAAGGTTGAACGCAAAGAAGGTCAGCGTATTTCCGCAGGCATCATCACTCCGCTGATTCTCAACCTTCTGATAATGCTCTTCCTGATGCGGGTAATCCGCACAGTGTTCTCTCCGTATCTGCCCCTGTACGTCCAGGGGGAGCTTGAAGGAGCTGCCGGAGCGGCAGCTATGACTGGCTATATCATCGGCATCACAGGATTGGCTACGGCTACGGCGGGTCTGACCCTGTCACGGCTTGGCGATCGTTTTGATAAGCCAAGGCTGATTCTTGCAATGGGTTCGGCAGGGTTGGTTGTGGCACTCGGCATAAGCTTCGCTGGAAACCTGTGGATTTTTGCCGGCCTCTACGGTCTCCTGTTCTTCTTCCTGGGCGGAATCGAGCCTTTGGTCATGTCGATGACGGCGGAAACAACACCTAAAGAGAAACGCGGTGCCCTATTCGGTATCCAAGGCACCGTCGGAAGCCTGGGCTGGATGCTTTCCCCAATGCTGGGCGCAGGCATCGCCATCCAGTGGTCCAACCACGCAATCCTCCTGATCCTCCCCATCCTGCTTCTCCTCCAGCTATGGGCAGCACGTGGATTGAGCAGACGGCGGCTGGAACCAGAGGCTGAAACAGAAGACAAGTGAATCTATCCTTGTCTCCCTCCGGGAGGGGGATGTCACGGAGTGACAGGGGGAGTCTGCGTGGTTTAATGTATCGTCTCGCAAACCCTCCTTCCGTCAGCTTCGCCGCCACCTTCCTCCCGGAGGAAGGCAGAACTAGGCTTCATTTGTGACATCTGTGGCAAAAATGTTTAATTATTCAACGATAATATTCTATTAAGCATATAGTCATATATAATATCTTTGGAGGAAATTCAAAATATGGGCACTTTAAATGTAGGCTGGGCGGTGGAGGGGGACGGGATACGTCTTAGGGACTCACTGTTCCTGGATCTTAATAAGACCTTCGACTGCGGCCAATGCTTCCGCTGGCGTTATTCAGAGGGAGTCTGGCGAGGCGTTGCAGGCTCACGGACGGTCAGCATCGCCCATGATGAGGCTGGCTGGAAGCTGAGCCCCTGTTCAGAGGCGGATTTCCTGGAGTTTTGGCGGATTTACCTGGATATGGACCGGGACTATGAAACCCTCGAAAAGCTGTATACGGGACTGGATACGCGGCTTGACAGGGCGCTGGCTCTCGGGCAGGGCATTCGGATATTAAGGCAACCCTTCTGGGAAACAACCGTATCCTTTGTCCTGAGCGCAAATAACAACATTCCCCGCATCCAGGGCATGATCGAGAGGCTCTGCCAGGCGGCCGGAGAGCTTCTAGAGCCGGGAGTGTACTCATTTCCCGAGCCGGAAGCCATCGCACGGCTGACCGAAGCCGATCTTAGGGCAATGGGATTCGGGTACCGGGCT
Source organism: uncultured Peptostreptococcaceae bacterium (assembly GCA_964511875.1). Taxonomy (GTDB): domain Bacteria; phylum Bacillota; class Clostridia; order Peptostreptococcales; family Acidaminobacteraceae; genus CAZEHS01. Next base: position 2,712 of record CAZEHS010000018.1, read on the forward strand.
CCCTTTGTAGTCAAGCTGGCTCAGGGGTTCATTGCGGAAAAATGGCAGATGTCTGATTTCATGGAAGGCTCTACTCCCGATGTCCGCAAGAGACTCCTGGCGCTGCCGGGTGTCGGGCCGAAGGTGGCTGACTGCGTCCTGCTCTTCGGACTGGGTCGTCTGGACGCCTTCCCGGTAGATACATGGATTAGAAAAACATTGGATGAACTTGACCAGGGAAAACCGGAAGAACAAAGAATCATGAGCTGTATCAGCGATTCCAAGTGCTCTGCCACCATTGGTTATGTACAGCAGGTGCTGTTCTATTCAGCCCGCTATCAGAATTGGGGGAACTAAGGATGTTTACTGGCTCCATCGTCAACGCACTGGCAATCATCGCAGGGGGGAGTCTGGGACTCCTGCTCAAAAGCGGCCTGCCGGACCGATTCAACAGAACACTCATGCAGGCGCTTGGCCTGTCTGTTCTCCTCATTGGCCTGCAGGGCTCAATGGCCATGAAAGGGGAGGACACCCTTCTTGTCATCTTCTCGCTGATCATAGGCGGGTGTATCGGTGAATTCATCAACATCGAACAGAAGCTGGAGGATTTCGGCCTGAGTGTCCAGCATCGTTTTGAAAAGCTGGGAGGCAGCTTCAGCAAAGGGTTTGTCACATCCAGCCTGATTTACTGCGTCGGTTCCATGGCCATCATGGGAGCGTTGCAGGGAGGCCTTGAAGGCAAGCACGATATCCTGTTCGCAAAATCGGTCCTGGATGGTGTCCTGTCCGTCGTTCTGGCATCCACCCTCGGACTCGGAGTACTGGCCTCGTCAGTCCCCATCCTGCTGTACCAGGGCGGCATCACACTTTGTGCCTCCTTCCTCAAACCGCTGCTCATTCCTGCAGTCGTAAGCCAAATGTCCGTTGTAGGCGGCCTCCTCATAGCCGCCATCGGCATCAACATCATGGAAATCGGCCGCATCAAAGTAGGGAATCTTCTGCCGGCAGTGTTTGTGCCGTTGGCATGGTATGCGATACAGGGGTTGTTTTAGGGAAAAGTAGAAACCTTTAGCCACAGATGTCACAGATGAAGGGCGGGGTGAGGGGTGGTCGGAAATTCCAATCGGATCATAGCGGCATATACATAAAAATCGACTTCATCCGTGAACATCTGTGTTCATCTGTGGCTAAAGGTTTTTCAATGTCCTGAGGATGTACGATTAACAGAGGGTTTTTTCTAAAATCCCCTTGTATTTTTGCAAAGAATATTCTATAGTGATATTGTTAGCACTCGTTAAAAGAGAGTGCTAATCACACACAAACGTCAATTAAACAAAACCATAAGGAGGACCCAAAAATGCAAATCAGAAAAGACAAAAAGCGGGATCGTACTTCCAGGCCAGGCTCAGGAAAAACCACAAATGGCAGAAGTCATCGCAGTAGGCCCCGGTACGAAAGACATCACCATGGAGCTTAAAGTCGGAGACAATGTCCTGATTTCAAAATACTCCGGAACCGAAGTGAAACTCGACGGCCAGGAATACACCATCCTCAAACAGGAAGACATCCTGGCAGTTATCGCATAGACAGAAAAATAATCGTAACCACGGAACACACGGAAAAGGGCGGAAAATGCATAGGGTTTTCCAAAGGTTTTTTCCGTGTATTCCGTGGTAAAAAAATCACTTACCTTTAAATCATACTATTACAGGAGGAAACTTAAACATGGCTAAAGAAATCATGCACAGCGGCGACGTCCGCAAGAAGCTTGAAGAGGGCGTTAACAAGCTGGCTAATACAGTAAAAGTCACATTGGGTCCTAAGGGCCGCAACGTCATTCTGGAAAAGAAATTCGGTGCACCGCTGATCACTAACGATGGTGTAACCATCGCGAAAGAAATCGAACTGGAAGATGCTTATGAGAATATGGGCGCTCAGCTGGTCAAAGAAGTGGCAACAAAAACAAACGATGTTGCCGGTGACGGTACAACAACAGCAACCCTTCTGGCTCAGGCAATCATCCGTGAAGGCCTGAAAAACGTAGCCGCCGGCGCCAATCCGATGATCCTGAAAAAAGGCATCGAGCAGGCAGTTGATGTGGCTGTGGGTGAAATCAAGAAAATCTCCAGCGTGGTAGACAGCAAGAAAGAAATCGCTGAGGTTGCCTCCATTTCAGCAGGAGACTCCACAATCGGCACATTGATTGCGGATGCCATGGAAAAAGTGGGCAAGGACGGCGTAATCACTGTTGAAGAATCCAAATCCATGCTCACTGAGCTGGAAGTCGTTGAAGGGATGCAGTTCGATCGTGGATACATTTCCCCTTACATGGTCACAGACCCTGACAAGATGGAAGCCAATGTTGAAAACCCTCTGATCCTTATCACTGAAAAGAAAATCTCAAATATTCAGGATCTCCTGCCGATTCTTGAAAAGGTAGTTCAGTCCGGTCGACGTCTCCTGATCATCGCTGAGGACATCGAAGGGGAAGCTCTTGCAACCCTTGTTGTAAACAAACTCCGCGGTACATTCGAGTGTGTCGCAGTAAAAGCACCGGGCTTCGGTGACAGACGTAAAGCAATGCTTCAGGATATCGCCATCGTAACCGGTGGTCAGGTTATCACAGAAGAGCTGGGCTACGATCTTAAAACAGCTGAAATCAGCATGCTTGGATCCGCTCATTCCATCAAGATCACAAAAGAGAACACGACTATCGTATCCGGTCACGGCAAGGAAGAAGATATCAAACACCGTATCGCTCAGATCAAGATGCAGATCGAAGACACAACCTCCGATTTCGACCGTGAAAAGCTCCAGGAACGTCTGGCTAAGCTGAGCGGCGGCGTTGCCCTGATCAAAGTCGGAGCAGCCACAGAAGTTGAATTGAAGGAACGTAAGCTCCGCATCGAAGATGCTCTGAATGCAACACGTGCGGCTGTTGAAGAAGGCATCGTGCCAGGCGGCGGAACTGCATACATCAATTCAATCCCCGCAGTAGCAGCACTTGTTGAAACCCTGTTCGGAGACGAGAAGACCGGTGCAACCATCATCCTTCGTTCCCTGGAAGAGCCAGTTCGTCAGATTGCCATCAATGCTGGCTTTGAAGGCTCCGTTGTTTCAGAAAAGGTCAAGTCCAGTGCAGTCGGTTTCGGTTTTGATGCGCTCAAATGCGAGTATGTGGATATGAAAGCAAGCGGTATCGTGGATCCTACCAAGGTTACCCGCAGCGCTCTCCAAAATGCAGCCTCCATCTCCGCAATGTTCCTCACAACAGAGGCAGCAGTTGTTGAAATCAAGGACAAAGAAGCCATGCAGATGCCTCCAATGGGCGGCGGAATGGGCATGATGTGATTATTTAATACTGAACAGCAAACCACCTCAGGTATCTTGACGCCTGAGGTGGTTTTTTGTCACGTACTTAAAGCATATCATTGTGCATGTCATCGCGAGGAGCTGTGCGACGTGGCGATCTCTCCCTTTTGAGTTTTGCGTTTGTCATTGCGAGAAGCGTAGCGACGCGGCAATCTCTCCCTTGGTATTTCAGGTTTGCAGCCAAAATTTCAAGGGAGAGATTGCCACGCGTTGCTCGCAATGACAAGCTGAAAGGGAGAGATTGCCGCGCTACGCTCGCAATGACTTACACACAAAAGAGAGGGCTCCTTAACGGAACCCTCTCTTCATATTGAATAGTTTTATACAGTGAATTTCTCCACCGCATGCTGCAGTTCGGTAACCAGCTCCGCCACCCGGCTTGCAAGGCGGGAAACACCGGAAAGGGTATTGACCTGCTGCTCCGTTGATGCAGCAACCTCCTCGGATCCGGCAGCATTCACCTCGACGACATTGGAAATCGCATCGATGGATTCACGAATACCATCCGCCTGCTTGGAAATCCCAACGGTTTTTTGATTGACCTCCGTGAATTGGCTTCTCATCTGGTCAATGGAGGTACGGATATGCATGAAGATTTCAACCACTTCACGCACAGCTGCTTCCTGCTCATGTACAGCCTGTTCAGCCCGGGCGGTTTCATGAACTGCTTTTTCGGTCCGGCTGATGATCTCCTTAATGGAATCACCGATTTTGCCTGTAGCGTTGGAGGATTGTTCGGCAAGTTTGCGGACTTCATCGGCGACAACGGCGAAACCCCGTCCCTGTTCACCGGCTCTTGCTGCTTCTATGGCGGCATTGAGTGCCAGCAGGTTCGTCTGGCTGGCGATGCCGTTGATCACCTCAACGATCTGACCGATTTCCTTCACCATCTCGTTAAGTGAGCGGATTGCTACGGAAACGTTGGCGGTTGCATGGGTGTTCTCAACCATCTTGCTTCCCTGAAGGGTAACTGCATCCTGGCCTTTTTCAACCATTTTCCCGATTGTTTCGGATGCGCTGGTCACGCTGCTGATATTGGTCGAAATCAGCGAGATGGAATCGGCCATCTGAGTGATCTGATGCACACTGTCGGAAACGCTGCCGGACTGCTGTTCTGCACCCTCAGCAAGGCTGTTGATGGCCTGATTGATCTGCTCGGCGATGTCTTCGGTCTTTACAGCTGATTCGCTCATGCTTGTAGCTGTCTGATACACCTCGCCTGTAAGGGTTCGGATCTGATTGACCAGTGCGCTGAGGTTATCCCCCATCGTATTGAAATTGTCTGCCAGATGTCCGATCTCGTCGTTGGATTTCACATCAACACGGTGAGTCAGGTCGCCCTTGGCCATGTCATCCGCCATTTTGCTGAGCCGGGTGATGGGGCGGGTGATGGAGCCTGTTATAAGCAGAATCATGATGACACTGACGATGACCAGAACGATGGACAGGCCGCCCACGAGGAGCGTTAGTTTATCAATGGCTTCTGTCATCTCAGCCTTTGGAAGGGTTACTGCCAAACGCCACGTGGTGTTGGGAATGGTTGTATAGGATGTGGCGTTCAGCTTTCCGCCCAAAGTCATTTCGGCGAATCCTGAATTCTCTGAGGTGAGTATTCCTTTGCTCGCTTCACCTATATCCTTTAACGAAGTCTTCTGTTTCGCTGTGAGTTCTTGAAATTGCTCTGAATTATCTGCTTCATTTTTCCCGTAATCCACCGAAAGACCGATGATTTCATTGATAGGGTGGGCAACGATGATTCCAGAGGTGCTGACGATAAATGCATAACCTGTTTTGCCGACCTTTGCTGTGTTTATTAGCTCAGAAACCCTGTCCAGCTGCACGTCGGCAGAGATGACGCCCTTCAGTGATCCATCCGCTTTTTTCACTGGCCCTGCGACAGATGTGACAACCTTGCTGGTGACCATATCCAGGTATGGATCTCCATATAGGGTCTTGCCGGCTGCGACTCCGGCCTTGTACCAGGGGCGCTCCCGGCAGTCATAGGTCGATGGTGGCACCCATCCGCTGCCGTCCAGCATGACGCCATCCTCCATGCCGATGTAGATATCCGTGATGGCCGGATCCATCTTCATCATGGATCCCATCATTGCCAACTGTTCTTCATTTGTCAGTGCGAAGAACTGATCCCCTTTGGCGAGGGTATCCATCATACTGAAAATCCCGTTCATCCAGATCCCGATTTCCTTGGCTGTTACCTCGGCCTTGCTTTGGTTCTGATCCAATATGTAAGTACTGATCTGATCCTTTGCTACGAAGTACAGCGTTCCTGAAGCGACTAAAAGTGAAATGATGATAATAGGGAGCAGTGTGCCCAGCATTCGGGCTCGAACGGATTTGAACATTGATTCACCTCTCTTGTTTTTTTGTGCATGCATTGATTATACCCCAGGTTGAGTTCATTAGTCGCACAAACTTCTCCCGCAGGGAAATATAAAGTCAGGAATTGTTCATCTTATTCACAATAATCAGAATAAATCAACTTCTTTCAAAAAAGGTTTTCCCTGCTGGTGTATTCTTGACAAGCAATGGTCAATCCTATAGATTATAGTATTAATAGGTTTTATCATTTCATTGCATTCCCTCATATATGTTCGGCAATATGGGCCGATCGTTTCTACCGGGCAACCGTAAATCGCCCGTCTATGAGTGGATCGGGTGCTTTTTGTCGTTATCGGCACACCCCTTTCACGGGTGTGTTTTTTTTGTATCTACCTTTTGATAAGTCAGGTGATTAAACATTCAGCCACAGATGTCGCAGATGAAGGGCGATGGAGGCAGCTATTTGACACTACTTCCATCCGTGTTCATCTGTGTCATCTGTGCCATCTGTGGCAGAATGTTTTCAGTTATCCATCTGACCTTAACCCAATCATTCACACTGACTATTTAAAAAGAAGGAGAATCCATTACATGGAGGACAAAGTACTGAAAGAGGGGCTTACCTTTGATGATGTTTTGCTGGTACCCCAGAAATCCGACGTGCTGCCGCATGAAGTAAAGCTGCAGACAAGGCTTACAAAACGCATTACCCTCAACATCCCAATCATGAGTGCCGCCATGGATACCGTAACGGACTCCAAGCTGGCCATCGCAATCGCCCGGGAAGGCGGTATAGGCATCATCCATAAGAACATGACCATCGAGCAGCAGGCTCTGGAGGTCGACAAAGTCAAGCGCTGTGAGCACGGCGTCATCGTGGATCCGTTTTTCCTCACGGCCGACCATATCGTTGGTGATGCGCAGCAGCTGATGGCGCGTTACCGGATTTCCGGGGTTCCCATCGTTGAAGGTGACCGCAAACTGACAGGGATCATCACTAACCGTGATATCCGTTTCGAAAGCGATCCGGGCAAGAAAATAGGCGAAGTCATGACCTCCAAGAACCTGGTCACAGCTCTTGAAGGCATCACCATGTCCGATGCCGAAGCCATCCTCCGCAAACATAAGATTGAAAAACTGCCCCTGACAGACGGTCATGGTAAGTTGAAAGGTCTCATCACCATCAAGGATATCGAAAAGGTCATCCAGTACCCCAGCCGTGCCACGGATGAAGGCGGTCGGCTGCTCGCAGGTGCCGCAGTGGGTATCGGCAGCGATATGAACGCCCGAATCGAAGCACTGGTAGCTGCCGGCGTGGATGTCATCTCCCTTGACAGCGCCCATGGACATTCAAAAAATATCATCCAATCCGTCAGGAACATCAAGACCAAATATCCGGAGCTCCAGGTGATTGCAGGGAACGTGGCCACTGGCGAAGCTACTCAGGATCTAATCGATGCAGGGGCTGATGCAATCAAGGTCGGTATCGGACCGGGCTCCATCTGCACCACGCGGGTTGTCGCCGGAATAGGCGTTCCCCAGATCACTGCCGTAAACGATTGTGCCAAAGTGGCTGCCAAATACGGTATCCCCATCATCGCCGACGGCGGCATCAAATACTCCGGTGATATCCCCAAGGCAATCGCTGCAGGAGCAGATGTCATCATGATCGGCAGTCTTTTCGCCGGAACCGATGAGGCTCCCGGTGAAACCACCATCTACATGGGCCGGACCTTCAAACAATACCGCGGCATGGGCTCCATCACAGCCATGGAAGCAGGCAGCAAGGACAGATATTTTCAAAACGACACCAAGAAACTGGTGCCGGAGGGCGTTGAAGGTCGGGTGCCTTATCGCGGCGCTTTGAAGGAATCCATCTACCAGCTGGTAGGCGGTCTCCGTGCAGGCATGGGCTATTGCGGTACAGCCACCATCCCGGAGCTGAAGGAAAATGGAAAATTCATCAAAATCACTCAGGCCGGCCTGATCGAATCCCATCCCCACGACATCAGCATAACCAAGGAAGCCCCCAACTATCAGCGAAGTGATTCATAGTGACGAACAGACGACGATTAACGATTGACGACAGACGATTAACATGAAAAAATGATAGAGAGTGATTAACTGTCCGTGCGTCAATCGGCAATCGAATATCGTCAATCGAATAATAGAATGGAGAACCCATGGACCCAACGATGATGCATCATGAACGAATTCTGATCGTCGATTTCGGCGGCCAGTACAATCAATTGATCGCCCGGCGTGTACGGGAAGCAGGCGTTTACAGTGAAGTGGTTTCCTGGAAAAAGGCCATGGAGGCAGTCCGGGAAAAACAGCCAAAGGGCATCATCTTCACCGGCGGACCCAACAGTGTCTATCTGGACGGCGCTCCAACCCTGCCCAAAGAGATTTTTGAAATGGATATCCCGATCCTTGGCATCTGCTACGGCATGCAGCTCATGGCTCATGTCCTGGGAGGCAAGGTTCGCCGGGCCGATTCTCAGGAATATGGCAAGATCGAGCTGAACATCAGACAGGAGCATCCCCTCTTCACAGATGTGAAAAGCGGTTCTACTTGCTGGATGAGTCACTTCGATTTCGTAGAAGAAGCGCCTGAAGGGTTTGAAATCTGTGCCTTCACCAACAACAGTCCCGTTGCAGGCATGCAGGATATCGCCAGGAAGCTGTACGGCGTGCAGTTCCACGCTGAAGTGGAGCATACACCCTTCGGCCGCCAGATGATCTCCAACTTCCTGTTTGAAATCTGTCACTGCAAAGGCGACTGGAACATGGGTGATTTTGCCCAGGAATCCATCGCTGCCATCCGCGAGCTGGTTGGCGATAAAGGCGTGCTTTGCGGACTTTCCGGAGGGGTTGATTCCTCCGTGGCGGCAGTCATGGTCCATAAGGCCATCGGCAAACAGCTCACCTGTATCTTTGTAGACCACGGTCTCCTTCGAAAGAACGAAGGAGACGAAGTAGAGCGGGTATTCAAGAACGAATTCGACATGAACTTCATCCGCGTAAACTGTCAGGAAAGGTTCATGAACAAGCTGGCCGGAGTCAGTGATCCCGAAACCAAACGGAAGATCATCGGCGAAGAATTCATCCGTGTTTTCGAAGCGGAAGCTAAAAAACTCGACGGCATCGATTTCCTCGTACAAGGCACCGTATATCCCGATGTCATCGAAAGCGGCACCGATACGGCCGAAGTCATCAAGAGCCACCACAATGTGGGCGGCCTTCCCGACGATATCGATTTCAAACTCATCGAGCCCCTGCGAGAGCTCTTCAAGGACGAAGTACGCAAAGTTGGCGAAACCCTGGGCATCGATCCCAAAATCGTCTGGCGTCAGCCTTTCCCAGGCCCGGGTCTTGCCATCCGCATCCTTGGTGAAATCACCGAAGAAAGCCTCCATCTCGTCCGCGAAACCGACGCCATCCTCCGTGATGAAGTCATCAAAGCCGGACTGGAGCGCGAAATCTGGCAGTACTTCACCGTCCTCCCCAACATCAAATCCGTCGGCGTCATGGGCGACGAACGCACCTACTGCCACACCATCGCCATCCGCGGCGTCACCAGCATCGACGGCATGACCAGCGACTGGGCCCGTATACCGTTTGAAGTGCTAGATAAGATATCGAGCAGGATAGTAAATGAAGTGCCCCATATAAACAGGGTTGTGTATGATATTACAAGCAAGCCACCGAGCACTATCGAGTGGGAATGACCGTGTAGGCTATAAGCCGTGCGCAGAAAAAAATGAAGTCGCCCGATCGAGAGTTTACTCTTGATTGGACGGCTTTGTTTTTTAATGCATAGGGCGCCAGCCCGCGTCCTTGGACGCAGCGCAGCGGAATCCAAGGGCAGCACGGCCCGCTGTGTCTGTTCTTTCACTATCTTGTATCGGATGAGCGCAGCAATATCCGAAAGAATCCAAAGAACCACTCGGAGGATTCTTGACAAGCAATGCTCTATCCTATACATTATAGTATTAATAGGTTTGTACAATTCATTGCGGGTAAGAAGAAAGCGGAGGAAAAATGGCACAGTATTTTAATGAACCATCCAGAACATTCAACGAGTACTTACTTGTACCGGGCTTTTCGTCAAAGGAATGCACGCCAGACAACGTCAGTTTGAAGACACCTGTCGTCAAATATAAAAAGGGTGAAACATCTCCGATTGTGATGAATATTCCACTTGTATCGGCAATCATGCAGTCCGTATCCGATGACAAAATGGCAGTTGCCCTTGCAAAAGAAGGCGGGATTTCTTTTATCTTCGGTTCGCAGTCCATTGAGAGCCAAGCGGCAATGGTAAAACGCGTCAAAAGCCACAAGGCAGGATTCGTAAGAAGTGATTCCAATTTAAAACCGGATCAGACATTGAAAGATGTGTTGAATCTGAAGGCAAGAAGCGGACATTCTACGATTGCGATTACGGACGATGGAACCGCTGAAGGAAAGATTCTGGGGATTGTGACCAGCAGAGACTACAGAGTTAGCAGAATGTCTCCGGATACAAGAATTTCTGAATTCATGACACCCTTTGAAGTCCTTGTATACGCTCAGGAAGGCTGCACCTTATCTGAAGCCAATGATATGCTTTGGGAGCATAGACTGAACGCGCTGCCTGTCATTGACCAAAACCAAAGACTGACTTATTTTGTCTTCCGCAAGGATTACGATAGCCATAAAGAAAACCCCAATGAACTATTGGATGAAGCGAAACGATACATCGTAGGTGCAGGCATCAACACAAGGGACTATGACGAAAGAATTCCTGCCCTTGTAGCAGCCGGCGCAGATGTACTCTGTATTGACTCCTCTGAGGGATTCTCTGAGTGGCAGAAGCATACCATCGATTATGTCAGGGCCCAATACGGAGACACGGTTAAAATCGGCGCGGGAAATGTCGTTGATCGAGAGGGTTTCCGCTATCTGGCAGATGCGGGCGCAGACTTCATCAAAATCGGAATCGGCGGGGGCTCCATCTGCATCACCAGGGAACAGAAGGGCATCGGCAGAGGGCAAGCCTCCGCAGTTATTGAAGTGGCCGAAGCCCGTAATGAATACTTTGAAGAAACAGGAATCTACGTCCCCATCTGTTCAGACGGCGGAATCGTATACGATTACCACATGACACTGGCGTTGGCCATGGGCTCGGATTTTATCATGCTGGGCAGATACTTCTCCCGGTTTGATGAATCCCCCACAAACAAACTGAACATCAACGGAACCTACGTGAAAGAATATTGGGGCGAAGGCTCAAACAGGGCAAGAAACTGGCAGCGCTACGACCTTGGCGGTGACGGAGCTCTTAAGTTCGAAGAGGGTGTTGATTCCTATGTGCCCTATGCAGGGAGCCTTAAGGATAACGTTCAGTTGTCCCTTAGCAAGGTGAAATCCACCATGTGTAACTGTGGAGCCCTTACGATTCCGGAGATTCAGCAAAATGCCAAGATCACCCTGGTTTCTGCAACAAGCATTGTTGAAGGCGGGGCCCATGATGTTATTTTAAAGGATACTTCGACCATGGCGAGATAGTAATCAGGCCGCCCGATTGAGACGTTACTCTTGATCGGGCGGCTTTGCTTTTGATGAAACGGAATGGTTGTCCTCTTGAAACTAACTATATATAATAGGATTAAGGCCCATATTCAATGTTAATCACCTGTACATTCATTCGAACATTGCATAGAATCGAATAATAAGACCGTTCTTATTAACCTGAGGAGGAAGTACTAAGCGTCATGGTGAAGGTTATCATTGACGGAATCACGGAGTTGTCAAAATTAGCCGAAGAAGAGGAAGGTCTTGTTCAGACAACATTAAAATCAGTTGAAGAACTCACGAGCAAATCGATGAATATTGAAGCCGTGCTTACGAAAAGCATTTCAGAATCAGAAAAGATCACTTCATTAACAAAATCACAGGTTGTCAATTCAAAGGATTTGCAAACTGCAATTGCGAGTATCAGTGAATTATCGCAAAACAATGCGGCCGTTTCACAGCAAATATCCGCAACCTCAGAAGATCAGATTATCAGCGTGAGCGCTGTGATGGATTCGATTAATGAAATGGTTCAGGGGGTCAATGAAACCAAAACTTATACCAATAACTTCATCAAAGGTTTTGTCATTAATGATTCCATCAAATCAAAAATTTCTGATTTGAAAAATATTCTGAATGAGATGGTTAAGAAACCGGAAGTCTTTAAGGGCAGCAGAAAATCCATTGAAGACTATATGTTGAAATATCAGAACTCAACCGATTATATTGAGCTCATGATTTTTATTGGCCCCGATGGCTTTGGAATAGCTGAAACAAAAGGACTCGAAGATAAGTATTGGAAGGACTGCACGATGAAAGGTTATTTTCACGCTGCAATGAAAGGTGAAACATACATATCTAAAGAGTACATTTCGAAATCCAGCGGCAACTACAATATCACCTTATCTGTGCCCGTTAAAGATGGTGGGAAAATTATCGGTGTAATTATGGCGGATATTGATATCAACGAATATTAGAGTTCGGCTTTAATCACAAAACTGGCGTCGGAATCCCATTGGGGTTTCGGCGTTTGTTTTCTTAATAACCATCAACCTTTATTAACTCTTTCTTAAAGCAGTGGAACCCTGCCCGAAAGTGGAGTAAACTATAGGGGTGAGTTAAAAACCGTGGAGCAAATGTGACAAGGAAGGATAACAAAATGATCTATGCATTGATTCTATTCGCTAAAATCGTCGAAGTATCTCTGGGAACAGTCCGAACAGTACTGATCACCAAAGGTGAACGAAAAATCGGGGCAGCCATCGGTTTCTTTGAGGTACTGCTTTGGATGTATATCGCTGCCAATGTACTTACCAATATCACCTCTGATCCTCTAAAAGCCGTTTTCTATGCCTTGGGCTTCGCATTGGGCAACTACTTTGGAAGCATGATCGAAGAATTCATCGGTATCGGCCTGTCCGAAATCGTGGTCATAGTTAAAGACGAGCACGGAGGCCCGCTTTCAGAATATCTGAGGAGGAAGAACTTCGCAGTCACAATGGTGGAAGGCATCGGCATGAGCAAATCCCGACGGATGCTGTTCCTGTTCACCCAGCGCAAACGGGTCAAAGAGGCCGTGAGTCTTATCAAAGAAAAACAGTCCAATGCCGTTATAACTGTTTCAGAAACCAAGCCGATATACGGCGGGTACGGACTGCTGAGGAAATGATGATTAAATATCCCAACTATTGAAAGGATGGACATTATGCGAATCTATCGCACGGGTAATAATTTCGGCTGTATCATGGGCCTGCTGTTCATGATGTTCTTCTTTTATCTGTTGATCTTCTTCAGCAGACTTCTTTTCACAACGCCTTTAGGACTGGCTCTTTTGGTCACCTTCGGTCTGTGGTACTGGTTCGAAGGCCGTAAACGGGCCCGAAGGACTGGGGGCGGCATGTACGAGTTCCAGGGCCAGGAGCCTGATCCTGCAAAGGAACGTGAAAGCGAAAACCCCTTCGAGGATAAGGTGAACGAAGGATTCAATAAGGACGAAGCCGTTGATGTGACCCATTACGAAGAAGTGAAGGACGACGAAGAATAAGGAAATATATGTCTTCAATTCATTGTATTGACATCGGAGTCCCGTGTGATATATTTAGTGTAAAGATATTAAGAGAGGTCGACACATGAACGAAGAAATGCTGGAAGCCATTCGAACAGTAATGAGAGAAGAATTGGTGCCGATCCACGATAAACTGAATTCGCACAGCGCAATATTGGAGTCACACAGCTCGATCTTGAGTGAACACAGCCAGCTTCTCGGAGCCCTGGAGCATCATGCTCAGGTTACCCGGGCAGAACAGGAAAAATTGGTTCACGATCTGGCACATCTTCAGGGTGATGTCACGGAGATCAAACGGGATATGTACCGGATGGAAGAAGCAACTGCCAGTAACTGGATGGATATCGTCAAGCTGAAAGCTGCAAAATAGAATCGGATAGAGTGGCAAAAATAGCCATTGCAATGGCGTTAAACCATTGCAATGGCTATTTTGCTTATTCGAATTCAGACACGTCGTCTATTGAACAGGCACATCAACAGGAACAGTGGTTGAGATAGGATAGAATCTCAATTGAACCAATTTCAACCCTGCATTGTCGTACTCCCAAAAGTAATCTTGAAGGGCGGTATTGAACAGATTGTAATGCTCCGCTCTCCCATCTCCGTCCAAATCAGTATATATGTACAGCAGTTCTTTTGAAACGTTGGTGAAGCTTGGTTTTCCGTTCCGATCGAAGGAAGCAGAAATTTCGCTCATTTTAGTCCACGCTACTCCAAATTCATCAATATAGGTGGCGCCAGTAGTCATTTCGGAATGTCCACCGGGTTTGCCTAACTCTTTGGCAAATACTGAATATACGGTAGTCCCAACATTGTCAGGATCAGGATTAGGCAGTTGGAATTTTGCAGCGCCATCGGTTCCGTTGCCGTCAAGTACCATGAAATTGTCGTTGAATTTTGTGTAATCCGGAGATATGGTTTCCATCAAACTGATGTTGCACTTACCAACTAGCGGCACAAATATTCTGTTGCCAGTAGTGATATCGCTAATTTTTTCCTTGTTGACACCGATTAAATTGAGGTTGTAATGAGGGCCGTTAAGCTTAAATCCATCATCTGAGTTTTGTGCCATAACAGGAATCGCCAAAGACATAATCATCACACAGGCAAGAATCAAAGCAAATAATTTTTTCATAATCCTTCCTCCTTTAATTGTGAAATATCCAGAAAACAACGATAAACATCAGATACGACTTACAATCCGTCATCACTCTCCTTTCGTTCGAATAAGAATGTGTTCCGTTATAACCATCATATCCAATCCCCGTGACAGATCGCGACCATCCATGTTACGGCGCTGTGACAGAAATCATGCCAATATTTCTAATCCACACTTAACTTGTACCTATTCCTGTAAATTGATAGAATTGGAACATCAAGAGAAAGTACATACTAATGATCAAGAGGTGATTCATTTGAAAACAATCGGCATCTGTATCGGTGCTTCTACCATAACCTTCGCGTCAGTGACAGGAGGGCCACAGGGTCCGGATATCACTGACAGCCGTTCCATTCCTCATGAAGGCAACCCCCGCGAGGTTCTGGCAACACTCTTCAAGGAGCCGGGCATCCGCTCGGCAGACCGCATCGCCGTTACCGGACGAAAGCTGCGGCATCTGCTCAAAGCTACCACACTATCGGAACCGGAAGCTCTGGAAACAGCCTACGGACATTATTCCGCCCAGGGAAACCGGGCCCAGGTCGTGGTCAGTGCAGGTGGGGAGACCTTCATGGTCTACCGCCTGGATCAGGCAGGGCGTATCATCGATGTGTATACCGGGAACAAATGCGCCTCAGGCACAGGAGAATTTTTCCTTCAGCAATTGAAGCGGATGGATCTCACGGTAGAAGAGGCAGTAGCCGTTGCAGACCGGAAGAATTCCTATAAGGTAGCCGGCCGCTGCAGCGTTTTCTGCAAAAGCGACTGCACCCATGCACTCAACAAAGGTGCCAGCAAGGAAAGCGTGGTGGCCGGGCTGTGCGAGATGATGGCAGGGAAAATCTCGGAGCTCCTGAAAAGTGTTGATGACCAGCATGTCATGGTTGTAGGAGGCAGTTCATCCAACTCAGTGATGATCGGCTTCCTGCGGGATTCAGGCCTGGGCGTCGTTGTACCTGAGCACGCCCGCTGCGCCGAGGCCTTAGGGGCCGCTCTATGGGCCCAGGAAAACGAAACCGAAGCAGTCGATTTCGATAATGATCTCTTTTCTGATTCCGATCAGGGCTTCACATATCTGGACCCTCTTAAAAACCATGCCCATCGAGTGTCGTTCAAATCCCAGGAGCGGAGTACAGCAAACCCTGGAGATGTCTGCATTGTGGGTCTTGACGTCGGCTCTACCACCACTAAAGCGGTCCTTATGCGTCAATCGGACCGGACCATCCTGTCCAGCTGCTACCTGCGTACCAACGGCGATCCGATCGGAGCTTCACGGCGCTGTTATTCAGCCATTTCGGAGCAGGTAACAGTTCCGGTATCCATCGTTGGCCTCGGGGTAACGGGCTCCGGCCGACAGATCGCCGGGCTTCATGCTCTGACCCCCGCCGTGATCAACGAAATCATCGCCCATGCCTCCGCCGCGGCTTATTTCGATCCTGAAGTGGACACCCTTTTTGAAATAGGAGGACAGGACGCCAAGTATACCTTCCTTACAAATGGTGTCGCCTCAGACTATGCAATGAACGAAGCGTGCTCAGCCGGCACCGGTTCCTTTCTTGAGGAAGCGGCCATGGAATCACTAAACCTTGCAACCGAAGCCATCGGGGATTACGCCATGGACGGCACGCGGCCCCCCAACTTCAATGACCAGTGCGCAGCCTTCATCGGCAGCGACATAAAGACTGCCATACAAAGCGGCCTGGAGAAGCATGACATTGCTGCAGGCCTGGTTTACTCCATCTGCATGAACTACATGAACCGGGTCAAGGGTAACAGGACCACAGGCCGCAAAATCTTCATGCAGGGCGGTGTCTGCTACAACAAGGCGGTTCCAATCGCCATGGCAGCCCTTACCGGCAAGGAGATCATCGTCCCGCCGGAGCCCGGCCTCATGGGCGCTTACGGCGTAGCCCTCGAAACCCATAAGAAGATGAATCTTGGACTGCTTGAGCCCATGGACTTCAACCTGGAGGAGCTGTCGGGCAGGGAAGTGGCCTATCAGCAGCCTTTCATATGCAAAGGCGGCAAGGAAGCCTGCGACCGTAAATGCAGCATCAGCATGATCCGCATAAAGGAGCAGGTCTACCCCTTCGGTGGTGCCTGCAACAAATACTATAACCTTCTGAAGCATCAGCCGGAGGTGGATGTCAGCGCCCTGGACCTGGTAGCTCTTCGCGAGAAGATGATTTTCGAAACCTTCGGTACCCAGTGGGCCCCTGAAGGAATTCCAGCCAACGGAAAAACAATCGGGATCAACAACTCCCTCATGATCAACAACCTGTTCCCCCTATACCATGGATTCTTCAAGAGTCTGGGTTATGGGGTCGTCATCAGCGATGCGGTGGATCCCGACGGCTGTGAACGCCGGGGGGCGGCCTTCTGCTACCCCGTTGAGCTGGCCCATGGCACCCTCCAGAACCTTCTGGAAAAGAAGCCGGACCTTCTGTTCATGCCGCACATCAAGGCCATGCCTGTTCCAGGCGGAGATCCTGCCAGGGTGACCTGTCCCTTTGTGCAGGCGGAACCTTACTATCTTAAGGCCGCTTTTGATGAACTGAAGGCCATGACAGTCCTTTCCCCGGTATTGGATTTTTCCAATGGAATCGAAGGCGGTAAGGATGCGTTCATTGAAATGGCCAAATCACTGGGTCATGATGCAGCCCAGGCTCAAAAAGCCTTCGAAAACGGCTGCCGTGCCCAGGCCTCCCTCCAAAAAGCCTTCCGCGAAATCGGAAACCTTGTCCTAAGCGAGCTGGAAGCCAATCCGGCAGAAAACGCCGTGGTTCTGTTCGGCCGCCCATACAACGCCTTCTGCAAGCTCGGCAATATGGGTATCCCGCGCAAATTCGCATCCCGGGCCTTCCGGATCATTCCGCAGGATTTCCTGCCCCTGGAGCCTGAAGAATCCAAGCACAACATGTACTGGGCCATGGGCCAGACGATTCTCAAGGCAGCCAACTTCACCCAGCGTCACCCCCAACTCTTCGGCGCCTATGTCACCAACTTCAGCTGCGGGCCCGATTCCTTTCTTCTCAACTATTTCCGGGATATCATGGGCTCCAAGCCCAGCCTGACGCTGGAGCTGGACTCCCACTCCGCTGATGCCGGAATCGATACACGCATAGAAGCCTTCATCGATGTCATGAGCAGTTACCTTGAAATCAGCAGAAATGCTGTCCCTGTAGTGAAGAAGCCCTTCCGTGCAGCACGGGTTGAAATGGAAAGCGGTCAGGCCGTGGTAGTGGATTCCGACGGTGTGCGCCTTCCCCTAAACAGCCCACGGGTGCGGGTAGTCCTGCCTTCCATGGGTGATCTGGGATCCCGTGTTCTTGCTGCCACGCTCCGCCACGTAGGCGTACAGGCAACAGCCTTGCCCGCACCGGCTGAAAAAGAGCTGAAGCTGGGCCGCGGCTACGCCTCCTGTAAGGAATGCCTGCCCCTTATACTCACCGTGGGCAGTCTGATCCGCTATGTTGAAGAAACCTGGGACAGGGAGGAAATCCTCGTCTACTTCATGCCGGAAACCTCCGGCCCCTGTCGGTTCGGCCAATACAACGTGATGATGCAGTCGCTGATAGAAAAGCTGGCCCTGTCCAATGTGGCCCTTTTGTCTCTCACATCAGAGAACAGCTATGCCGGTTTCGGCACCAAATTCGCACTGCGCGCCTGGCAGTCAGTCATCATCGCTGATGTCATGGAGGAAATCTACAGCGCTGTGCTGGCTCTTGCAGTGGATCCGGATTCTGCCATGATGACGAACCGGCAGATGGAAGAGTGGCTGTGCCTCAGTGTGGAGAAGGATTCCTGGAACGGCCTCAAACAAACACTGAGAAGTGCAGCAGAGACACTCCGCGCCATCCCGAAAAAGGGAGAACTCAGCGATCTGCCGTCAATCGCCCTGATCGGCGAGATCTATGTGCGCCGTGACAGCTTCTCCCGTAAGAATCTGGTGGAGCGCCTCAGTCTGAACGGTTTTTGGGTGCGCACCGCTCCCATCGCCGAATGGCTCCATTACTGCGACTATATCGTCAGAAACAGTCTTGTGGTGAAATCCCGCTGGCAGGACCGTGCACGGGTCACCGTCCAGCAGTACTTCAAGAACCCATACGAAACCAAGATTAAAGAGCTGTTGGGTGAATCCGGATTCTACATCCCCCATACCGCAGATGTGACGCATATGATAGAATCAGTACAGAACCTCGTATCACCACGTCTCACCGGAGAAACCATCCTCACTGTCGGAGCGGCACTCACCGAAATCGTGGAAACCGTAGATGGCGTCCTTTCCCTGGGCCCCTTCGGCTGCATGCCGGCCCGCATCTCCGAGGCCATCATCACCGAACGCATGAACGAACGCAAATCCGAAATCGCCCTGGAAAAGAATCTTGTAAACCAGGTAATGTCCCATCACCCGGCGCTCCCATTCCTTAGCATCGAAACCGACGGCAGCGCCTTCCCCCAAGTAATCGAATCAAGACTGGAAAGCTTCTGCCTGCAGGTAGGGAGAGTGCATGAGACGGTGAAGAGGGTACGTAAGGAGATTGGTTAATGCTCAATCTCCCTCTGGAGGAAGGTCAATATGATGTCAATCTCCCTCTGGGAGGGGGATGTCACCGAAGGTGACAGGGGGAGTCGCAGAGCGGGGCCCTCCGGGACTCCTTCCGTCAGCTTCGCTGCCACCTCCCTCCAGAGGGAGGTCAACATGGAACCCCATCGCCCTTTTCTAATACCCTTGCACCACCCTTTAACGGAGGAACGACAATGACTCGCATCACAACCTGGTTTTTCAGCCAGATACTTGGCAAATCCATCTATGATGAAGCCGGAACAGTCCTTGGAAAAGTAGAGGATCTTGTAGTGGAGATGTACAAGACACGGCCGAAGGTAGTGGCTCTGGTCCTGAGACAGCAGGGAGAAATCCGAACGGCTGATTTTTCGGGATGTACCCTCGAGGAACGAAAAGGGCAGATGGCACTTTTCTGCAAGGCTCTGGTCGATGCGGAACTGGATGGGAACCAAACTGTTTTACTTGCCCAGCGGGTTCTGAACCACCAGGTTGTGGATCTACAGGGCCGTAAAATGGTGGAAGTGATCGATCTGAAAATGTCAGTGATCGGGGATCAGACCTTCGTCATCGCCGTGGATGTAGGCATTGAAGGAAAGCTGCGCCGTATGGGTCTGGACAGGCATGTGAAACGGGCTGCCAAGCTGATCGGCAAAACAGTCCAGACACGCCTGATTCCGTGGGAGGACATCGAAGCCGTGGATTTCGGCCATGCTCCCTTCCGGGTCTCAAAAGACAATTCCAACCTGACAAAGATGCACCCGGCAGACCTGGCAGATATCCTGGAGGATCTGGACCGGCCCACGCAAATGGCAGTATTCTCCTCCCTCAACGACGAACAGGCCGCTGACGTGCTTGAAGAGATGGAAACCGAGGTCCAGGTCAGCATGATAGAAGGCCTGACCGTTGAAAAAGCAGCGGATCTTCTGGAAAAAATGCCAGCGGATCAGGTGGCGGACCTCCTGGACGAGCTTCACGAATCAAAAGCCGAAGAGCTCCTCAACGAAATGGATATGGACTCCTCGGAGGACGTGCGCGAACTCATGGAATACCCCGATAATACCGTCGGCAGCCTCATGTCCACAGATATCTTCTGCTTCTTCGAAGACCACACCGTGGAAGAGACCATTAAAGAGCTCCGGCAGCTGAAGCCCGAATCGGACATGATCTACTACCTCTACGTCGTCGATTCCGAAGAACGCCTGATCTCAACAGTTTCTCTCCGGGACATCATCATCTCAGAACCCGACGTGAAGCTGAGCCAGATCATGAACAAGAACATCGTCTATGTTCAGGACACCGCCAAAATCGATACCCTAAACGAAGTCATATCCAAATACAGCCTAATGGCCGTCCCCGTAGTGGACGTGAACCGCAAGCTCCTGGGCATGGTCGTCATCAATGACATCATGGAAACCCTGCTGAAGGCGCGGCGTATAAGAATATAGAAGCCCTGGCAGTCCATCTCCACCTCCCTCTGGAGGGAGGTGGCGCCGAAGGCGTCGGAAGGAGTCCCGGAGGGATCGCTCTGCGACTCCCCCTGTCACCTTCGGTGACATCCCCCTCCCGGAGGGAGATTGACATTTTCTCAACCTTCCTCCGGGAGGAAGGTGGCAGCGGAGCTGACGGAAGGAGTCCCGGAGGGCATCCGCTCTGCGACTCCCCCTGTCCTTTCAGGACATCCCCCTCTCTGAGGGAGATGGAGCTATTTATGCAAAATTATCCCACAAAAACGGAGCGTGCCCTATGCTAATCCACCAGATGTACGAAAAGCATGATGAAGCCCGGATTCTCTTCAGGGACCATGGCAAGACCGTCACCTATGGTGAATTCCGTGAAAAGGTCCGGCAGTTCGCCGATTATTTTTATTATGTGGGCGTCCGGCCCGGTCATAATGTGGGGCTTTACTGTAAGAACTGCCCGGAATTCGTATATGCCTATTTCGGTGTGGTCAGCCTGGGAGCTGTCATCGTTCCTTTGAACCGGACACTCACCTCACGGGAGGTATCCTTCATCGCAGAAGACGCAGGCATGAAGCACTTCATAGCCATGACGCCCCTGGCCCTGGACACCGCCATCCGACAGCTCCTGCTGCCGGACATCCTGGAAGCGATCCAGCGTAAGGTTTTCCCGAAGGCCGTACCCGCCGTAATCAGCAAAAACGACCCCTGCGCCATCATCTACACCTCCGGCACCACCGGAAAACCCAAAGGTGCAGTACTGACTCATACCAATCTGGCCAGCAATGCCTGGGGCATCAGCGAGGCACTGGACATCGGTCCGGAAGACAACCTGCTGTGCGTTCTCCCCATGTTCCACAGCTTTGCCTGGACCGCCACCGTCATGGATGCGCTCCTCCAGGGGGGGCGCATCACCATCATGGAAACCTTCCAGCCCAAGGATGCCGTCAAGACCATCCATGAGGAAGAAGTCACCATCGTATGCGGAGTCCCGACCATGTTCGGCTATTACCTTTCACAGGGCTCAACGGAAGCCTATGAGAAGGTCCGGCTCTTCGTATCCGGCGGGGCTTCACTGCCCGGCGAAATCATCAACAGCTTCAAGCAGAAATTCAACATCGATATAACGGAAGGCTACGGCCTTTCAGAGGCATCCCCGGTAGTCACCGTCAACCGTATCGGCAAGGTGCGTCCAGGGACCATCGGATTCCCGCTCACAGATATCGAAGTCCGCATTCAAAGCCCGGAAGGCCTCATCCTTCCGCCGGGTGAAGTAGGGGAGCTGGTCACCCGCGGTCCCAACGTCATGATCGGCTATTTCAACCAACCGGACGCTACAGCAGAAGCCATCGTTGACGGTTGGCTGCACACAGGTGATATGGCCAAAATCGATGAGGACGGCTATGTAACCATCGTTGACCGCCTCAAGGATACCATCATCGTCGGCGGCCTGAATGTCTACCCCCGAGAGGTGGAGGAAATCATCTATCAATACCCCGGCATCCGGGAAGCGGCCGTAATCGGCGCTCCCGACACCCTCCGCGGCGAAGTGGTCATCGCCTGCATCGTATTGAAGGAAGACGCCCAATACGACCGCAAAGCGCTGTTCCACCACCTTCAGGAAAACCTGGCCAATTTCAAACTCCCCAAAGAAATCATCCTCATGGAATCCCTGCCAAAAAACGCCACAGGAAAGATCATGAAACGGGAGTTGAGGGAGAAGGTTGACACGTTCAACTCATGAAGGCTTTTCTTACTGTTAACAACGACGTCAAGGTATGTTGGGCGGGAGGTATTCAAGTGGCTTACGAATCATCCTTTAAAGACGAACTCATTGAAGAGCTTTATGAAGGAATTCTTACATTGGAAACAGTTGAAGAGTGCTACAGATTCTTCGAGGATATTTGCACCATCAAGGAACTGCAGTCCATCTCCCAGCGTCTTAAAGTAGCCCGCATGCTCAAAGAAAACAGGACCTACACCCAGATCGAAGAAATAACCGGCGCCAGCACCGCCACCATCAGCCGCATCAGCAAATGCCTCCTTCATGGACCGGGAGGTTATAACCTGGTACTGGAGCGGGTGATGGGGGAGAAACGGTAAAAATCAAAGCACCCTGAACCGTCCGTTATCGGGCGGGGCAGGGTGCTGTTTTATGCTTAATCTTGACCTCCCTCTGGAGGGAGGTGGCAGCGCAGCTGACGGAAGGAGTCCCGGAGGGAAATGCTTTGGGAATCCGCTCTGCGACTCCCCCTGTCACCTTTCGGTGACATCCCCCTCCCAGAGGGAGATTGACATCATCTCAACCTTCCTCCGGGAGGAAGGTGGCAGCAAAGCTGCCGGAAGGAGTCCCGGAGGGGACCCGCTCTGCGACTCCTCCTGTCACTTCGTGACATCCCCCTCAGGAGGGAGATGGAGCCGTGTTGACTTCTCACCGGAAGGCACACTCCCCAACACCCGCATCGCATTCAAAATCGCCAGCACCGCCACGCCCACGTCCGCAAAAACCGCTTCCCAAAGGGTAGCCAGTCCGCCGGCTCCAAGCAGCAGCACCAAACCCTTCACAGCAAATGCCAGGGTGATGTTCTGCAATACCACCTGCCGTGTGAATTGGGCAATCCGTATGGCCTCAGCCACCTTGCCGGGCTCATCGGTCATCAGCACCACATCGGCGGCTTCAATTGCAGCATCGGAGCCAACGCCGCCCATTGCAAAGCCGATATCGGCTCGGGCAAGCACCGGGGCATCGTTGATGCCGTCGCCGACAAAAACCAGCTTCCTGCCTTGAGGCAGATCTCTGATAAGGGTTTCAAGAACAGCCACTTTTTCCTGAGGCAGCAGCTCTCCGTGAACCTCATCGATTCCGGCCTCCTGGGCGATATCAAGGGCCGTTTGGCGGGTATCTCCGCTTAACAGGGCCAGTCGCCTGACACCGGCTGTTTTCAGTGCCTTCAGTGCTTCGACGGTGCCTGCCTTCATCTGATCCTTCATATGGATGCGGCCGATATGAATCCCATCCAAAGCCACATACACCGAAGTGCCCTTGTCATGAGGCTCCAGCCCGGTCACTCCGGCTTCAGCCAGGAGCTTCCTGCTCCCTGTCAAAAGGACCCTGCCGTCCAGCACACTGCGGGTTCCCTGACCATGAACCTCGGTCATTTCAGCAATCCTTGCCGGATCCACAGATCCTTTCCAGGCATGTACGATGCTGAGTGCTATAGGATGGGTGGATCCGCTTTCCCCGTATGCAGCCAGCTCGAGAAGCTGTTCCTCGGAATAGCCGTTGGCCGGTTCCGTTCCATTGACTGTGAACCGCCCTTCGGTGATTGTGCCGGTCTTGTCGAACACAACCGTATCCACATGGGTGAGGGCCTCCAGATAGTTGCTGCCCTTAACCAGGATTCCAGCCTTCGAAGCGGCTCCGATACCGCCGAAAAATCCCAGAGGAATTGAAATCACGAGCGCACAGGGGCATGAAATAACCAGGAATACCAGCGCCCTGTACAGCCATACCGGAAACTGATCCCAGCCCATGAATAGGGGAGGAAGCAGAGCCAGTGCAGCGGCGGATGCAACCACCGCCGGAGTATAGATCCGTGCAAATTTCGTGATGAACTGCTCAGTTGGGGCTTTGTGTGAAACGGCATCCTCAACCAGATGCATGATCTTGGCCACTGTACTTTCTTCAAAGGGCTTTGTCACGCGGATATTCAGAAGGCCGGTCAGGTTTATGCTCCCGGAAAGCACATCCGATTCAGGTCCGATATCCCGGGGCATGGATTCTCCGGTCAGAGCAGATGTATCAAGAGCACTGAAGCCGCTCACGACAATCCCGTCCAGCGGAAGCCTTTCTCCAGGTCTGACAGCGATAAGCGCTCCCACGGGAACATTCTCTGTGGGAACCATGATCTCGCTGCCGTTCTCAAGAAACCGGGTCTCGTCAACCTTCATGGTCAGCAGGGCTTTCACAGACCGGCGGCTCTTTTGGACAGCCAGTCCCTGAAACAGGGTTCCCACCTGGTAGAACAGCATGACCGCACATGCCTCGGCCAGCTCCCCAATGCCAAGTGCTCCCACCGTGGCAATGGTCATCAGGAAATTCTCATCTAGCATATGTCCCTTAGCCATATTAAGGAGAGCCTTCCAGACCACATCCCAACCGGCGATGCCGTATGCGATCAGGTAGAATGCTGTTTCAATAACGGGATCCAGAGTCATGAGAAGGGGAGGTATGAAAAACAGGAAAGCGGCTCCCAGACGGTATTCGAAAAGCGGCAGGGCCTTCTCGTCCTCAATATCGACCGCATCCCGATCCTTCAGCTGTACACCAGGTTCAATGCCTGTAATCAGCGCCTGGGCTTTCTGCATCAGATTCGGAATCTTATCCGGCACATGGGTTTCCACCACTAGCGTACCGGCAGAAAATATCAGCGTGAACCGCACATCCGGATCCAGCGTACTTAGCCCCTTCTGTATCTTCTCAGCACAATGGGCACAGCCCAGACCACCGAGTGTGTATGTCTTGCGGGTTATGGTTTTCATAGGAGGTTCCTTTCTTGGATGTAAGTTACTTGCCTTCCTCTGTGCGAAAGGTGGTTCAATCTCAACCTCCCTCTGGAGGGAGGTGGCAGCGAAGCTGACGGAAGGAGTCCCGGAGGGGTAAAGGTTGGGGTGCCCGCTCTGCGACTCCCCCTGTCACCTTCGGTGACATCCCCCTCCCAGAGGGAGATGGTGCAATTTATTCCTTCACATGCTCCAACCCCTGAGCAAAAATGTCTGCGACGTGGGAATCGCTCAGGGAGTAGAAGACGACCTTGCCGTCCTTGCGGTGCCGTACCAGACTGGCTGACTTTAGGATTCTCAGCTGGTGAGAGATTGCGCTTTGGGTCATTCCAAGCAGGGCGGCGATATCACACACGCACATCTCCGAAGCGCTCAGCGCATACAGGATCCTTATCCGCGTAGAATCCCCGAACACCTTGAACAGCTCCGCCAGATCATATAAAAGCTCTTCCTCCGGCATACCGTTCCGAACCTTTTCAATCGTCTCCCCGTGGAGTATCGTACAACTGCAAACAACCGGCTCTGTCATCAGGAATCTCCTTATCATATATGAACATGTATTCATATGTTTCTAACTTAAGTATAAATCCGAGAGAGGGAGGTGTCAATAGCGATTTTATCTCAACCTTCCTCCGGGAGGAAGGTGTCACGCAGTGACGGAAGGAGTCCCGGAGGGGTCCCGCTCTGCGACTCCCCCTGTCACCTCCGGTGACATCCCCCTCCCAGAGGGAGATTGACATCACCCACATCCTGCAAACGTTTCCCCATCGAACTCCCCTGTTTTATTTCCCGAATAGGTTTATAATGGAGAGTGAGAGAGTTTTATTAAGCATGTTCAAAGTTGCTGTATCTTGTATACAGATGTTATATAAGAAAGTGCAACGGTTGCACTCGGGAGGTTCCCATGAGAGGCGTAGCAGCATCCTTCGGCATAGCCGTCGGGAGAGTCATCATAAAACCAGAGGTGGGCCCGGTAACAAAAGAGCCGGTCCGCGATTCGAGTCTTGAGCTGTCGAGACTGGAGGACTGTCTGGATAGGGCCAGAAAGCTGGTGGAAGGTCTGGCAGCCAAGAGCCATGCGGAGTTGGGCTTCGAGGGCGCCAGTATTTTTGAAGCACAGCGGATGATCCTGGATGATCCGGATTTTCATGCCCGTGTCGAAGAAAGGGTACGAAAGGAATGCGTCAACGCCGATTGGGCAGTTGAGCGGACCGTAGAGGATTATGCACGGATATTCGAAAGCATGGAAGATCCATATCTGATGGCCCGTGCAGCGGATATCCGTGAGATTGGGGAACAGCTCATCCTCCTGCTTCAAAACCAGGAACCCTTCAATGCTGCAAAAATATCAGAGCCATCCATTCTTATCGCCCATGATCTCACACCGACTGAAATGGGCCATATCCGTGATGGCAATGTGGTCGGCATCATCACAGAAACCGGTGGTCCCACCACCCATGCCGCCATCCTGGCCCGCTCCATGGAAATCCCGGCAATCGTCGGCGCAGGCGCACTTTTCAGCAAGCTCGCTGAAGGGGATATCGTAGCCATGGACGGCCACACCGGTGAGTTCCACCTCACTCCCGATCAGGGAATCCTGAAGGTGTTCACAGACCGGTTGGCCTGCGAGATGATTACCCAGGCACGGCTGAAGGACCTGGTCGGCGTGCCAACCTTAACAGCAGACGGTCAGGCCATTGAACTGACCTGCAATATCGGCTCCCCGCTGGACCTTGAGGCCGTAGTACGAAACGACGGCGAAAGCGTGGGCCTTTACCGGACCGAATACCTTTATATGGACCGGGAATCCGCACCGGATGAAGAAGAGCAGTATCTGGCCTACAGCGCCATCGTGAAGGCATTTCCCGATAAAGCCGTCACCATCCGCACCCTGGACATCGGCGGCGACAAGAAGCTTCCCTACATCCACCTTCAGGAAGAACAGAACCCATTCCTGGGTTTCCGTTCCCTCCGTTACTGTCTGGAAGCCAGGGACCTGTTCCTTACCCAGCTCAGAGCACTGGCCCGGGCCAGCGCCCATGGACGCCTCAAGATCATGTTCCCGATGGTGGCCACCCTGGAAGAACTCCGCAGGGCGAAAATAATGCTGCAGGAAGCGGTCGAACAGGTCCAGCGGCGGGGTCTGCCCGTAGCTGAACGGATTGAAGTCGGCATCCTCATCGAGGTGCCCTCCGCAGCAATGATATCCGATATTTTGGCCAAAGAAGTGGATTTCTTCAGCATCGGTACCAACGACCTTTATCAGTACACCCTTTCAGCAGACCGGACCAACCCAAAATTGGCCGAGCTGCTTACACCATACCAGCCCTCCGTCCTCCGTCTCATCCGCCTGGCCGTCGAAAACGGCCGAAAGGCCGGCATCTGGGTCAGCATGTGCGGCGAAGCCGCCTCCGTCCAGAAGCTTGTTCCCCTGTGGCTCGGCATGGGCATCCAGGAACTCAGCATGAACCCGCCCCAGATCCTGCGCACCCGCGAATTCATCAGCCGCCATCGGATGGACAACCTCACCCATTTCGTCGACGAAGCCATGGCCCTCGGCGACGCCGAAAGCGTAAAAGATTTCCTCCGCACCGTCAAACTCCAGGCCTACGAACTTGCCGGAGAATGCATCGTCTAAAAGTGACAGCCGATTTCTGCGAGGAAATCGGCTGTTTTATACCGCTCTGCGACTCCCCCTGTCTCTTCGAGACATCCCCCTCCCAGAGGGAGATTGACATCATCTCAACCTTCCTCCGGGAGGAAGGTGGCAGCAAAGCTGCCGGAAGGAGTCCCGGAGGGGCAACCGCCCTGCGACTCCCCCTGTCACCTCCGGTGACATCCCCCTCCAGAGGGAGATGGAGCAAATAAAATAACCCCCCCGAGGTCCCCATATGAAAAAACCTTACCTAACCTACACCCTCATCGGCATCAACATCACCATCTACATCACCCTCATGATCCTTGCCGGATTCAACACCGGGGCTTATGGGGATCTGCTGCTGCGGTATGGGGCCAAGATCAACGGCAATATCGTGGCGGGGGAGTATTGGCGGTTGTTTACGGCAATGTTCCTTCATGGGGGCATCCTTCATCTTCTGATAAACAGCTTCTCCCTCAATATCATCGGAACCATCACCGAGAACATCTATGGCCGTAAACGGTTCATCGTCATCTACCTGGTGGCCGGTGTCACCGGCAATCTGGCCAGTCTGTGCTTTTCCTCCTATCCGGGCGTAGGGGCGTCAGGGGCCATCTTCGGCCTGATGGGCGCCATGCTCTATCTGGGGGTGAAGGACCCGGAATTCATGCGCACCGGCTTCGGTAAGGATATCCTGGGTCTGGCTGTCATCAACCTTATCTACGGCTTCACCGCAACAGGTATTGATAACTTCGCCCACATGGGCGGTCTGGCGGGCGGCTTTCTGGTAACAGGCATCCTTATCGGCGCTGTCGAACGGTTTCCGATCAACTCCCGGGTCCTGTCAGCACTGGCGCTGGTGCTGATCACGGCAGCATCGGCCTGGTATGGCCTGAGCAAGCCTCTCAACGTCCAGCAGTCCTACATCTCAACCCTCATGAATCTTGAAGCCCAGCAGAAGTGGGATGAGATGCAGGTTTACGGCATCGGCCGCCTGAACGATATTCCTGCAGACAGCCCGGTCAGAAGCGATATCCTCTATTACATTGTCCGCAGCGCAGCCCTCCAGGGAGACGCAGCCGTTGCCGAAAAATACGGCCGTGAAATGGCCGCCCTGGATCCCGCCTTCGGCAACTACCTCCTGAGCCTGGTCCTGTTCGATCAGGCCCGCTACGAAGAGGCGTCCAAGGCCCTGGCCCAATCGGAAGCCGCAGGATACGATGCCGACCGGATTGCAGCCGTAAAGGCGCAGCTGGAAGGGGTCAAGTAGGGATGACAAACATTTACAAACGCAAAGAGGTGTCTCTGGCAGGAACTATATTCCTGTTAGAGACACCTCTTTTCCATGTGCCCTTGATCAATATCCAACAAGGTATAAACATGTTTATTGAGGGAGAGATTGGGTATTCAATAAAAGTAACAATAAATTGGAAAAATGATCATCAAACACACGACGGCTGTTATGATTTCGTTGCATATAAAGCGATCCTTAGAAGAGCGGATCCAGGGTTATTGAATTGCCAATAACGTAACCTATGCCGGATGCAGACTCCTTTTGTAAGCGAAACGAAATATTCGGCCGAGTTTTTTTGCGCAAAGCGTAACAATAAATGTAATATAAGACAAATTAAACCATTGCAAATGATGATGCAAATTTTTTTCCTTTTTTCGGAGGTGAATCCCATAATGAAGCCCATAACAATCAGAAGAATACAGCTTACGCTCACGGACATCATCGGAATCAACCTTGCATTCCTCAGCGCATTGTTCTTCCATTATGAAGGCAATATTCCCCAGGGCATGATCGGCGAATATATCAAATATGCAATGGTCCTGAATATCGGCAAGCTGATGATCTACAGGTATTTTCAACTGTACGACAGCCTCTGGGAGTATGCGTCAATTGAAGAACTGATCCGAATCGTTGGGGCGGTGCTTTCAGCCAATTTCATGGGCATATTCTACCTTTCTTCGATGGGCTATAGGGTCTACTACGGGATATACATCGTCTCCGTCATTATTGAAATCTGTTTTGTGGGCGGCATCCGTTTCAGCTTCCGCCTGTTAAGACGCCTTACTTACCATCAGTCAGCCACACGGCAGGAATCCAGGAAGCATGTGCTTGTAATCGGATGCGGTGCAACTGCCAGCATGATTGCTACAGAGATCAAGAATCATCCTGAATCCTACGGGCAGCTGGTCGGCTATATTGATGATGATCCTTTCAAGCTGAATGAGACGATTGCAGGGATACGGGTCATCGGTAACCGCTACGACATCTACAGCGTCGCAAAGCGGTTTCATGTTGAGGAGATCATCATTGCGATACCGACCGCTTCGCCAAAAGATACAAAGGAAATCCTTGCAGAATGCAAACGCTGCAACACAAAAGTCCGGATCATTCCGGGGGTTAGGGATGTCCTTGACGGTCATGTATCCATGTCCAAGATCCGCGACGTTGAGCTGGAGGATTTGCTGGGCCGTGACCCGGTCAATCTGAATGTGGGAGAAATCTCCACCTATATCCGCAACAAAACCGTGCTTGTTACAGGGGGCGGCGGTTCCATCGGTTCTGAGCTTTGCCGTCAGATTGCACTGTTTCGCCCAAAAAAACTGGTCATCTTAGACAATTATGAAAACAATGCCTACGACATTCAAAACGAACTTCATCGTGAGCATAAGGAGCTCGCCGTCGATATCATGATTGGCTCCATCCGGGATCGGGACAATGTCTTCTCCGTGATGGAAGAAGTCAGACCCGATGTGATCTTTCATGCAGCTGCACATAAGCATGTTCCACTGATGGAGCGGTCACCGAAGGAAGCAATCAAGAACAACGTATTCGGTACCCTGAACGTTGCTGAAGCCGCCCATCAGTTCGGCGTGAAGCGATTCGTGATGATCTCTACGGATAAGGCCGTCAACCCCACCAATGTCATGGGTGCCAGTAAACGGATGTGTGAAATGATCATTCAGGGGCTCTCAAAAACAAGCGAAACCAAGTTCGTAGCCGTCCGTTTCGGCAATGTTCTCGGCAGCAACGGCTCTGTGATTCCCCTCTTCAAACAGCAGATAAGGGATGGGGGACCCATTACCGTTACCCATAAGGATATCACCCGATATTTCATGACCATTTCCGAAGCTGCCCAGCTCGTCCTGCAGGCGGGGGCCATCGCGGAAGGGGGCGAAATCTTCGTGCTTGATATGGGGGAACCGGTTAAGATCTACGATCTTGCAGTGGATATCATCAAACTCAGCGGACTGATTCCCTTTGAAGATATAGACATTGAAATCACCGGACTCCGGCCCGGAGAAAAGCTGTATGAAGAGCTTCTGATGGACGAGGAGCTGCTAAAACGTACCAATCACAACAAGATTTTCATCTGCAAGCCCTGCGAGCTTGATATGAAAATGCTCAAGAAAAACTTCGAGCAACTGGAACGGCTGATCAAATCCGGGGACGCGGAAGAAGTCAGAGCCATGATGCGCCACGTTGTACCTACCTATAGGAACGCCCAGGATGTAAACACTGAGCCGGTCCAGCAGGAGAGTGAGATAAGGCCGGATGTGGTGTTGGGTCTCGAGCTGAACAGCTGAGATGCTCTGTGATGTCAGGATGACTGGGAAAGGAGGGCTCAGTTCATGGGAAATCAGAATAAAATCTTCCTTTCATCACCCCACATGAGTGATGAAGGCTATGAAATGGCGTACATCCAGGAAGCATTCGATACCAACTGGATTGCGCCCCTCGGCAGGAACGTCACTGAATTTGAAAATGAATTGGCGGCAAAGGTAGGAATAAAATGGGGGGCGGCTGCTACCTCGGGAACCGCAGCGATCCATCTGGCCCTGAAAGCTGCAGGCGTAGGAGAGGGGGATATCGTGTTCTGTCCAACCCTTACTTTCGCAGCAACAGCCAATCCCATCCTCTATCAGAATGCAGTCCCGGTATTCATAGACAGTGACGATGAAACCTGGAACATGAGCCCTGTCGAGCTTGAGAAAGCATTTGGAAAATATCCGGATGTGAAAGCGGTGCTGGTGGTACATCTTTACGGACTGTCTGCAGATATGGACAGAATAGCTGAAATCTGCAGGAGCCATGGGGTACCGCTCATCGAGGATGCGGCTGAAAGCCTGGGAACCCTGTATAAAGGGAAGTACACCGGATCCATCGGGGACTATGGAGTTTTCTCCTTCAACGGAAACAAGATCATCACCACATCCGGCGGCGGGATGCTCGT
Source organism: uncultured Peptostreptococcaceae bacterium (assembly GCA_964511875.1). GTDB lineage: Bacteria > Bacillota > Clostridia > Peptostreptococcales > Acidaminobacteraceae > CAZEHS01. The sequence continues at coordinate 34,652 of CAZEHS010000018.1, forward strand.
ATCGAACAATGAGGAACGGATCATCAAAGTCAGATTCTGGGCCACACAGAGCAGGGATCAGGCCAGACATTATCAGCACAGCGAAATCGGATACAACTACCGGATGAGCAATGTTGTCGCAGGCATCGGAAGAGGACAGCTCAAGGTTCTGGACCAAAGAGTGGAGATGAAGAAGCACATCTTTGAGAGTTACAGTCGGGAGCTTGGATCATTGGACGGTGTAAGAATGATGCCCGTCAACGAATGGAACGAGCCTAACTACTGGTTAAGCTGCCTGACATTGAGCGGCTGGGTAAGACCTTTGGATGTCATGGAAGCCCTGGAAGCCGAAAATATCGAGAGCAGACCGGTCTGGAAGCCGATGCATCTGCAGCCCTTTTTTGCCGGGTATGATTTTATCGGCGAAGGCGTGGCGGAGCGGCTGTTTGAAAATGGCGTCTGTCTGCCAAGCGATACGAAGATGACTGATAGTGATCTGGATAGAGTCATACGGATCATCAGGGGATTATGGAGATAGGAATGAGAGGAAATCGCCATGAGAATGAGATCAATGCTCATTACAGTCACAACAGCAGCAATTGGGATATCCATTGGCCTGGCGGTGCCACTGATCCTGTCATCCCATAAGGAACCCATCCAGGTGAATCATGAGGCACTGAAGGCCACCTTGCAGGAACAGTTCAAGGATGATCTGCTATTCCTGGTGAAAGAAGAAGTGACGATTCTGGAAAAAGAGATAACGGATGGCACAGCCACCGATAAGGAAGTGGAGAACGCGAAAGCCAAGCTTGCGGCACTGAAGGACAAGAATGTGCCCGTGGAACCGGCGAAAACAAAAGCTCCTGCGAAACCTGCGCAACCTGTCGAACCGACAGATGTCATAGCCGTTAAACCGGCTTCCGTCCCGGTTGCCTCCACAGGGAATCAGGTGAAGGATCCGTGGGTCCAGAGCAGGATCGATGCGAACCGGGATCGGATTTCTGAAGCGGACCTCAATTCCGGGGCCGAGATATATAATTCCCTTGATACCGGATACCTGTTCGGTCTGGCGGAAGGTGGCCTGACACAGGAGGAAAAAATAAAGGTTCAGAAATATCTGAGGGCTAACCTGGCGGACGGACAGTATGAAATCGCAAAACGGCTGTACTTCGAATACGCCGGCCTGCTGAACGGAGAACGCTGAATGGGATTTCGAATCAAGGTGAAAAACATGAAATCACTTAGAATCATACTTGTTGTTCTAACGCTGTCAGTACTCGCCATCAGCTATATCCTCTCAGGTCAGACGGATGTGGAATCCTTAACGTTATCCGATCGGGTGCTGGTCCAGCTTCGTCTGGTTTCTCAGGAAAACGTAGAGGCGAAAGCATGGGATTATCACTACTACTCGGAGCTCATCAGGCAAGTGGCCCATATCGTGATATACAGTCTGATAACAGGCTGCATCTATCTGGCCTGTCTGGGCTTTACAGGAAGGAACTGGCTCAGCGTCTTAGTGGCGGCAATCCTGGTTGTTTCATACGCCTACTATGATGAGATCTACCATCAGGAGGCTGTGAACGGACGGGGCTATCAATGGCTGGATCTTGTGCTGAATTTCATTGGCTGCGCTTTAGCCTTATCGGTGGCTTCCATGGTGACACTGGTGAATCGGTTCATGTTGAAGCAGGAAAGGAAATGACCTGCTGAATGCGGAGGTGGGCTTGGATATGAATGAAGACTATCAGGAAATCGACCTGATGGAATTGGCGCAGCGCATCAGGAGACTGTGGAAGTTCGTGGTCCTTTTGGTGGTCCTTTCTGCGGCAACGGCCTACGGCGTGACAAAAATGCTGGTGATGCCGATTTATGAAGCCAGTACCACCGTGTTCATCGGTAAGGAGAACAATGCCATGGCCACCCTGAATCTGGCCGATCTGCAGGTGGGAAACCAGCTGGTGACGGATTACAGAGAGCTGATCAAGACCGATCTGGTGATGGCGGAAGTCATCGAAGAGCTGGCGCTGATTACGACAGTGGAGGAGCTGCAGGAGGATTTGGAGGTTCAGACGATCAAGGCTTCCCGCTTCCAGCGCATCCCTTTCCGGTATTCGGATCCCCAGCTGGCCGTAACGGTTGCAGACAAGATCTCGGTGATCCTGACAGAAAAAGCGGAGCAAATCGTTGGGGTAAAGAATATCCTGATCGTCGATTTTGCCGATATGCCGGAAAAACCGGTTAGCCCGAAGATTCCGGTGAATGTGGCCAGCTCAGCGATTCTGGGCTTCTTAGTGGCCCTGCTTGTCATCCTGATTCAGATGATCATGGGCAGCACCATCGAAAGCGAAACAGATATCGAAAAAGAGCTGGGTCTGACATTGCTGGGTTCCATACCGATGTTCAAGGAGTATGAACAGTTTTAAGTCAGGAGGCGATTATGGCTGCAAAAATCATTACACTCGATCAATCTGAGGAATGGTCGGCCATCGTGAAATCATTCAAAGAAACCGATGTGTATTTTTATCCGGAATACTGTAGGGCCTTCCGTGAAAACGGCGATGGGGAACCGATGGTGTTTTATTTGGAGGATGAATGCGGCAGGGTGGCCAATGTTTTTCTTAAAAGGGATCTGCAGCTGGACAGGAAATTCTCAGCTTTGATTCCACCGGGAAAGTACTACGACTTAAGCTCGGCATATGGCTATGGGGGGCTGCTGGTTGAAGCCTCCGATCACCTGAAGCTTCAGCAGTGCTTCGATAGGGAATTTTCAGCCTTTTGCCATGAGAACGGCATCATATCGGACTTTGTGAGATTCCACAGCATTCTCGGTAATCATAAGCTGATGGAAGGCATTTATGAAATCGAACATTGCAGAACCACTGTCTTTATCGAGCTGAGCAAAGGGGAGCAGTATATCTGGGATGATTTCGACTGCAAATGCAGGAACAATATCAGGAAAGCTCAGAATTCCGGAATAACGGTTGAATACGGCCGGGATCCACGACTGCTCGAGGCCTTCAAGGACCTATACAGGATGACCATGGAACGGGACCATGCCTTCAGCTACTATTACTTCAATAAGGATTTTTTCAATACGACCATGGAGGATCTCCAGGACAATTCACTCATATTCGCTGCCAGCTACGATGAGAAAGTCATAGCATCCGCACTTGTGATCTTCAGTGATGAACATGCCCATATCCATTTTGCGGCCTCAGACTGTGAGTATGCCTGTATGAGATCCAATAACGTCCTGTTTTATGAAATAGCGCTCTGGGCGTGCTGCCAGGGGAAAAAGAACCTCCATATCGGAGGGGGAGTCTGCGGAGAAGAAGACAATCTCTTCAGGTTCAAAAAGACGTTTTCCAAAACAAACAGACTGCCGTTTTTCATCGGAAAGCGAATCTATGATGAGGCGGTTTACAATGAACTTGTCCAAATGAGAGCCGAAAATGACAGCGAATTCGATCCGAATACGAAATATTTCCCAAAATACAGGGGGTAGGGGTGAAAGGCGATGCTCTTCAACAAACCCATCGGCGGAGAACACTGGTTTGATACGAACCTGTTCAACCATGAACTGAATAATTACGAAAATTCCGACTGCACATTCCTGAGCGGCGGACAGAGCGCCATGAACCTGATTATCAGGCGCCTGGAAATAAAAGAGGATGAAACCATACTGCTGCCCTCCTATCTTTGTCCTACGATCGTTCAGAACATGGATAGGAACCGGGTGAACTACGGCTTTTACAGAATCAATCCGGATTTATCCATCAATTGTGAGGATCTCCATGTGCAGATCGGGAAGCATAAGGTCAGGGCGGTGTTCTTCATTGATTATTTCGGCTTTTACCACAACGGAAAAACCCTTGACTGCCTGAATGCCTTAAAGGATCAGGGGATCGCACTCATTGAGGATGGGGCCCAGATGCTCTGGTTTGAAAGGAAGAAATTCATCGGGGATTTTGTCTTCAACAGCTACAGGAAATTCCTTCCCATCGACGGGAGCCTGGTGCTGGGGGAAACGGCCGAGAGCTATGAAAGTGTTCATGATGAGTATTATGAGTACATGAATACGGCAAGAATGAAAATCACAGCCTATGTCCAATACGGTCTGGGAACGGTGGATGAGTTCGTCGGCTTATATGCCAAAGCGGATGAGTTCTACGGGAAAAGCACGGCAATCAACGGAATGACCGAAATTTCCATGCGCCTCTTGAATAAGGTGGATGGGGAGTACATCGGAAGGGTGAGGCGAAGCAATTATGCCTACCTGTATGATCGGCTCAGCATCCATCCGCAAATCAGACCGGTAATGGACAAAGGGCTCCTCGAAAACAACATCCCCATAGGATTTCCTGTAATGATTGAAAACAGGGATCCCATCAGGAGCAGCCTTCGGAGCCAGGGGATCTATTGTCCTGTACACTGGCCGATCCTGGACGAAAAATGGGTCCATGACTATCCGGACAGCATCTTTCTTACAGAAAACCTCATGACCCTCCCCATCGACCAACGGTACGGCAAGGACGACCTTGACAGATTGATTGACGCGATCCTGAAGCTTGTGTAACAGCCGCGAGGGTGATCCCATGTATAAAAAATATTTCAAACGGATGATGGATCTTGTCATCTCATCAACAGCACTGATCATACTCAGCCCGGTTTTACTTATCCTGTATGCACTGGTGAGAGTCAACCTGGGCAAGCCGGTTATCTTCAGGCATTTACGGCCGGGCAAGGATGAAAAGATCTTTACGCTGTACAAGTTCCGCACCATGACGGATGAAAGGGATGCCAATGGAGAGCTTCTCTCGGACGAAGTCAGGCTGACCGGATTTGGCAGACTCCTGAGAGCCGCCTCCCTGGATGAACTGCCGGAGCTGGTCAATATCCTGAAGGGAGATATGTCCATCGTCGGGCCAAGACCCCTGGAGGTTTACTTTCTGCCCTATTATAACCAGCGGGAACGGCACCGTCATGATATAAGGCCGGGCCTGACGGGGCTGGCGCAGGTAAACGGCAGGAACAACCTTACCTGGGAACAGCGGTTCGAATACGATCTGGACTATATTGAACAGCTTTCCTTTTTTACGGATATCCGAATCCTGTTTCA
>CAZEHS010000019.1:0-37471 GCA_964511875.1 uncultured Peptostreptococcaceae bacterium
TTGGGACCTCGTTGATAAGCATAGCGATGACATAGCAATGTTCATGTCTAAAGGGATGGGCAAACCGACCTCCCAGCCAAGAGCAGAAACAGCCTATGCTGCTGGAATCGGCCGAGCCAACATTGAAGTCAGCAAGTACCTGTACGGTCAGGTTTTACGTGATAGCAGTGAAGGTTATGAAAATCCTAATGTATTCACAAAACGTGAAGCTCTGGGCGTAATTGCCTGCGTCATCCCCTTCAACTACCCTGTTGAATTGACAATGCAGAAAGTCGTTCCAGCACTGCTGATGGGCAATACCTGCATTGTAAAGGCCGCTACTACTGCACCTTGCAATGTAAAGCTCCTGATTGACCTTGCTCATGAGGCTGGTATTCCGAAGGAATGTCTGCAATTCATTACTGCCGACAGAGCCGATACCACGAAAAGCCTGCTGACAAGCCCTAAAATTGCAGCTATCGCTCTAACCGGCAGTAATGAGGCCGGAACTGAAATGATACACTGTGCAGCAGCAACCATCAAAAATGTCCACTTAGAGCTCGGCGGCAATGACCCGCTGATCATCACCGAGGAAGTTGCTGATGATCCTGAGCAGATGGTCAAAGCTATAGAGGCTCTCGGTTGGGGTCGTATTATCGAAAACAATGGTCAGGTTTGTGCTTCGCCCAAGAGAACGATCGTGCATAAGCGGGCAAAAGATGTATTCGTAAAATGCCTGATTACTTTTATCGACGGCCTGAAACGTGGCCATGCTACAGACCCAACAGCAGATCTGACACGTCTTGTTTCTGAAGCAGCTGCTATCAAGGTTGAAGAGCAGATTGCACATACGGTTGCTCAAGGCGCAAATGTTATCTATGGCGGAAAGCGAGACGGCTGCATCATGGATGTTACAGTCATTGATAACGTGACTAGAGATATGGATATCGCCAAGGACATGGAAGTATTCGGACCAGTCGTTCCGATCATCACGTTTGAAACGGATGCAGAAGCAGTCGAAATCGCAAATCAGAGCATCTATGGTCTGAGTGCGTCTGTTATTACAAAGGATCTGAAGAAAGCTTACTATTTCACCGAGAACATCGAGTCCTCTGCAGTGTGGGTCAATGGATCCAGCGCTCTGAGACACAACGACCAGCCTTTTGGCGGCACCAAGGGCACCGGTATCGGTTACGAAGGCGGCGGATACACCTGCGCTGAGTTCTCCAGATTGAAAACTTACGGCTTCTGTGATGTTTCTCCGAAAGAACGTTTGTATAACCATGCAGATGGAATGGGTGACTTCCTGGATTTTGACAGATATACATCCGCAGTCAAAAAAATGGCTACTGAACTGATTAAAAAATAAACTACGCCCCCACCCTTCCCCCCCATAAAAAGCAAGTACTCTTGAACCGTATGAGTACTTGCTTTTTCTATGGTATTATAGCGATTCGTTATTTAAATCATCTTCCTGTGTTCCCTGAAGATATGCTCTTTGAACACCTTCGAAATATCCGTCTTCGTCTATTAGAAAATCACCAGATGGGTTGAACCGACTTACAATACTGTACTTTAGCTTTACATATAGTGTCTATCTTTCGTTTATTGCCAATATCCATTTCCAAATGTCCTTGGTTTTCTGTTTTCTCCTACTGATTCATATGTAATACCAGATGTGAACATCTTATTGTAAGCATGCATTACCGAAATGAGCAGACATGCTCCTATTATGATGCCTAAAACAATTATCTCCAATATCTGCGATGCGCTTCGGCCAAAATACAATACTATGCCAACAACAATGAACCGGACAATATTCCAAATCACACTTCGTATGTTTTTGTGTTTTGTATAAATGATTATAGTAGTTATGAAAATGAATATTAATGTTACTATACCAAGCCAAATGTTCATGTTAATCCTCCATGTGGTGTTGAAGAAAATGTGCTCTCATACCATCTCGATCGCTTATGTAGCCTCCCAAACTCAGAGCGCCACAGGACGTGGTGCCCTTGAAAATAGTCCTTACTCGCTTTTTAGCTATCTTTCCTGCATAATCGCTGTAATTCCTCATACTGCCACTGGCGTTCACGAGTAATATGCGTTATGTCGTTTGATGTCTTTAATCCTATTGCTTTTATTGCGTAATCAGATGCTACCATCGCATGTTCACGCATATGTCCACTGGCAACCGCCTGACCAGTTGCTCTTAATGCAGCTTCTTCCAACTTTGAATGACTTTCCTTAGCAAGTCTATGGATTTTAAATCCAGCTTGCCTTACGTCATGCATTCTCGCTTTTCCTTCTCTCCACAGTTCATTCACTTTAAATCCTTCTACAATAGCGTCAACTTCCATATAATCAATTCCACATATTTTCAGTATGTGTTTAGCAACTTCCACAGCCCATTTTGCTAAAATGACTTGTTCTGAATCATCATACAAGTCATCAATTTTTTCCCTAATTTCATCATTGTCAATTATCTTTATCTTTTTAGTTGTTGGCATTTAATCGCTCCGATAATTGTTCTCTTGATTCTCTTCTGCTTCAGGACGCGGCCAAATTGGCCAATTTCATTTAACTATTGTGTTGACGACACTTGTCGTCATAAGACTCCCGGCTTCCTGTTTGAAGGTCATTCACTGACTGGCAACCTCCCACGATGTCAAATTTCCTCTTTCTGTATTTCTAGATGAAACTGGTAATTCCTTCTTTTTTTTACTCTTCTTTGTGAAATTTTTCCCTAAAAAGAAACCAAGACTGGCCAGCGTTTGATTCGCGGGGCAGTCTTGGTTTGGATGCTAATAATCAGAGACTTTAGGCTTTTTCAAGATAGATACCGGTCATATGATCATTGAGATCATGTTCTTCGAACACCTTATCTGCTGCGGATTCAAGGGATAAGCCCAAGGTTTCGGAGCAGATATGTTCTTTGGCGGCTTCGATTGCGGTAGTGACTTCTTCATCCGCTTTGTACCAGATGCGGATGTTGTCCATCATCTCGTAACCGTTGCTTTTGCGCATTTGCTGAACCTTGGAGATGAATTCGCGCATGTAGCCTTCCTGAATCAGTTCAGGGGTGAGTGTGGTATCAAGGATGACAAAGCGGTTGTTCTCCATTTTAACCGTGAAGCCTTCCTTTGCGGAGATGGATACGGTAACGAGTTCGGTTGTCAGGTCTACTGAAGCACCGTCGAACTGGAATGCCACTGTTTCACCTGCTTCCACTCTAGGAGCGATCGATGCTGCATCGGCCGCTGCCAGGGCTTTTTGGAACGCGCCAAGCTTGGGACCAAGGAATGGGCCGGCAACTTTGAAGTTCGGCTTCAGGCTGAAGTTCATGAATTGCTGGAGGTCCTTCTCGAATACAACGTGCTTGACGTTGAGTTCTTCCTCGATCAGTGGAACCAAATCACCCATGGTAGCCTCGTAGGCGCCATCGATGATGACGGTTCCCAGTGGTTGTCGGACTTTTATCTTAACTGTTTCCCGAGCACTGCGGCCCAAGGTAACCAAGTTCTGAACCAGATCCATTTTGGCTTCCAGTTCGTTGTTGATAAGTGTTTCATCAGCTTCGGGGAATGGAGCCAGATGGACGGACTGTTCACCTGTCAGGCTTCGGTAAAGTTCTTCTGTAATGAATGGTGCGAATGGTGCAGACAGTCGAAGAACGGTGGTGAGGGCTTCCAGGGTGGTGTTGTACACAGCCTTTTTATCGTCGCTGAGTCCCTCACCCCAGAAACGGCGGCGGGACCGGCGGATATACCAGTTGGAAAGGGATTCGTTGACGAATTCCTGGATGTAGCGCACGGATTTTGTGGTATCGAATACTTCCATCGATTCCGTGACGTTCTTCACCAGATTGTTCATTTTGGAAAGCATCCAGCGGTCAAGCTCGGGTCGGTCCTGTACAGGTACATTGAAGCTGGATGCATCGATTCCGTCTGTGTTCGCATAGAGTGCGAAGAAGTTGTACACGTTCTGCAGGGTCCCGAAGAACTTGCTTCGTACTTCCTTCAGGCCTTCGATGTCAAACTTGGTGGGCACCCAGGCCGGAGATACATAGTACAGGTACCAGCGGACCGCATCGGCGCCGTACTGGTCGAACAGCTGGAATGAATCCACTACGTTGCCACGGGTCTTGGACATTTTCTTTCCGTCTTTGTCCAGGATCAGGTCGTTTACCAGTACATTCTTGTAGGGTGATTTTCCGGTTACGAACGTGGACACAGCCAACAGGGAGTAGAACCAGCCCCGGGTCTGGTCGATGCCTTCGCAGATGAAATCTGCAGGGAACAGCTGATCGAAGTTCTCTTTGTTTTCAAATGGATAGTGGTGCTGGGCGAAGGGCATTGCTCCGCTGTCGAACCAGCAGTCGATGACATCGGGAACCCGTGTCATTGCTTCGCCGCATTTCTTACAGGTGATGTGGATATCATCGACATATGGCCGGTGAAGCTCTATGGACATATCGATTTTTTCAACAGCACGGTCGATCAGTTCCTGACGGGATCCGACGCTGTCGATTTCACCACAGGTGCAGCGCCAGATATTCAGCGGCGTGCCCCAGTAACGGCTTCGGGAAATAGCCCAGTCATTGAGGTTTTCCAGCCAGTTTCCGAAGCGTTTCTCCCCCACATGGCTTGGGTACCAGTTGACGCCGTTATTGTTGGCGATCAGCTGATCCTTGATTTTGGTCATTTCGATGTACCAGCTTGGTTTCGAGTAGTAAAGCAGCGGCGTCTGGCAGCGCCAGCAGTGCGGATAGTTGTGCTCGATGCGCTGCTTCTTGAAGAGTTTGTCCTCAGCTGCAAGCCATTTGATGATTTCCAGATCGGCATCCATGACAAATATGCCTTTCCAGGGAGTTGTCGTGTATTTGCCGGTTTCATCAACGGGCTGTGGGACTGGCAGGCCGTATTTGCGTCCTGTGTTGTAGTCGTCTTCACCAAAAGCAGGTGCTGTGTGGACGATTCCGGTTCCGTCCTCAGTGGTTACATAGTCGCCCAAAGTCACAAAAAAGGCTTTTTTGTCCACATTTACGAATGGCATGAGCTGTTCGTATTCCATATACTCAAGAGCGGAGCCCGGCATTTCTTCCAGGACCTCGTACTCGCCTTCAAGAACGGATTTTGCAAGATTGCTTTCGATATAGTAAACTGTGCCGTCAAAACGGACTTTTTGGTATGTTTCCTTCGGATTGACTGTCAGCGCAACATTGGCAGCCAAGGTCCAGGGAGTGGTTGTCCAGACCAGGAAGTATTCGTCCTTGTCCTTCACCTTGAATTTCACGACAACCGTCTGTGATTTCTTTTCCTTATAACCAAGCGCCACTTCATGGGTAGCCAGGCCCGTACCGCAACGGGTGCAGTAAGGCAGAATCTTATGGCCTTCATAAATCAGACCTTCTTTGAAGAACTTATCGAGAATCCACCATTCGGTTTCAATGAAGTCATTGTCCAGCGTGATGTAGGGATTATCCAGATCAACAAGGTAAGCCATGCGAAGGGTTTGATCACGCCAGACCTCCTCGTACTCGAAGACGGAGTCCCGGCATTGCTGGTTGAATTTCTCGATACCGTAGCCTTCAATTTCTACCTTGCTTTTCAGGCCCAGTCGCTTTTCAACCTCCAGCTCAACTGGAAGCCCGTGGGTGTCCCAACCGGCTTTGCGCTTGACATGGTACCCCTTCATGGTTTTATAGCGGCACACGGAGTCCTTGAGGGCTCTGGCGATAACATGGTGGATACCGGGACGGCCATTGGCAGTCGGCGGTCCATCATAAAAAATGAACGGTTTGGTCTCAGGGCGTAAATCCACGCTGAGTTTCAATAGATCGATTTCTTTCCAGTACTGTGCGATTTCTGCCTCAGTCTGCTTGACAGGGGTATGAGGAAGCTCTTTGTAATGTTTCATGGGATCATCCTTTCGTATTGAAATGCAAAAAATCCCTGAGAATAACTCTCAGGGACGAACATGCCGCGGTACCACCCACATAATCGCTGTTACCAGCGATCGCTTGATTCGGAGATAACGGTCCGTACCGGCTGTTCTTACTGATTTCAGAACAGCTGCTCCTGGGTGATGTTCGCTGACTGCACCCACCGGTTCGCACCAACCACCGGCTCTCTCAAGGGTTTGAATCAGATACTTGTCCCAATCACTGCTTTTGAATCCTATTGTCTGTTCCATACCCAATGATTATAGCCAAAAAAACATTATTCGTCAATTGAATCGTGTTCCAACATTTCTAGCTGTGCCTGAACCATGGAACGAAAACGGGTGCGATAGGTGATAAGCTCCCGTCTGGCTTCCTCTTGACGTGCTTTCAGAAGCTGCAGTTCCTGATCTGCATCATGGGTCCGCCTCTTGGCTTCTTCCTCAGCAGCACTGATGGTCAGTTCCGCTTTCTGCTGGGCACCGTTCATGACATCATTCGCAGTTTTTTTTGCAATCACAAGGGTTTCAGACAGGGTCTTTTCCATTATGGAATAGCGGTTCAGATCCTTTTCGCTTCGTTCCAGCCGTTCTTTCAGCACCAGGTTTTCATTCACATATTTCTCGAGGGTTTCCATGACTTCATTCAGAAATAAGTCGACTTCCTGTTCCTTATAACCCCGTATCGCTCTTGCAAATTCTTTTCTCTGAACATCCAAGGGTGACAGCAATGTGCCACCTCCTATCCTATGTATTTTGAAATCAGCACCCGGAGCCTGTCCTTTCGGGTGGCTCCCTGGATTTCTTTCAGGATGAAGCGTCCAAAACCTCTGACGGATACCATATCCCCTTCGGATACCTGAGCTGCCAGACCGGATACAACCTTGTAATTGACCTTCACCTTCTCACTGCGTACCAGTTCCTGCGCGTCGGATCGGGAAAGGTTCCAAACAGCAGCCACCAATGCATCAAGCCTTTGGGCACTGATGAATACGGTGACAAGGGCTTCTTCTGCCTTGGTCCGGATAAGGGCTTCAATACCCTGAACCTCGACGGCCACCGGATCACGGCTGATGCTGTCGAGCTGCCATTCTAAAATGGCGGCTGCCTCCTTCAGGCATACGATCTGTACACCCCAGGAATGAAGCAGGATATCTCCGACCCTGTCACGTTTGATCCCTGCCCCTAAAACGGCACCCAGAACATCCCGATGGGTCCAGCTGCAATCACCCTTAATGGGCTTTACAGTCAGAACACGCAGCGGAAAATCCTCGGAATCCTGTTCCTGGGGATTAAAGCAAAAAATCCGGTATTCTGCCTGTTCCAGCCCGCCCTTCAGTTCCCAAGGGACCGAGCATTCTTTATGTAGGACGTGCTCAAGAAAATGCTGGGCCTCCGGATCATAGAAAACCGTATATTCCGGAGTACCGCGTTTCTCCGCAATACTGCAGCGGTCCATTACGCGGTCGTAAGGTTCCCTGAACTGGCTCGGAATCTTATTCTTATCCAGTGATTTGCCGGCTGCCATCAGAATCGAAGGATCATGTTCGCCACAAGCTGGATTGTCAGCATGGCAATGATGGGAGAAAAATCAAGCATTCCGCCAATTCCCAGTTTTTGCTGGAGGAGTCTGAAAGGCGCCAAAAGCGGTTCAGTTACCTGGAAGAAGAAATTTGCGATCGGATTCCTGTAATCCTTTACGATCCATGACATCAGGACTCTTACAATGATGAGGAAATTGATTACCTGTACGAACTCATATAGTGCGGTCTTAAATATCAGCATAGGATGTCCTTATCTTTCGAATTTTCCCCAGTTGTAGAGGGTACCCGGTGCGTATTCATCGGCTTTGACATCCCCGGAGATGTCTACATTGCTGGGCGCCAGGATGAATATTCCTTTTGAGACTTTCTGGATCTGACCGTCCAGGGCATAGAGAGCGCCGCTGCAGAAGTCGAATATCTTGCGTGCTAAATCCGGATCCAGGTTTTCAAGATTGATGATCACTGGCTTCCGGTTCTTAAGGTTGTCCACGATGGTAGCTGTTTCATCGAATTCGATGGGCTGGTGAATAACCACTTTCATTTGGGAATTGCTGTGGATGTTCACAACCTTGTTTTTCGTAGTGATGTTATAGGACTGATTACGTCCGTATTCCTCTTGATCCTGCGTCATCACTGAGGGATGCTGCTTTTTCTCATCTGAAGCGGCATCATCTTCTGCATAATCATCAAGCCCCATAAAAAACTTGACTTTATCAATGAATTTCTCTGCCATAATAGTCCTCCTATACAGCGTAATTTCGGGTTCCGAAGATTCCGGTTCCTACTCTGACCATGGTGGCCCCTTCTTCAACTGCTATTTCAAAATCATGAGTCATGCCCATGGACAGATGTTCCATCTGAACATTGGGCAGGTTCAACTTCTTCAAATCTTCAAAAAGAACTTTCAGCCTTCTGAATATCATTCTATCATCTTCCGGGTCATCAAGGAATGGAGCCACGGTCATAAGTCCTCGGACTTGGATATGTTCCATGGCTTTCAGTGATTCCAGGAATTCAGGAACTTCATCGGGTGACAGACCGAATTTCGTTTCCTCCTGGCCCACATTGACTTCTACCAGGACCTGCACCGGCTTATTCCTAAGACTGGCTCGTTTCTGCAGTTCATTAGCCAGATGCAAGGAATCAAGGGAGTGAATAAGTGTCACCTTGTCAATGATCTGACGAACCTTGTTGGTTTGCAGATGTCCGATCAGATGCCAGGATACGTCGCCATTAATTACTTCATATTTATGAAGGACCTCCTGGACCCTGTTCTCTCCCAGGATATTCAACCCAGCCTCGACAGCTATGTTGATTTGCTCGGCATCAATGGTCTTGGTCACTGCAATGAGCTGAACCGAATCAGGATCTCTGCCTGACCGCAGACATGCCGCCTTTATCCGCGACCGGATGTCATCTATGTTCTGTGCGATAGTGTTCATGGGTCACTCCTGGGTCTGACATGATGATATGTCTTTAGCACTGGGATTGCGAAGAATATACACGTTCTGTCTGATTGTGTCGATCTTCTTCAACTCTTTCCCCGATCCGGAATAATAGCTGTCCTCCGCCACCACCGTCCGGTCTGGAAGCTTACTTATAACCTGGATGGGCACCAGTGTTTTTCGGTTTTTGTCATCTACTGCAACCACATGGAAATCCTGTCCATTTTCAATAATGGCCGAAGATGGTACAGCCAGACCCGGATAACGATCCATGATCAGATCGGCCTTTAGCTTTCGCATCTTATGAAAGTCCGGCAGTGCTCCCCGTGATTCCAGCATCAGGACTGACTGCCCTTCCAGCTCTACAATGTCTTTCAGGGCCGCTTGGAAGGATTCCTCACCTATCTGAAGATCAAGCCGCTGGGATTGGTCCAGCACCTTCCTGTCGGATGGGGGTATCGGTACCATCAGATACCATACGGAGCTATCCACCAGCTTGTACAGGAGGCTCCCTGCCTGGATCTCGGGCACGGCAATTCCAGCAGGTTCCTTCAAATCCTCAATCGCTGACGAAATCGTCTTATACAGTGCAGGTTTCATTGATTCCTCAAGACCATCGGAGTAAAAGGATACGATTCCACTACCGGGACTTCTGATTTCCAGAACCTGACCGGTTTTTGCCTCAGCACTCCCGGCAATGGCGTTTTTCGGCTGGTATCCATTCTCAAGAGCTGTTATTTCGTTTTCCAACTGTATCTTTTCAGCCAGTTTCATATTCAAATCTGTCTTAAGGCTGGCGATTCCTGTCAGTTCGCCTGAATTGACACCGGTTGAAATGTCATCCAGCAGCTTACTGATTTCCAAATCCAGCTGAACGTTCATCTGTTTATTGCTCTCCAGAACACCTTGAGATGCTAATGGCCCTTGAGGGACCTGGCCGGTTCCTGAAACGATGATCTCGGCGATTTTCTGACCTGTCTGGACTTTTTCCCCATCCTGTACAAAGTATGATACCTTGCCGCTGTTCTGGGAATATACACGGGATTCATCCCTGAGCATAAGCCCTGTAAGGCTTCGGTTGACCGGAATCGTCTCCGGAACAGGGCTGCACCGCCCCATCCATGCCGCCGCCCGGCTTACTCCTGAAAATCCGAGCCATACGACTAAAGAGATCATAGTCAGGCTGGCCAGAAATCTTACTGGGCGAATCCTAACTCTGCGTCTTGCCATGGCACTCTCCCATTAAAATATCCTTCCATATCGGGTAACGATCTTCAACTTGCGTATTGTAGGGACACTGAGGGTTACCAGCTTGTCCTGGGGGGTAACCAGACAAAGGCAATTATCCTTTTTTCTGGCACCAAGAACAGTACCCCGTATCTTGACATTGTCTTTCAGGTAGACTTTTATCTGATCCCCGATCATCAGGTTCACTTTCCCGACACGGAATGCTTTCAGATCCACTGAATCGAGATCCATTTGAGTCAGGTTCTGTGAAGAGATATGGACCCTGTCATGGTACAGATCGATCTTTTCTTTAAGAACTGTCATGACGTATCCGAAAGCTGATACACCGAGCAACAGCAGGGTGATGATCATCACGATTTCCATAGGAAACACCCCTTTCTTACAGTCAATATCGGCTCTTCCTGTTACACCCATACCCCTGTTCGGGCTTGAAACTCACTTTCATGGGTCAGGCTTCGCAGCATAAGATTGTTCACAGCCTCACGGGCGTCCATGCCCTCATGGAGTATCCTGAACAGTTCGGTTGTTATCGGCATTTCGATTCGATGGCGTTGGGAAAGGTCATAAGCGGAACGGGTGGTGAAGTAGCCTTCAACCACCATGCCTACTGATTCAAGCGCTTGGGGGACCGGCACGCCCTGACCGACCATCATTCCGAAACGGCGGTTCCGGCTATGTCCGCTGGTACAGGTCACGATAAGATCCCCGATCCCGGCAAGTCCTGAAAAGGTTTCGGTCCTGGCGCCAAGCACCAGGCCCAGCCTGGTAATTTCAGCAATGCCGCGGGTTATAAGTGCAGCCTTGGCATTATCTCCATAACCCAATCCATCACTGATTCCAGCGCCTATGGCGATGATGTTTTTCAAAGACCCTGCAAGCTCAACACCTGCCACATCAGGATTGGTATAAACCCTGAGAACCGCTGTTGAAAACGTATCCTGTATCAGCTCTGCGACCTGTCTTGACCGACTGGCTGAAACCAGGGTTGTAGGCATTCCCTTCGCCACTTCCTCAGCGTGAGAAGGGCCTGAAAGCACACAGTATTTGTTCATTGGCATATATTCAGAAACAATTTCTGAAATCCTCTTAAGGCTGTTCATTTCGATGCCCTTTGAGACATTGACCACTACCTGCTTGGCAGCTGTCCATTGACTCATGTTTTTGAGAACTTCCCTGATGCTCTGTGACGCCACTGCCAACAGGATGATATCCGCATCACTGACCGCTTCACGTAAATGAGTTGTCACCTCCAAAGATTCAGGAAGCTCCATATCCGTCAGGTATTTGTTGTTATGCCGGCTTTCTCGGATGCTGGCGGCTTGATCAGCATTCCTGGTCCAGAGAACGACGTGTTCTCCCTTGTCTGTTAACAAGGCTCCCAAGGCAGTACCCCAGCTTCCCGCTCCGATTACAGCTATTTTCATTGATTTACCCCGATTTCGAATTATTTACTACTTTTTTTGCCTAATTTCCATTTTTATTGGTGTACCCTCGAAGTTGAAGTGCTTACGGATCGTGTTCTCAAGATAACGCATGTAGGAAAAGTGAGCCAGCTCTTCATCATTGATGAATACGATGAAACGAGGCGGTTTGACTGATGCCTGTGTCATATAATAGATTTTGAGACGCTTCCCTTTATCTGAAGGCGGTTGATTCATGAGGATAGCCTGGCTGATGATATCGTTCAGGGTTCCTGTCGGAATCCGCATGCATTGCTGGTTGGATACGAAATCCACCATTTCCATGACCTTAGGGACCCGCTGACCTGTAAGCGCTGAAACAAATAGTATCGGTGCATAGGTCATGAAAGCCAGTTCATTACGGACATTCTTCATGAACTCATTGAACGTGCTGTTATCCTTTTCTACCAGATCCCATTTGTTAACGATTATGATTGAGCCTTTCCCTGCTTCGTGTGCAAAGCCAGCGACCCGTTTGTCCTGTTCAGTGACTCCTTCAAGCGCATCAATGACTATCAGACATACATCAGAACGTTCAATGGCCGTCATTGCGCGAAGCACACTGTATCTCTCCACGTTTTCGTCCACTCTGCTTTTTCTGCGGATACCTGCCGTATCGATGAGAACGTATTTCTTGTCGTCCATGGCGAAAGGCGTATCGATGGCTTCCCGAGTGGTTCCCGGTATATCTGAAACAATGACGCGCTCTTCTCCCAGAATGCTGTTCACCAAGGATGATTTTCCAGCATTCGGTTTTCCGATTACTGCAACGCGGACCACATCTTCTTCGTAGTCATCCAGAAGGTGTTCCGGAAACATGGAGACCAGTGTATCCAACAGATCACCGAAGTTGAGGCTGTTGATTGCAGATATCGGGAACGGTTCTCCCAGGCCCAGGCTATAGTATTCATAATAGGTTTCCGGCATGATCATGTTATCGATCTTGTTGGCCACCAGCAGCACGGGTTTGCGGGATCGGCGGAGCATGTTGGCAATCTCCTCATCCGCAGTGGAAGCAGTCGTTCTGCCATCCACCATGAACAGGATCACATCGGAGGTCTCGACAGCGATTTCAGCCTGCTTGCGAATCTGGGTCAGCATGATATCGTCTGAATGGGGATCAATCCCCCCTGTGTCAATCATCGTGAATTGTGACTGAAGCCATTCTGCATCGCAATATACCCGGTCCCGGGTAACTCCCGGTGTGTCTTCTTCGATGGATATCCGGTGTCCTGAAATCCGGTTGAACAAAGTTGACTTTCCAACATTAGGCCGTCCTACGACAGCGATGATCGGTTTTCCCATTATTATTTCCTCCTGCTTTCAATTAAAGCCCTGTAGAATGAAGAACCGTCCGGCGAAACCGCCTGGCAGGGTATGCCCAGTTCAGCTTCCAAGCCTTTCAGTGTCATGTCGTCTAAAAAAAGTGTTTCCTCTGATTTAAACATGGAACGGGATACCAGAAGCCGGTCTCCCTCTATATGATCCTTCAGGACACGCACAAGATCCTGGCCTGTCAGCAAACCGGCAACCGTGATGGCCTCCCCGAAAAAGTGATTCTCAACTGCAATTACTTCAATCCGAACCTGTGGAAAACGTTCCGAAAAGCGTCTGCACAGGGCCTTTATAAAGGGTTGAGCCAGTACTCCCGTTGCAATTGCAATGGCCTGTGGCTCCGGCTTCTTTCGCCCTCTCTTTAAAGCCAGATCAAATTCACTTTGGAATTTCCTAAGTAATCCAACACCGTTCTCAATCTGTGGGAAACCTTCATACTCATCCTGTTCAGGCAGCGGGACTTCTGCTTTGAGATAGAATTCATCTGCACCGTATACAAACCGGTTTCCCAGTGTTTTACGGAAATGACTCTGCCATTTATCGAGCTGGGCAAGGAAAGCCACGGCCCTGTCACGGTCAACAGCGGGTATTTCAGCAAGCCCTTTCCTATGCTTGGTGAGACCTACCGGCACTACAGCCAGGGAGGTCATACCCGGATACAGGGCACTCAGATCTTCAATGGTTCTGTCCAGCTCCGCCCCGTCATTCCAACCGGGACACAGGACCACCTGACCATTGAGCTTGACGCCGCCTTCTGCGAGACGGGACATCCGGAGCAGTACATCGCCCGCAAAACGGTTGCCCAGCATCGCGGTCCGCAGCTCGGGATTAGTCGTATGGATCGAAACGTTGACCGGACTGATGTGGTACCTGATCATTCGGTCTATGTCACTATCTGAGACGTTGGTCAGGGTGATGAAGTTCCCCTGAAGAAATGACAGCCTTGAGTCGTCATCCTTGAAATACAGGGAATCCCGCATGCCCGTGGGCATCTGATCAATGAAACAGAACACACAGGCGTTCCTGCAGTTGCGGGGATCGTCCATGATGGGGTTTTCAAATTCGATGCCCAGTTTCTCATCGAATTCTTTATCGATTTCAAGCAGCCAGACTTCTCCGTCAGGCTTCTGGATTTCCACTTCAATGTATTCATCTGCGCTTAGAAAAAGATAATCGATGACATCCTGGACAGGGGTGCCGTTGATCGTCAGAAGTCTGTCTCCTGCTTCAACACCCATTTCTGCGGCGATTCCGCCCGGATCTGCGACAGCGATTTTGTTTTGTATGGATTTGCTTTTCACGGTGCTCATGATCATTACTCCTATAACGCCATCAATGCCGCCATGCGGCCGGTATTGCCCTGATCCCTGCGGTGTGAATAGAACAGGTCTGAATTGCAGCGGGTGCAAAGGGATGCCGATTTTATCGCCTCGGAATCAATCCCCGTATCGGTGAGGAGAACCCTGTTGATGTGATTCAAATCCACATGGGGATTACCATTCCGATAAGTGAGCCAGGCTGATTCGCTTTTCAGCAGATCCATGGCTCTGAACGTGCTTACCACTTCTTCGCCGACTTCAAAGCAGCACGGTCCGATTGCCGGACCCAATGCGGCAAGTAAATGCTCAGGCCTGGAGCCGTATCGACCTGCCATTGCCTGTACAAGTCTTGGTCCGATGCCTTGAGCGGTACCACGCCAGCCGGAATGAGCCATCCCTATTGCCTTATGCTCAGGATCATATATCAGAATCGGCATACAGTCCGCATAAATGGTCACGAGAGTGATGCCATGCACATCGGTAATCAGCCCATCGGTTTCGCGGATCGGATCCGTGAAGTTTTCCAGATTCACTTCCTGTATCTTCGTGCCATGAACCTGATCTGAAAACACAAAGGAACCCGGGGAAACTCCCAGGGCTTCGGCTGCTCGCCGCTGATTCTCAATGATGTTCTCCTTTGAATCCAATAAGCGTCTTCCCATGTTCAACGAAAGCATAGGCCCTTGGCTGACTCCGCCTTTTCGGGTGGATACTCCATGAGCTTTCAGTCCTGCGTCGATCAAATGGGGAAACTGTATCAAATGGACTCCCAGCTGTTCAGTAATTAGATAATCGGGTTTCATGGCTTCTCCATCAGACATTCTTTTCATCGATGAGCTTGGTCAGTTCATCAATAAAGGTGTTGATGTCCTTGAACTGGCGATAAACGGACGCAAAACGAACATAAGCCACTTCATCCAGGGCTTTAAGTTCCTCCATCACCATCTGTCCGATGACATTGGATGAGATCTCTTTTTCCATGGAATTGTGCAGCTTTTTCTCAATGCGGTCGATTACGACCTCCATCAACTCAATGGATACCGGACGCTTTTCACAGGCCTTGATGATCCCGTTGAAAATCTTGTTCCGGTTATAGGATTCACGGTTGCCATCTTTTTTCACAACAACCAGAGGGATTTCTTCAACTTTTTCATAAGTCGTGAACCGATTTCTGCATTTGATGCATTCACGGCGTCGGCGGATCGCATGACCTTCGTCAGTCGGACGGGAATCAACAACCTTGGCTTCTTCATAATCACAAAACGGACATTTCATCAGCAACCCTCCTTCCCATCATTATACATCATCTGGGGCTACTATCAAAGCAATATACTGTCCTTGGTATATTGACGAACACAGCAGTGACCCGGACAGGTCCGGGTCACGAAGTGGTCTGATTATCGTTTTCGTCGCAGGAAAGTCGGAATATCCAGCTCGTCTTCCTGTGGTTCAGCCTTTTCCTCGACTGCAGCCTCTACAACCGGTGCAGCTGCGACAGGAATTTCCGCAACCGGAGCCTTGACATCAGCACGGACATGATCCTGAACCGCTTTCTGGATATGATCTGTAGCAAATATGCCGCTGAAGCTCGGCCCGTCAAAGCCTGTAGCGATTACCGTCAGTCTGATTTCATCCTTCATCGATTCGTCGATGACGGCACCGAATATGATATTGGCATCCGGATCAGCAGCCTGCGCCACGACCTCTGCCGCTTCGTTAACTTCAAAAAGTCCAAGATTCGTACCGCCGGTGATATTGATCAGTACGCCTTTCGAGCCGTTTATGGATGTTTCCAGCAACGGACTGTGGATCGCTTGCTTGGCGGCTTCAACGGCACGATTCTCACCGCTTCCCCGTCCGATTCCCATGTGGGCCAGGCCCCGTTCGAACATGATGGTTTTAACGTCTGCAAAGTCAAGGTTTATAAGGCCAGGAACAGCGATTGTATCAGAAATACCCTGTACACCCTGTCGGAGAACATCATCAGCAATCCTGAACGCATCAACGATTGATGTCTTGCGTTCGACGACCTGCAGCAGACGGTCGTTGGGGATTGTTACAAGGGTGTCGACTTTCTTTTTAAGATCCTCAATGCCTTTTTCAGCGTGAAGCATCCGTCTTCTGCCCTCGAAGGTGAATGGTTTGGTGACTACACCCACGGTGAGGATACCCATTTCCTTTGCTATTTCAGCTACTATCGGGGCTGCTCCGGTTCCCGTACCGCCACCCATGCCTGCTGTGACAAATACCATGTCAGCGCCCTGCAGTGCCTGGTATATATCGTCCCGGCTTTCTTCAGCAGCCTTTTGTCCGATTTCCGGATTCGCACCTGCACCAAGGCCTCGAGTCAGTTTTTCACCGATTTGGATCTTATATTCTGCCTTTGATGTGTATAAGGCCTGCTTATCAGTATTGATGGCAATGAACTGCACACCTTTAAGGTTAGCATCGATCATGCGATTCACGGCATTATTGCCGCCGCCGCCTACACCAATGACTTTGATTTGCGCAAACTGATCCATGTCGATATCGAACTCTAACATGTAAGTTCCCCCTTTAATGTCCTATTGATACCCTGTGTACCGAGGTACCTATCTGAATCCACAGAACTGTGGTTTTCTAACCAATACAGACTATAAGGTTCCCAAGTCTGACACTATCATAACACAGATGATGGCCTGAGAATATAGCCATGTTATCATATTTTACCGATTTATTGAAGTTCGTCGAGCCTTATCTGCAGACGATTTCCGTTCATCAGAACAGTCATTTTACTGACTCACCGGACGCGGTTCTTCAGCCTATCCAGATATATTCGCCGGATGATGGCCAGATTGTTGAACAGTCTGACTCCGAAGACAAAAATGGCCGAATAGTAAAGTGGGATTCCCAGGACATCGCCTATATAGGCAAGGATTCCTGCCAGAAGAGCGTTGGAGAAAAAACCTGTCAGGAATACCATACTGTCGAAGTGATCTTCCAAATTTGCACGGAAGGCGCCGAAAACGGAGTCAATGGCAGCAAGGATGGCCACTGACAGGTAAATGGAGTATGCTGCGGAAAAAGTGACCGGCAGGAAGAAACCCAGCATCAGTCCCAGTAAAAGTCCAAGTATAACGATAATCATCTAGACACCTTCCTTTACCGGCTGGAGATATTTAAACTGGATGTCTCCGCCATATTTCGGGATCCGTACGTTCATGCTGGTATTCACTTCGATGAAAAGCCCCCACTGCCTGAGGATGCCGCCGTATTTATCCGGAGCATTTATGGCAGCTTCCAGAAAGCGCTTATTGCCTATTGCTTTGATGATGAACGGCTGTGAACACATCTGATCGTTCACCTTGATGGTCGGGCCGTTGCAATAGATGGGAGTGATGTGTTCCACTATTCTCTGGTCATTGACCGAAATGGCCTCAGCCCCGGCATATCGGAGATCGTCTACGATGGTCCGGATATCAAGATCATGAACCATCAGGTTGTTCGGATCCTCATTCTCGAAGAGCTTGCTGGTACCATCCGATATGATGATGATCACACCCTGTCCTTCCACATCCTCATGGCCTGTGAAAGTCTGCAGTTCGTCGATTTCTGACTGAAGCTGTTCTATCAGCTCCTGTTCCACATCAGTACCGCTTTCAATGTTCTTGATCTGGTCCGACTTGACCTTCACCTGATTTCGCAGGACCTGCAGTTCGGCTGACTGTTTTTCAAGTGTCAGCTGAGCCTGCTGGAGCTGCTGAAGCGGAATGTATTTCGCGCCCGCCATCAGCGTCCTGGACTGGAACGCAAGCAGTACCCCCAGAAGCAGGGTCAGCCAGAAGAAATCGGTTTTATTCAGTTTTCTGATCATATGCACCTCACTGTTGCACTTCAACCGGCTGCGCGTATTTCAGCTTGACCACATCCTTATACTTCAGGATGCTTATATCGTCCTGTTTCCGCACACTCACCAGATAACGGTGATCCCTTAGGATTGAGACAATCCCAAAAACCTGGTTCAGCGCGCCGTCCAGCGTATCCTTGTTCCCGATGGCTTTAATGATATACGGGGGGGCTAGCGGAACTGCATTGATGTTGATGGCATTTCCCGCGGAACGGATTTCCGAGGTTGAAATCAATCTCTGTTCATTTATTGAAACTGCTTCCGCGCCTGCTGCATTGAGTTCATTTATCAGGCTCAGCAGCAGTTCATACTCATAGACGATATTGACATCGGCATTGAAATTGGCGTCCTTCGGCGGATTATCCAGGGTCACGATGATTCCAGGTCCTTTCACGTCCCTGAAACCCCCGATCATCCGGTACCGGTCCAGTTCTTCATTGAGATTCTTGATCAAAACATTCTCTTTTGAAGCAGAGCTCTGGAAATCTCCCAGTTTCTGCTCCAGTCTTGCCAGTTCCCGCAGAAGGTTCTCCTTTTCGTCCTGAACCTTTTTCAGCTCATTTGAAAGCTCTGTGGATTTCTGGTTCGGAAGCAGGGTAAGAGTATTACCCTGAACAATTCGGAATTGAACTGAGAGTACAACCCCAAGAGCCAGGCATACTATGGCTATGATCACCTTATCCTTTAAAGTCATGCTGACCCTCCTATTCACCAAACGGCTTGTATACAGGATACCCTTCAGAGCTCACATCAATCAACCCTGAAGTCACCCCTTTTTTGATCTGATCGTTATACACTGTCATGAATCTGTTGAAGCTGGTCTCCATGGACCCGCGATACCAAAACCGACCGCTGATTCCGCTCTTGAGAATCACCAGTACCGTTTGCTCCTCCATGACCATCCTGCACTCTTTTTCTATGGATGCATTACCAAGGAGGGTTATCAGATCCAGTAATGATTTGAACTCCTGCTTCTGTGCGGTATCCACCGGTTTTCCGATAACGAAGCCGTCCATTTTCAAGCCGGTGACCAGAGGCAGATCGATGGGACTTTCAGATGTCGTGCTGACAAGGTACCCTTCCCGGTCTACCATCAGGTTCAGATTTTCAAATTCAAATCCAGCGACAGCAATGCGGTAGTCAATGTGATAAATGAGTGCTCCAGGCAATTTACGCTTTATTTCAACACTTCGGACCGACGGATCTGCCCGAAGGTTATCCGCCCCTTCCTCAAGGCTTATCAGGAAGGTGTTTCGTGATTCAAAGTATTTTTTGAAGTTTTCCTCTATCCAGGGGCGCCTGTCGTCGTTGGCCTGAACCTCGAATCCCTTCAGTAAAAACCAATCTGTCCTGAAAACAGCCAGATATCCCGCTCCCAGTATGGCACCCAGCATGAGAAGCAGCTTTAGAAATTGGATCAATCCTTTCCAGTTCAACGGATTACACCTTTCCTTCCCTAATGCTGTGATTGGTCAAAGTCGCGACCTCATCAAAAATCCGGTCTGCCGATTTTTCCATGTTCATGGAAAGCGCGGCATTCTTCATGGTTTCCAGCATACCATCGGTATTCTTCAGTGTCGTGACGACCCGTGACAATGACTCGGAGTCAAGATCCTTCTCCCACAATATCCGGGACATTCCTGCTTTTTCACATATCAAGGCATTATAATCCTGATGGTTGTTTGCAACATTGGGAGACGGCACCAGAATCGAGGGTATACCGGCAGTTGCCATTTCTGCAATGATAAGAGCCCCGGAACGGCTGACGATCAGGTCGGCAGCTCCGATCAGCCTGGGCATGTCATGACTGAACGCCATTGTGCGCAAAGGGCCGGTTTCAGAAATACCGGTCATTTCTTCCATGAATTCAGTATAATAGTTTTTCCCGGTGATATGAATCCAAAACATCCCAGGTTCGATATTTTTCTGAAATATGCCTCTCACAGCCTGGTTGATTGCACCAGCTCCGCCGCTTCCACCGGTGGATACCACCAGGAACCCATCGGCTGGGATTCCCAGTTCAGCCCTGCATGCATTTCGATCCAGATGTGAAAATTCCGTCCGCACCGGATTCCCGGTAAGAACCAATCGCTTAGCCCGTGTGAAAGTCTTCCTTGAATCCTCGTAGCTTATGCACACAGAATCAACAAACCGGCTGAGAATCCTATTCGTCATACCAGGTATCGCGTTCTGTTCATGGATCATAGTCCTGGAACCCTTGATTGCTGCCAGGAAAACCAGGGGGCCGCATACATAACCTCCTGTGCCGATAACCAGATCCGGTTTTTCACGGTTAATAAGGGAGTTAGCTTGGTGCAGACCCTTAATCAGGGTCCCGATGGTTTTCAGTGTGTCCAGACTCAATTTCCGTCGGAATCCTTTTACGGATATTGCTTCAAAACGGAATCCGCTTCGTGGAGCCAGATCGCTTTCCATGCCCCGTTCAGTTCCCACATATAGGATGTCCGCGTCAGGGGTTTTTTCTCTGATTTTTTGTGCGATGGCGATAGCCGGGTTTATATGACCACCGGTTCCACCACCGGTTACGATTACCTTCATGGGGTTCCCTCACTTTTAAGACTGGTACGGGATATGTTGAGCAGGATGCCGACCTGTGCCATCAGGAGGGACAGACTGTTTCCTCCAAAACTGATGAACGGCAGCGGCACTCCGGTAACGGGCATGGATGAAGTCGCAACTGCGATGTTTATAACGGTCTGGATGCCGATTGTCGCAATTATTCCAGTTGCAAGAAAGAATCCGAAACGATCCTTTGCATTGACAGCGATCTTTATACCTCTCCATATGAGTATAACAAAAAGTAGTATCACTACCAGAGAGCCCAGATATCCGAATTCCTCACCGATCGTAGCAAATATAAAGTCGTTTTGAGGTTCCGGGATATAGAGTTTGTTCGAGATGCTTTCTCCCAGCCCGACACCGAAGAATCCGCCGGACCCCAGGGCGAAAAGCGACTGGGCTACCTGCCAGCCCTTCTCCGATGTATCCTTGAAGGGATCAAGGAATGTGGTCAAACGTTCCATCCGATATTCAGAGGTTTTGACCAGCATCACAGCGGCAAAACCGCCTGCACCCAATCCGCTGAATACATAGAAAAACGGCAGTCCCCCAACGAACAGCTGTACGAATCCAACACCGAAGATTGTCAGGGCGGTACTGAGGTTGGGCTGCTTTATGATCAGGAAAAAAACCGAAGCAATGACCACGACATACTCCAAAAGATCTTTGGGTTTCCGAAGACCGCTCTTATCCTTGGCCAGCCTTGACGCCATGAACAATATCACTCCGAATTTAGCTATTTCGCCAGGCATCAGTGTTATTCCGCCCAGGCTGATCCATCGCTTGGCACCATTGAGCTCCATCCCCAGCGGAGTGAATACGACAACCAGCAGGAGCGTCAGGGATATCAGAAGCATTGGAATTCCGAAGGCTTCCAGTTTCCGGTAATTAACCTTCGACATCACAGCCATCCCGACAAGACCGATAAGTGCCCATTGAAGCTCTTTTCGAAAGAAATAGTACTGATCGTTGAACCGTTGGAGAGCATAGTAGAAGCTGGAACTGAAAACCATCAAAATGCCTATCAGCACTAGCACAAGGACACTGGTCAACAGCAGACGATCACTTTTTTGTCTGATCTTCATGAATTAAGCTCCTGAATCAGCAGTTTGACGCTGTCCTTGAAATGCTGGCCCCGTACCTCGAAATTCGGGTACATGTCCCAACTGGCGCAGGCTGGCGACAGAAGTATGTTACCGCCATGAATTGCCCGGCGCCAGGCTTCCCGGACTGCTTCTTCCATTGTGGATACAAGGACTGAGTTGTGAAAATCCGCCCGCCGGGCAGATTCCTGGATTTTTTCGCGGGTTTCCCCTATCAGGACAAGATCAGTGACTGTTGAACCGAATACGGATACCAGTTCGTCGAATTCGGATCCTTTGTCCATCCCTCCGGCAATAAGAACCGTTGGCCCCTGCATGGCTTCAACTGCCTTGATGGTCGAATCGGGATTCGTTCCCTTGGAATCGTTATAGAAACGGACTCCATTGTATTCGCCCACAAACTCGATGCGATGAGCCACACCCTGGAAGGACCTGAGACTTTCCGCAATGACTTCAGGAGCAATCCCGGAACAATAGGCCAGCGTTGCTGCAGCCAGAGCATTCTCCAGATTGTGAGTTCCTGGAACGAAAAGGTCCGATACGGGACAAATTCTGATGTCTCCTTTGGATTCGCGGATAATGATCCATCCGTCTTCCACACCTGTGAAACCCGGTTCCAATTTTACCCGGCTGAAAAATCGAACCGCTGCGGGTGCAATGTCTGCGAGAGCTCTTGAAGCCAGGTTGTCGTAATTGAGGATCAGCGTATCTTCACCCGTCTGCTCTGCAAATATCTTTGCTTTGGCACCGGTGTAATTTTCCATTGTCTTATGACGATTGAGATGATCAGGGGTGATATTGAGGACAACCGCGATTTTCGGGTGGAATTCCGTGCAGGATTCCAGCTGAAAGCTGCTGACTTCAGTGATGAACACGGTGTCTTCCGTTGCTTCAAGGGCCTTTTCAATAGCGGGGATCCCAATATTTCCGACAACCTCTGTTTTTCTCCCTGCCCGGATGAATATTTCACCTGCGAGAGCGGTGGTGGTGGTTTTTCCATTCGTACCCGTGATTGCTATGAAAGTACCTTTTCCACAGCGGTAAGCCAGCTCGAGCTCGCCGATGATTTCCGTACCAGCCTCTCTGGCTTTAGAAATGAATGGAAGGTCCGTCGGTACACCCGGACTCAGCACCAACAGGTCATAATCCGATGCATTGTCAGGATGCGCACCGAGTATCCATGATGTGACAAGCGGATCCAGAGCATCCCAGCATTCTGCCAGATCCGCCTTATTCTTAAGATCGTTCACTGAGACACGGGCACCTAACCGGTGCAGCGCCTGTACTACCGGAATACCTGATACTGCAAGTCCGACAACCAATACATTCCGTCCCTGTAAAATCATAAAGCCCTCCTTATAGCAACATCCAGGCCAGCAGGGCCATGATTCCCGTGACACTCCAGAACGCCCGTACAACTATGGTTTCCTTCCAGCCGCTAAGTTCAAAATGGTGGTGAAGGGGCGCCATTCTAAAGATGCGCTTCCCTGTAAGCTTAAAAGAACCGACCTGCAGTATCACCGAAACAGCTTCAGCGCAGTAAATGAAACCCACGATCGGGAGGATGAGTGGGAGCTTCATGGCTACAGCCAGCCCTGCGACCGCACCGCCCAATGCCAGGGAACCGGTGTCACCCATGAAAACCTTCGCCGGATGAACATTGACACGAAGGAAACCCAAACAGCCGCCGGCCAGTCCGGCTGCAAGCAACCCGGTCTGAGGAGATCCGAATTTCCATGCCGCTGCGCCGAAGAACACGAGGACAATCAGTGTGATGCCTCCTGCAAGGCCGTCCAACCCATCCGTCAGATTTACGCTGTTCGTGAAAAAAACCTGTCCCAGGATCATAAAGGGAACGAACAGCAGCCCCATGTCCCAATATAAACCGGCACCGGGAACGAAGACCTCCGACCCGGATTGAAGTGCCATGCCGGTTACGACCGAAGCGACCAGGATCTGTCCGACAACCTTCTGCCATGCCCGAAGGCCCAGATTACGCTTCTTAACGATTTTAATGTAATCATCATAAAAGCCTATGGCTCCGAATCCAAGAGTGCTGACCAATACGATTCCGGCGGACATGTCAGGTATGCCTGCCATGACAGCAGCGATTACAAGCCCTACCAGTATGATGAACCCGCCCATGGTAGGCGTTCCGGCTTTCACCAGATGGCTCTGAGGGCCTTCCTCACGGATTGTCTGCCCGATTTTCAGTTTTGTCAGGAATGGAATAATCATCGGACCTGATAGCCAGGCAGCAGCGCAGGCTATTGATCCCACCCCCAACTGATACGTCATACCGCTCATGTCAACAATCCTCCTGAAGGGTTTTCAAGCAGCCTGCAATCAATTTTTTGTTTGAGTTCCTTCTTTTGTTTGCCAAAGCGGTAACAGGAGGAGAACATCTTTTCTCAAGGACATGGGCCGCCAGCTTCTGAAGAGCCTCCATGGTGTCGTCGACAAAAATCAAACCCTGTTCGTCCAGATTGCTATCCAACGGGATTTTACTCAGGTCGCTTATCAGACTCCAGGATGCTCCCTGTACCATTACATCGGCGATGAAATCGTTGCCGTTAAACCATCTTCCAACGATGGGGATATACAGATTGCCCGGAAGCACTGACCGTGAATCCGTAGTGTAACCCGAAAAAGGTATCATGACATCCCCATGAAGGAGTTGCCCTTCTGTTATTTCCAGAACATCTTCAATACTGAGTGGTGTCATTTCGCAGCCCTCGCAAACCAGTCCAGAACAACTTCCCTGTCATCAAAGTGTGTCCGGATTTCGCCTATAATCTGATATGTCTCATGGCCTTTACCGGCTATGAGTACTGTATCGCCCTTCCCTGCCATTGCCAGGGCACCGGTTATCGCGGCAGCACGGTCGGGTTCAACCGTATATCGTTCCGTAAGCCCGCTCATTCCGCTGAGGATTTCTGTGATGATTGCTCTTGGACCCTCTTTGCGGGGATTGTCACTTGTCACCCATGAGTAATCGGACAGTCGGACTGAGATTTCTCCCATTTGAGGGCGCTTAGTACGATCCCTGTTCCCGCCGCAGCCGAAAACGGTAATCAGTCGGCCCTGCGTAAAAATCCGCGCGGAGTTGATTGCATTCTCCAACCCGTCAGGGGTATGGGCATAATCAATGAGGACAGTGAATCCCAGGTCATTGGGAACCGGTTCCAGCCTTCCTCTCAAGGGTTTAACACGGGAAACGCAATCCACCGCAGTTTCCAGAGGCACCTGTTCCATCAGGAGGATGGCCAGAGAGCCTAATATGTTGTAGACGTAAATTTTTCCTGGTATGGGCATCCAGACGGAAATGTCCGACCCCTTCCAATTCAGGTTGAACCGGCTGCCTTGAGGAGTCATTTCCAGGTCTGTGGCATGCAGATCCGCCGAGCTGTCGATCCCGTAAGTTATCACAGGAACCTGACCACCTGCATATCGAACCGAGAGCCTTTTCCCATATGGATCATCCGTATTGATGATCAGCGCCTTACTGGAGAGTTCAAAAAAACCGGCTTTTGCTTCATAGTACGCATCCATAGTCTCGTGAAAATCCAGATGATCCTTTGTGAGATTGGTGAAAATTCCATAGTCAAAGTGGATACCGGCAACGCGTTTCAGTGACATTGCATGGGATGAAACTTCCATGGCACAGCAGGTAACAGTCTTTTCTCTTGCAAGGGAGAGCATCTGATTGAGTTCCAGCGATTCCGGTGTCGTGACAGAGGCAGGTATGATTTCGTCAGCCACCCGGTTTACAATCGTGCCGAAAACCGCCGTCTTATGTCCAAGCTGCTCCATCAGATCTGCAACCAGGTGAGTGATTGAAGTCTTGCCGTTAGTTCCGGTCACACCGACCATCAGCAGGGATTCAGCGGGATATTCATAAAATGCGGCACTGATCGCCCCCAGAGCTTCACGACAGTCTGCTACCTGCAGTGTCGCAGCCCC
Organism: uncultured Peptostreptococcaceae bacterium; assembly: GCA_964511875.1. Lineage (GTDB taxonomy): Bacteria > Bacillota > Clostridia > Peptostreptococcales > Acidaminobacteraceae > CAZEHS01. The sequence goes on from CAZEHS010000019.1 coordinate 25,803, forward strand.
CTGATCGATCAGCAGCGACAGATCATCATTCAGTTCATCGAATACAATTACAGAGGCGCCGGATGCCGCAGCAGATCGTGCATATTGCCTGCCGTCGGCCAGGAATCCCCGGATGCAGACGAAGCAATGCCCCGCAGCGACGCGTCTTGAATCATAGGAAACGCCTTTTATTTCTGTTTCTGGATCCCCTGTCATTGCCAGTGGATTCGTAGCTAGGATCAGTTCTTGGAGTTTCATACAGCACCTGCCGAATGATAAAGGCAATCCGCAAATTCGGATTGCCTTTATCGAATTTAAACACCAATAATTATAACATAAGATTGATCATTGCGGAGGAGCATCTCTTCTCCCAGGGTACAGGATCACCCTGGTGGTTTCAAAGACACGTTCCCCTGCCTTGGGATACTGATCGGATACCATCAATACCGATTCATCAAGCAGATTATCCGGAAGGACAAAGTCCAGCTTAAGTGCAGTCAGGATCCTTTTTGCCTCATAAAGACTCTTACCCTTCAAATCCGGAATGGTGACTTCTTTGACTGTTCCTTCAAATTGAGGCGGAATTTCAAGATATCCCAGTGTGTCCCTTAATATCTCATGGGCTATCGGAGCAGCAACCAAAGATCCGAAATGGATGCCATTGGCTTTCGGTTCATCTACCACGATCAAAAGAGCCAGCCGAGGATTATCCAAGGGAGCTACTGCCGCAAAGGAGGAATACACACGATCTGAGCTATACTTTCCATCAATGATCTTATTGGCTGTACCCGTTTTTCCGCCGATGCGGTATCCCGGTACGTATGCTTTCTTTCCGGATCCTTCAGTGACCACGCTTTCCATTACCTTCAGCATATCCGCTGCTGTCGACTCCGAAATCGCCTGTCCCATCGACTGAGGCGCCGTACTGAGAATGACTTTGCCCTGATCATCCCGGATGCTTTTCACTAAGTGCGGGGCCATCAACTGTCCCTTGTTTGCCATGGCGCCTAAAGCGGTCACCATCCTCAGAGGAGTCACAGAAACGGAATATCCGAATGTCATCCGGGCAAAATCCACATTTACAGTTTTTTCCAATGACCGTATAAGGGGAGCACTTTCCCCTGGAAGTTCTATTCCTGTCCTTTTGTCGAGATTGAAGCGCTTTAAATACTCGAAGAAGTTCTCTTTGCCAAGTCTCATCCCGATCTGAATGAACGCAGGGTTGCAGGAGTTTTGTGTCGCTTCGAAAAAATCCTGATGTCCATGGGGTGTCGGGCTCCAGCATTTGATTTTGACTCCATCCACAATTTCATATCCAGGATCTTCGAATGTTGAATTGACGGTGATTGCGCCTGAGTCCAGAGCGGATGCCCCTGTGATGAGTTTGAATGTGGAACCGGGCTCATAAAGGCTGTTCACAACCCGGTTCTTCCACATCTCGTTCCAGTATTGAACCTTGGCCTTATCATCCATTGCTTCCAACAGGGGGACATCTTCAGCCTTAAGCGGAACTCTGGGCTGATTGGGGTTATAATCCGGCCGTGATGCCATAGCCAGAATTTCCCCGGTTCGAACATCCATCATCACCGCCATCATTCCGGAGGCATCCGTTCTGATCATGGCCGCATCCAACGCTTTTTCAGTATAATGCTGAATGATTTCATCAATGGTCAATTCAATCGTCCGACCATTCTGAGGCGGCAGGGTCTCCTTCGAGCCATTGGGCAATTGTCTGCCGTAGGCATCAGCGCGGATCACAAGCTTACCTGGTTTTCCACTCAATTCTTTCTCAAATGCCAGCTCGATTCCAGCCAGCCCTTTGCTGTCGTCAGTAGTTAATCCCATGATATGGGATGCCAGGTTTTCCTTGGGGTAGACTCGTTTGACAGTCTCCTCAATGGTTATGCCTTTCAATTTCAATTCCTTGATCTGTAGGGCAATGCTCTGACCCAGCTTTTCCTTGCCGATCCGGACATACTGCTTCTTATCCTTGAGTGCTGTCAGGATATCAGTCTCCGGGATCTCCAGAAACTCTGCCAGTTGACGGGCAGTGCCTTCCCTGTCTTTGACCCGGGTAGTTTCTGCCCAGACGCTGTAACTGCGGATACTGAACGCCAGTTTCTCGCCCTTACGATCCGTGATTTCACCTCTTATTGCAGGCAGGGTGATGGAACGGGTCTGTTGATCCTGCGCCATCTGACTATAGGATTCATGCATGAATATCTGAATATAGCCCAGCCGTGCACCCAGTGCAGCAAAAATAAACAGAAGAAAACAAAAAAGAAAAAAGAGCCTTTCTTTCATAGAAATACCAGGCTCGTTCATACAATCACCTCACAGCAGTTACTTGGTATTCAAAACCGCGGCCTGTTTCTTATCGAACCATGGAATGGACTGGACCCAGCGTTGTACTTTGTCAGTCGTACCCATTTTTGCAGGGCTCCTTGGTTTACTTAAAGTATACAGTGAGGTCTTCTCTATGTAAACAATTTGCGTTTGTGCAGGATATTGCATTCCAAGCTTTTCAACCGCGATACTCTCGATGGCTTCAAGGTCCAGACCTTTGTCCAGTGAGGCTTTCAGCTCATCACGGGTCAGTTCCATCTTACGGACCTCGGATTTCATCTGATAGACATTGACCTTCTGCTCTGCGATATCCGAGTACCTTACAAGAAGCAGGATCATAGCGCCGAAAACAATGGCTATGCAGAAAACTGCCTGTAATGTCACTTGAGCAATGCGGGGTTGTGCTTTTCTCACAAGGCGAGGGTCCGGTCTTTTCCCCGATACGCTTAAGGAATCCTGCCAGTGTTCATGATTGGTGAGATTACGGGCTGCCTCCATAAAGTACCTCCTTTTAGAGAATTACGTTTTTTCAGGCTCTGTTGATTCTTTCGGCAACGCGCAATCTGGCGCTTCTTGCCCGGGGATTGTTTTCCAATTCTTCCCCGCTGGGTTCCACAGACTTCCGTGTGATTACCCGAACCAGTGGAATGGTGTTGCATCTGCACATCGGCATTTCCGGAGGACAGATGCAGTCTTTGCTTAAGTCCCTGAATGTCTGTTTGATGATTCTATCCTCAAGCGAATGGAATGTAATGACACAGAACCGGCCGCCATCATTCAGTCTGGGTGTTGCGCTTCGAATCGTGTCTTCCAGTATCCCAAGCTCATTATTCACTTCTATCCGTATTGCCTGAAAAGTACGTTTGGCAGGGTGTGGTCCGTCTTGCCTTGCTTTTGCAGGAATGGCCTGTTTGATTATCCTGACGAGTTCCTCAGTGGTTTCGACAGGTGCAGTTTCACGGGCCTTGACTATGAACTCGGCAATCCGTTTCGCCCATTTTTCTTCGCTATAGTCCCGGATTATTTTTGTCAGATGTTCTTCTGAATAGGTATTGACCACCTGCCAAGCACCCAGAGGCTGATCCTGATTCATTCGCATGTCCAAAGGACCTTCCTGCATGTAGGAAAAACCCCGTTCTCCTGTATCAAGCTGATAGGATGAAACTCCCAGGTCAAGGATGATACCGTCGACCGCTTCGATGTGGAGTTCATCCAGAACCCGCGGAATTTCTGAGAAATTGGCATGTACAGGTACGAATCTCCGACCAAAACGATCGAGTCTCTCTGATGCGGCCTTAAGTGCGTCCTGATCCTGATCTATACCGATCAGTATTCCTGTTGTCAGGCACTCCAGGACAGCCTCTGAATGCCCTCCGCCTCCAAGCGTACCGTCGACATATATCCCATCTGGTTTGATTTTCAAGTAGTCGATTGTTTCCTTCAGCAGAACTGACGTGTGGGCAAATGCCATGAGAATCTCCTTAGATGCCAAGTTCGGCCATATGTTCAGCTATCGCGTCATAACTCAATGTATCGTCGTTATTATATGCATTCCAATTCTCAACGGACCATATTTCTGCCCGAGTTCCGACACCGATGACAACTGCATCACGGTCGAGCCCTGCGTATTCCCGAAGGTTCTGTGGAATGACTACCCTGCCCTGTTTATCTGTTTCACACGCCGTCGCGCCTGCATAGAACAGCCGTACAAAGGCTCTGGCATTCCGGTTTGTCAGTGGCAGAGATTTCAGTTTGGCCTCAAAGAGTTTCCACTCTTCCGTGGGGAACACAAAAAGACATTGATCCAGACCTTTAGTGAGGTATACTGTCTCCTCGAAGTCTTCCCGGAATTTCGCCGGAATGTTCATCCGTCCTTTTGCATCTATGGTGTGCTGGAATTCTCCAAAAAACATACGATTCACCCCGCTGTGTAGGGTTTATTACCCATCACAACCCACTTTCAACCACTTTCACAATCATTTTACCCGAAAAACTGGAATCTAGCAATATAATAAAATTTGATAATTGGCTGATTATTAAGGCTTTGAGGTGTTTGAAAACTGGAAAAAGCACATCTAGTGTTTAACCCATTTGAATACCACAAGATGTAGGAATAGCTAAAAATCATTGCATTGATAGGGTGAGGATGAATAGCCTGATGGCAGGGGTTACAGGGAATAAAAAAAATGAGTCTGCGCCAGTAGGTCTGCAGACTCATTTCTCATAAATCACATCTGATATTACAGTTTACTGCAATGAATCGTTCCGTTTCTTCGAATCCTGTCGGATCAGCACCCAGCGAAGGATCCAGAAGCCGATGATCAGGCCGAGACTCAGGACCTGAGCTACCCGTAACGGCCCGAGCATAAGACTGTCCGTCCGCATGCCTTCGATGAAGAACCGTGCCACAGAATACAGCACAAGATAGAGGCAGAACACCTCGCCATCCGCTTTTTTTCTCGGGTTGTACCACATGAGAAAAGCAAACAGACACATGTTCCAGAATGATTCGTAAAAGAAAGTGGGATGAACTTTCTGTCCGTCCACCAGGATGCCCCAGGGTAAATCAGTAGGACCCCCATGGGCTTCATTATTCATGAAGTTGCCCCATCTCCCGATGGCTTGCGCGATGACCAGGCTCATCCCGGCGACATCCGCATATTTCCAGAAAGGAAGCTTCTTATACAGCACGTATCCTCCGCCCGCGATGACGCCGCCGATGATCCCGCCGTGTATGGCCAAGCCGCCGCCTCTGATGTTGATCATCTCCATGAAGTTACCCTGGAAGTAACTCCACTCGAAGATCACATAATAAATCCGGGCGCCTATGATACCCCCGGGAATTCCCCACAGGGCTATATCAGCAATCACATCCTCGGACAGGTTCATTTTTCTTGCGTTATACAGGGCCACTACGACAGCTGTGAGGATTGCGCAGGCCAGGATGATGCCATACCAGCGTATTTCAAGACCGAACAGTTCAAATGCTATGGGATTCACTCTATTCTCCTTTACTTGGGTCGTATCATGGACAGTGCCCGTCGATCCTGCGCCGTCATGATTTCGAAACGTTCTCTTACCTGTTTGCTGTCAAGTGACTGGAGGGCATCATAATACTCGAAAAGATCCATGCCCCTGTTCACCATCATTACAGTCATCCGTGCCAGACTTTCTACGCTGTTGCATGCCTGCAGAAAGCGGCCTATGGTCTTGCGTTTCACCCGCTCCACCTCAGCATCCGTAATCAGGCTGCCTGCATCATTTGTGAGAAACCGATCGATGAACTGCCAGGCCCCTTCAGGGTCCAGTGATTCACTTCCGAGCATGCCATGCGCATAGTCCGCTTCCAGTGAATATTCCGTTCCTAAAGCACCGGTGATCAGCCCTTTCCCCATCAGCTGCTGATAAAGTTCTGAACTCTTGCCGAACAGGATATCCATCATCACTGAAGACGTGGCGTATTGAGACTGTCCCGCTGCACCGGGCAAAGGACGGTCATCCTTCAGACCGATGAAAAAGGTTGGAATCGTGGTAGGAAAAGTCTCTTCTGTCCGTGCAGCGTAAACAGATGACGGTTCGTTCACAGGAACCATGGCAGCACCCGACCGGCGGCTCAGGAACTCAGGAGTCAGTGCGTCCGCAACAGCCTCGATTCCACGATCAGGATCCACATTGCCGACCATGACGACTTTCATCCGTTCAGGCGTATACCAGTGTTTGTAAGCACTTATCAGGACCGGAGCCGTGATCTCGGTGATGCTTTCAACCGTGCCGGCGATATCCGTTCTGACAGGATGGTCCTTGTATAGACCCTTCAGCAGATTGAAATAGACACGCCAGTCGGGATTATCCTCATACATCTTGATTTCCTGGGCAATGATGCCTTTTTCTTTTTCAACATTCTCATCTGTGATATGGGGGGTCTGCACGAAATTAAGCAGCTCTTTGAGGTTCGCTTCATAATGTGCCGTACTTGAAAAATAGTAGCAGGTTGATACGAAATTCGTATAGGCGTTCACCGCAGCTTCGCGGGAAGCGAACAGACTGAATATGTTATCCTTCGCACTTTCAAAAATCTTGTGCTCAAGAAAATGAGCGATTCCAGCGGGTTGGTTCCATTGTTTCCCATCCGCTGAATACTGATTATGAATGGATCCATATTGCACGAAGAATCCGCCGTGAGCACTCTGATAACCCGGTTTCGGCATTATCACCAGTTCAAGGCCGCTGGGATGGAGCGTACGGATGATTGTTTCATCCAGCTGCTTATGTGTACGGATTTCCCGAATCATGCCTGTGCCTCCTTTCCGCTGAGAAAATAGACCACTTCCAGAGTGACCGGTCCTGCTGCAGCCACAACCTCATCACGCTGAACATCCTGAAGGGCTTTTACCGCATCCCTGATATCGTATCTTTTAGTGGACAGGTGCTGATTATAGTAATAATCCGCCAAACCGTGCTGTGAATCCCTGATTGAGTTGAGGGAACGGATCACGGTCATCTTGGCCAAATTCAGATCCTCCTCGGTGAATTCACCTTTACGGAGCATGTCAAGCTCCCGAAGTACACTGGTCTCCACGACCTCCGCCTTATCAAGATCGATGCCGGCTCCAACGATGAGTAGGGATTTGAATTTCTCAGTTCGGGCATAGATGCTGTAGCACAGACTTTCTTTTTCCCGAATCGTCTGAAAAAGACGTGAGCTGGCACCGCCGCCGAAAATGATGCCCATCAGCAGAGAAGCATCGTAGGCAGGACTCTCGTACGGAACACCCGTCCTGAAGCCCATGCAGAGTTTTCCCTGCTTCACATCCATCGGTTCCACGATCCGCCTGGTTTCCCCGGCAGGCCTTATCGCCTCCCGGCTCCAAGGCAGAGGTCTGCGGGGAGGCAATCGGAAAACATCCCCCAGGAGCTCCGCTATGACTTCCGGTTCCACATCCCCCACAACGATCCAGTCGATGTTCATGCGACCCATCAAGTCAAGGTAGTGACCATACAATCCGGATGGATCCGTCATCTTCAGCGTTTCAGCCGATCCCAGCCGATGGATGGCATAAGGCTCCCCGACGCACATTTCCTCAATGCATCGTTCATAGGCATATGTCATTTTCTCGTTCTGACGGGCTTCCTGCTCCTGGAGCAGAATTTCCCGCTCCTGTTCAAACAGGGTTGAATCGAATCCGTTTTCCCCAAGCAGGGGATCGCATATCATATCCCTCATGAACTGAAGGGCTTCCTTAAGTAACGAAGGCTGTCCGACTCTTTCAGGGGCAGCACAGTTGAGATTCCACTCCAAAAGCTGACTCTCGCCGATTTTGTTCACCTGGGGATAAAGACTGGCGCCGAAAAGCTCGTCCAAACGCCGGTTGACAGCTTTGAGTTCAGGCCAGGGTCTTGAAAGTCTGGCCGTCATCTGGTTGATCAGTGCGTTGGCCGAAGCCGTCTCTGCTTCCAGGGGAACCCTGATTATGAATCGGACAAGCAGGGTTTTGAATTGCCGGGTGCGAAGCACATGGACATTGATTCCATCTGCCAGGTTCAGTCGGCTAATAACAGGTTCCATACCTTGCCTCCTTGAGGCTCTGCAATCCATCGCAGGCCGTAACACTTTTATTATACACGAAAAGCGCGATTGACGAATAACGATTGATGATCGACACCGATCCCGCCCATCTCCCTTGCATGTATTCCTTCAATAGTTTATAATATTTTAGTTGAACTACCGAAAATAAAGCCACTTAACCGTGATTGACGAAAGGACAAACTATGAAACTCGGAATCGTGGGTCTTCCCAACGTTGGGAAAAGTACCCTTTTTAATGCAATTACAAAAGCAGGAGCAGAATCCGCCAACTATCCGTTCTGCACAATAGAGCCCAACGTAGGGGTTGTTGCCGTACCCGATCCGCGCCTTGAATTTCTGCGCCAGCTTCACAACTCAGAAAAAGTGGTGCCTACTGCCATTGAATTCTATGATATCGCAGGCCTTGTACGGGGCGCTTCCAAAGGGGAAGGCCTCGGCAACAAATTTCTTGCCCACATCCGCGAAGTAGCAGCAATTGTCCATGTTGTACGATGCTTCGAAGATGCAAACGTGGTCCACGTTGACAGCACAGTAGATCCCATGCGAGATATCGAAACCATCAATATCGAACTCCTGCTGTCCGATATGGAAATGCTGGAGCGCCAGATTGACCGCACCAAGCGGAACATGCGGGCCGACAAAACCCTTCAGGCCGAACTGGAGATGATGGAACGGGTGATGGCTGTTCTCGAATCCGGAAAATCCGCCCGAACCATGGAACTCACGGAAGAAGAACAGCAGATGGTTTCCGGAATGAACCTGATGTCCTATAAACCCATCATCTACGCCGCCAATATCAATGAAGACGATCTGCTGGGCGACGGTGCCGACAATCCCCATGTGGAAGCGGTCCGGAAGTTCGCTGAGACAGAGAATGCCGAGGTCATCACCTTCTGCGCCAAGATCGAAGCCGAGCTGGCCGAACTGGAAGATGCCGAAAGACTGGAATTCCTCCACGATCTGGGCATCACAGAAGCGGGCCTTGATAAACTGGTCCACGCCTGCTACCACCTGCTTGACCTGATCAGTTACATTACTGCCGGGCCTAAAGAAATTCGCGCATGGACCATACGCCGTGGAACAAAAGCACCGCAAGCGGCCGGAAAAATCCACTCCGATTTCGAAAGAGGCTTCATCCGTGCCGAAACCGTCGCCTTCGACGTGCTGAAGGAGCTGGGTTCCATGGCCGCTGCCAAGGAAAAGGGTCTGGTGCGTAAGGAAGGCAAGGAATATGTGGTACAGGACGGGGATGTCATGCTGTTCCTGTTCAACGTGTAGACAATCACCGCAACTGCAATGCCTTATTAAAAACACCGTAGCCTTCTAAGGAAGCCGCTACGGTGTTTTTGTCATAAAATCACCCTCTGACGGACGGGCAATCCAGCCAGAGGGTGATTTATATAGGGAGTGGTGCAAAAGGGGGCAGCAAGGTAATGTAAAGCGTTTGATCACATCATTTTGGCGGCATTACGACAGCTTTACCGTCAACGGCAACGACTCCGTCCTGTTTGGTAACGGTCGTATGGAGTGTCACTTTCCGTTTCGCCGTGTCCAGCTCAATGACTTCTGCACGGGCGGTGATGGTGTCACCGATCTTGACTGGGGCCGTGAACTTCACTTCCTGTGAAAGGTAAATGGTTCCCGGTCCTGGCAGATACATGCCAAGCACTGTGGATACGAAGCTCGAAACCAGCATTCCGTGGGCGATCCTGCCGCCAAAACGGCTTTTAGCCGCTGTTTCTTCATTGATGTGGGCAGGATTAAGATCTCCGGTGATGCCTGCGAAGAGGTAGATATCGGATTCAGAAATCGTCTTGCTGAATTCCGCTGAATCTCCAAGTTGAATCTCATTGATTGTCTTGCCTTTCATTCCGGTTTCCTCCTGGTACGAATTGTGTCTGCTGCCCGCAGGTCAGCTGCGTATGCTGTATACCCGTGAAAAATGAGTTGAAACACACCTTCTTTATTCTGCCGCTTTCGATGCTCTGATCTCGTCCACTAGAGAGTTCAGGACCTTATGGACATCACCTACGATACCAAGATCGGCCACATCGAAAATCGGGGCATCCGGGTTCTTGTTGATGGCTACGATGAAATCTGATTCTTCCATACCGGCTACATGCTGTATGGCACCTGAAATACCGCAGGCGAAGTAAAGATTCGGCCGAACCGTCTTGCCGGTCTGTCCAACCTGACGGTTCTTATCCAGCCAGCCCAGATCGATGACGGCGCGGGAGCCGGAAACCTCTCCCTTGAGCTCTTTTGCCAGGCTGCTGAGTACACCCAGATTGTGCTTGCCGCCCATACCGCGGCCGGCAGAGATCAGAGTGACTGCATCCTCGATATTGACCTGCTTCTTGGTTTCTTTCACTGCTTCAAGTATGGTCACGTTCATATCTGTTGGAATCAGTTCTGCGTCGAATGTTTCGATTTCACCAGTCAGATTCTCATTCCGATGTGGCTTTTTCATCACGCCAGGACGCACTGTGGACATCTGGGGCCTATAATCCGGGCAGATGATGGTTGCCATGATATTGCCGCCAAAAGCCGGACGGGTCATCATCAGGCCGTTGGTTTCAGGATCTATGTCCAGGCTGGTGCAGTCCGCAGTCAGACCGGTATGCACCCTTGCGGATACTCTCGGAGCCAGATCACGGCCGATGGCGGTTGCTCCCATCAGTACGATATCCGGTTTCTTATCATTGATGACCGCCACCAAAGCTTTTGTATACGGCTCACACATGTAGTGGTGCAGCATTTCATGATCCACAACAACGACATTGTCAGCTCCGTTGTAGACCAGTTCTTTAGCCAGGTTGTCCATCTTATGGCCGATCACGACCGCAGTAAGTTCCGTATTCAGCGTTTTTGCCAATGATTTGCCTTTGCCCAGCAATTCCAGAGAAACTTTCTGAATTTCTCCGGTTCGCTGTTCAACAAAGACCATTACACCTTTATATGCTTCAAGATTCATGGATCTATGCCTCCAGTTTAAAGGATGAACTTTTCCTTGAGTTTTTCAACGATGATTTGAGCGGATTCCTTGGGATCGACCTGGAATAGCTTTCCAGCGGATTTCGCTCCTTTTGTAAAGGATTTCTTGACCTTGGTCGGGGAACCCTTCAGGCCTAGGTTCGCAGGATCCACGGTGATGTTGCTGACATTCCAGATTTCAACTTCCTGAGTTCTGAACGCATCGTAGATTCCGCTGACCCTCATGTAACGGGGTTCATTGAGTTCTTTCAGTGTCGTGATCAGGCAGGGGAATTTAGCGTGGATGCGGTGGTAGCCATCTTCAAAGATTCGCTTCACAATGATTCCGTCGTCTGTCGGCTTCAGTTCTTCAACATAGGATATTGATGGAATCTGAAGATGTTCCGCAATCTGAGGACCAACCTGAGCTGTGTCCCCGTCAATGGCCTGCCGGCCTGCAATGATCAGGTCATGCTCGATGTTTCGCAGAGCCCCTGCCAAGGCAGAAGAAGTGGCCCAGGTATCAGCACCGGCAAAAGCACGGTCTGTGAGCAGGATCGCACGGTCAACGCCCATAGCCATAGCTTCACGGAGAGCCAGGTCCGCCTGTGGCGGCCCCATGGTGATGACAGTGACATGGGCGCCAATGGAATCCTTAAGTCGAAGCGCAGCCTCAAGGCCGCTTTTATCATCGGGATTGATGATGCTTGGAACACCATCCCGGATTAGAGTGCCGGTTTTCGGATCCAGCTTAACCTCATTGGTATCGGGTACCTGTTTGATAC